>DJNI01000026.1:33658-43197 GCA_002436765.1 Clostridiales bacterium UBA6468
CCGTTTTCGATACCTCGATTGGCCGAAAAATCTCTCGCTCGCAGCTCTTGCCGATTTAATCAGAGCTTCCCTTGTCCCACTCGAAGCCCTGAAAAACAGGGACGCCGGTGTAGCGGTTGGCCTTCCGCTGCCCCCGAAGCACCTCCAGAACGGCGTCCGCCATGGCCTCCTGCTCGCACTCGCCGGGGTAGACGGTGATGGGCGCGATCCAGCCGCAGCGCTGCTCCACGCCCTTCAGGATATCGTCATAGCGCATCAGGCCGCCGGTGAGCAGAATGCCGTCCACCTTGCCTTCCAGCACCGCTGCCATGCCGCCGATGGATTTGCACAGCTGGTAGATCATGGCATTCCAGACGGTCACGGCTTTTTTATCCCCGGCGTCCACCAGGGCGTGGACTTTTGCCGCGTCGGAGGTCCCGAAGTGGCTGACGAAACCGCCGGAACGGGAGAGCATGGGGCGCATCTGGGCGGTGGTGTGCCCCTCGTCCAAGTATTGCAGCACCTCCATCACCGGGATGGAGCCGAGGCGGGTGGGGGTGAAGGGGCCGTCTCCGCCGGCGCCCTCGGTGCTGTCCACCATGCGCCCGGCCTTATGGGCGGTGACGGTGATGCCGCCGTCCACATGGCAGACGATCAGGTTCAGATCCTCGTAGCGCTTTCCCAGCGATTTGGCGTGAATGGCGGCAATGCCCTTCTGGTTCAGTACATGGGTCTGGGCGCGGCGGTAAAGCCCCGCAATGCCGGTGAGACGGGCATAGTCCCACAGCTCGTCCACGTTGGTGGGGTTCACGGTGTACATGGGCTTGTGGTATTCACAGCCCAGCTCGTAGGCCAGCATGACCCCCAGCTTCGCCGGGTGGTCGCTGCCGCCCTTGTCTGCGGCGGTGTCCTCCACCAAACGCGCATCGATCTCCATGACCCCGGCGGCCTGGGAATAGGCGCAGCCGCCCCGGCCGACGAATACGTCCATGTCGGCGGGGGTCATGCCGTGGGACTGTAAAAAGTCCAGCAGCACCTGCTTGCGCATGGGCATTTGGTCGTTGGTGGTGGGATACTTCAGCAGCTCCGGGGCGTCGTGGAAGATGCTCTCGGTGTAAACGTTCTTCTCGTCTTCAAAGTAGCTGACCTTGGTGGAGGTGGAGCCGGGATTGATGACCAGTATTTTTATAGGGGCGTTCATGGTGATGACCTTCTTTGCGTGAATCGGCAAGCGCCGTTTTTCTTTTATCATATCACCTTTTTCGGAAAAAAGAAAGAGGCCGGCTTCACTTTTGTGAAACCGACTCTGTGCTGGAAATAGATATGACCCAATGAAGGAAAAAATTGATGTGGCATATGACAGGCTGCAGGGTGGGCGCATCGTCAGATGTGTCCGGCCTGCAACCTTTGCCAAGGCCTTTAGGCCGCGGCCAGCTTTTTGCAAAGAAGCTCCAGCGGACTCTTTCCGCCCAGTGTCCGCATCGGCTTGCGGTTGCTCCATGCCAGGTGCTTTTTCAGCTTTTTACTCAGTTCTTTCACATCCGAGAACTTTTCCCAATCGTAAAAGCATCGCTGGTCATTCCGGTGACTGCGCTCGACCTTACCGTTGTGCCATGGCGTCCGGGGCGGGATCAGCTTGTGAGGGATAACTCTTGCCTTTTTTCTCCGCCAGCTTAACTACCGCTTGACGGCTATGCGCTTCTTGTGCTATTCTGTTCATGAGAAGTCTCATCCTTGTGCTTGGTGGTTTGCGGTGAATTTACTATACCACATCGAGGTCGACTTCTCACCTTTTATTTGGGTCACTTCATTTTAGCACATACAAGGAGACATTATGAAATTTATCAGGACAGTTATCATTACGCTGCTGGTTATGGCGATTCTGCTTGCCGGCGTTTTTGCGGCGGGGCGCTACGGCTGGAAGATTTTCGGCTTCCGCGCCTGTGAGGATGCGGCCATTACATCCGTGGATGTGGGCGGAAGCACCGTCACGATCCAGGGCTTCTACCCCGGCTCCTTCCCGGAGGGCTTCTGCGGCTGCTATACCCAGGAGCTGGGCGGAAAGCTGTATGTGGGCTTCCGGTTCAGCGCGGTGTTCGGCATTTTTGAAACGGGGGATTTCCATGTCGCCATCCCCGTGGAAGAGGAGATCGACGAGGTCATCCTCAAGACCGGGCAGGGAGAGCGGAGCATCTGGACGAAGGAAGCCGCTGCACCCGATACCGCGGGCGATCCCGATACCACCGTGACCGAAGCCCCGACGGAACTTCCCACCGAAGCGCCCACCGTGGCAGCGCTGACCCTGCCCATTCTGGACGAAATTGATGAAAACGTCGTTCCCGGAACTGCCGGTTCCTCTCTGCGGGCGGTGCAGTCGGCGGTCAAGCTGCTGGACTGGGGCGTGAACACCGGCCTTGGGGCGGATGAGATCGGCGAAGCGGCCGCCGCCTGGCTTGCCGCCAAGGGCGATGACCGGGCGCTCTGCGTGGAGAAGCTGGAGCTTGTGGACAACGCCTACCAAAGACTCCTGACCGACGAGGCGGACGACCTGCTGAATGATGCCGGATGCGCGGATATTCACCGCTTCTGGGGAAACGAGCCGGTGGAGAGCATCGAGGCCATCATGCAGGCGGCGGGTCTGCGGAACTGACAAAGAGAAGCGCAGGCGGAAAAGACCCGCTGCTCGGGCATGTTGACGGTTTTCGGGCAGACTCTGATCGGAGACAGCAAATCGGCTCCCGGAAATCCGGGAGCCAATTGCATGGATATTGACGATCAGGCCTTGCCGGCGCAGCCCAGAACGTCCACCAGCTTGTGGCGAACCAGTTCCTTGATGTTGGCACGGGCGGGCTTCAGGTACTCGCGGGGGTCGAACTTGTCGGGATGCTCGTTGAAGAACTGACGGATGGTGCCGGTCATGGCAAGACGCAGGTCGGAGTCGATGTTGATCTTGCAGACGGACAGCTTGGCGGCATGACGCAGCTGCTCCTCGGGGATACCCACGGCGTCGGGCATCTTGCCGCCGTTCTCGTTGATCATCTTCACGTAGTTCTGAGGAACGGAAGAAGAACCGTGCAGAACGATGGGGAAGCCGGGCAGACGGCGGGAGACTTCCTCCAGGACGTCAAAGCGCAGGGGAGGCGGAACCAGAACGCCGTCCGCATTGCGGGTGCACTGCGCGGCGGTGAACTTGTAAGCGCCGTGGCTGGTGCCGATGGCAATGGCCAGAGAATCACAGCCGGTCTTGGTCACGAACTCTTCCACTTCCTCGGGACGGGTGTAGGAGGCGGCGTGAGCGGCGACCTTGACGTCGTCCTCAATGCCGGCCAGAGTGCCCAGCTCAGCTTCAACGACGACACCGTGGTCATGAGCGTACTCAACGACCTTGCGGGTGATCTCGATGTTCTCGGCGAAGGGCTTGGAGGAGGCGTCGATCATGACGGAGGTAAAGCCGCCGTCGATGCAGGCCTTGCAGGTCTCGAAGTCGGGGCCGTGATCCAGATGCAGAGCGATGGGGATATCGGGGCACTCGATGACGGCAGCCTCTACCAGCTTTACCAGGTAAGTGTGGCTGGCGTAGGCGCGGGCGCCCTTGGAGACCTGCAGGATAACGGGAGCCTTCTCCTCACGGCAGGCCTCGGTGATGCCCTGAACGATTTCCATGTTGTTGACGTTGAAAGCGCCGATGGCGTAGCCGCCGTCGTAAGCCTTCTTGAACATCTCGGTTGTGGTTACAAGAGCCATTTGGAATCATCCTTTCTTAAACTGCGGGTGGAAACCCGCTTTCATTCCGCTGACATTATAGCATATTTCTGGGGTTTTTCAACATAAATATTTCGGAACTTCCGCCGCGGCAAAATGTTCATTTTCACCAGAAAAACGCCTTACTGACGGCGTTGACGGCGCCCTTTTGGGCGGGAAAGCGTGGCTTTGAAATTTTTCGCGGGAAAATTTCGGAATTTTGCTATTTACGTTTTGGGAAAAATGGAGTATAATCCCCTTTGAACAAAATTCGGTAAGGAGTGTATACATCCATGAAACTGTCCCCTCTCCAGATCGCAAGATACCAGTACAGTCCCAAGCTCCCCGGTATGCTCAGAAACGGGATTTCTGATATTTGTGTGTGCAGCGGCGGCGCCACCGAGAGCGTCGCGGATCAGGAAAAGATCAGGGCGCTGTTCCCCAATACCTACGGCAAAAACGAGATCACCTTCCAGAAGGGTAAGAACACCTCTGAGGCCAAGAAGCAGGCCGTGGGCGTGATCCTTTCCGGCGGTCAGGCGCCCGGCGGTCACAACGTCATCTGCGGCCTGTACGACGCGCTGAAGGCCTGGGACAAGGAAAATGTCCTCTACGGCTTCAAGGGCGGCCCCAGCGGTCTGCTGGAGGATAGCTACGTGATCTTCGACGACGAATACATCAACCGGTACCGCAACACCGGCGGATTTGACATCATCGGCTCCGGCAGAACCAAGCTGGAGACGGAGGAGCAGTTCGCCGTTGCGGAAAATGTCTGCAAGAAGCACGGCATCACCGCCATCGTCATCATCGGCGGCGACGACTCCAACACCAATGCCGCAGTTCTCGCCGAATACTTTGCCGCCCACAACAGCGGCATTCAGGTGATCGGCTGCCCCAAGACCATCGACGGCGACCTGAAGAACGAGGACATCGAGTGCTCCTTCGGCTTCGACACCGCCACCAAGACCTACAGCGAGATCATCGGCAACATCGAGCGTGATGCCAATTCCGCCAAGAAGTATTGGCACTTTGTCAAGGTCATGGGCCGTTCCGCTTCCCACGTGGCGCTGGAATGCGCGTTGGAGACCCAGCCCAACATCTGCCTGATCGGCGAGGAGGTGGCCGAGAAGAAGATGTCCCTTGCCCAGATCGCGGACTATATCGCCGACTCCGTGGCTACCCGGGCGGCAAAGGGCTGGAACTTCGGCGTCGCCATCATCCCCGAGGGCATCGTGGAGTTCGTCCCCGAATTCTCCGTGCTGATCGCGGAGATCAATGAGCTGCTGGCCGGGGAGAAGACCGCCCAGTTCAATGCTCTGCCGACATGGGAAGAGAAGTACGCCTTCATCAAGGCGGGTCTTACCGAGCAGTCCATGGACGTGTTCGCCATCCTGCCCCAGAGCATCCAGCAGCAGCTGTTCCTGGAGCGCGACCCCCACGGCAACGTGCAGGTCTCCCTCATCGAGTCCGAGAAGCTGTTCTCCGCTCTGGTCAGAGACAATCTGGCTGCCCGGAAAGCCGCCGGCACCTACTGTGGCAAGTTCTCCACCCAGCATCACTTCCTGGGCTACGAAGGCCGCTGCGCATTCCCCTCCAACTTTGACGCCGACTACTGCTACTCTCTGGGCTACAACGCCTTCATGCTGATCCAGTACGGCTACACCGGGTATCTTTCCAAGGTCTCCAACCTGTCCAAGCCCGCCGAGGAGTGGGTGGCAGGCGGTATGCCCATCACCAAGATGATGAACATGGAGAGAAGAAACGGTAAGGACAAGCCCGTTATCCGCAAGGCGCTGGTGGAGCTGGACGGCAAGCCCTTCCGGTTCTTCGCCGAGCACAGAGCGGAGTGGGCGGCAGAGACCTGCTATGTCTACCCCGGCGCCATTCAGTACTTTGGACCCCGTGAGGTCTGCGACCTGACCACCAGAACCCTGGCTCTGGAAAAGGCGTAATTAGCTGCAAACAAAAATGTCTCCGGCCGCGTGCCGGAGACATTTTTTGGCAGACGCAGTCCCCCCGGCCATGCCGGAGGGACTGGCTTTGTTTTACTTGTCCAGAGAATAGCTGCTGACCTTCCATGCGTCGTCTTCTCTGACAACAACGATGTTCAGATAGGCAATTTCGCTGTCAACGTTCTTGCGGTAGGGGTAGGCAAATTCGTAGGTGCCGTTGGCGGTCGCTTCTTTCCACATATCCAACGTGACCTCATGCCAGCACACGATCACATCGTTTGTGTTGCCGGAATAGGTTTCCATTCCGCCTGTGTAGTCCTTGGAAAGACCGGCGGACAAGGTCTGCGTGTCTCCGTAAAAATATGCGTTTGCAAATTCTGTAACGAAGCGGTCAAGCGCCTGCAAATCCTGCTGATACTCCGACTGGATGATCAGACTGTTGGAAATGTCGGCGGAGATCAGGGTTTCACCGTTTACCGTCACATCTTTGCAGTCGATGAAGTCCATATCGCTGCCGGCCAGATCCCGCAGGGTGTTGTTTTCCATCACGATTCCCTCGGTGCTCTGGAACCGGACGCCGCCCTGACTGCACTCATAGATG
Source organism: Clostridiales bacterium UBA6468 (assembly GCA_002436765.1). Classification (GTDB taxonomy): domain Bacteria; phylum Bacillota; class Clostridia; order Oscillospirales; family Oscillospiraceae; genus Faecousia. The sequence continues at coordinate 39,932 of DJNI01000026.1, forward strand.
TCGCAGTTGGCGACCCGTATGTCATTGCAGTATTCCGCATACACGCCCAGAATGCCGCAGCCGAAAAGCCCGCAGTTGTCCACGGTGACGTGGTCGGTATCCTGAAATTCCAGAACGCCGCCGCAGCAGCTGCCGGGTTCTCTCGTGTGACCGGCGGTGAAGCCGGAGAGGGTGATGTAGCTGCACGACTGGAAGGTCAGGACGTCGGCATAGCGGGGAATGGCGGCGATGGTGTGACCCGTTACGTTGCCGTCGTTACTGCGGATGGTCAGATTGTCCACCCCGTCGATAATCAGCCCCGGGCCGTCGAAATCATCCCGCCAATGGTAATAATCTCCCTGAGATGTGCCGTAGCCGGTGGCGGTGCTTAGGTCGTAAAGCTCTGCGTCCAGCACGATATCCACATTGGGGCAGATGGCGGCGATCAGCTCGTCCACCGTGGAAACGTGGATTTCCAGCTGCTTCTGTGCCGGTTCGGTCGCGCCCGTGGAGTACAACTCGTTCATCTGCTCATCGGTAAGGAATTTACCTGTGCCGTCCGTGACGGTGCCGTCGTCGCTGAACCAGCGGCGGATACTGCACCCTTCAAATCGGTTGCCCTCCAGAACCAAATTCGCTTCAATGTCCGGCGTACCGAAGTAGGCGGTTTGGAGGCTGAATGCTGTCTGCTGGGTGCGGCAGTTGGAGAACAGATTGCCCTTCATCTGAACAGTGCTTCCGGTGATCTCGGCAAGATTCATCAGAGTGCTGTCGCTGATTTCGCAGTTTTCCACCGTGACATCCTGACTGGAATCGATCATGAAATAGGTGTATCCGCCGTATTCCTGGGAGCCAATGCGGTAAATGCGGGTTCCGGAGATGGAGACGTTTTCGCAGTTGGTGATCTCGGCGGCACGGCTGGAACAGTCGTACACGTCGCTGTCCGCAAGGGAAATGTCACTGGAAGCCTCCGCCTGCAGGCCGACCATGCCGCAGCCGTAGATGCCGAGACGGTTCATGTCGGTGCCGGTGCAGTTTTGCAGGTAGATAACGCCGCTGCTGCACTCGCCCAGTTCCAGTGTGTGACCGGCGGTGAAATCCTCCAGCGTGACATTTTCGCAATTTTTCAGATTGATGACACTGGCAGACCGGGGATCGCATTCCAGAGTCGTGTTTACCTTGCCGCTGCCGCGGATGGTCAGGTTTTTCACGTTTTGCAGCATCAGCTCAAAGCCGTCGTACTTTTCCGTCCACCCATAGTAGGGATTTTCCGAGGGCAGGCCGTAGCCGGTTGCGCCGGACAGGTTGTAGGTTCCCGGCTCCAGCTGGATGACGGCGTCCGGCGCGATGGCGGCCAGCAGCTCGTCCACATTGTGTACGGAAACGGCGTCGGAGACGGAGGTGGGTTCGGTATCCCCGGCGGCTTCCGCATCCTTTCTCGCGGGGCTGGTCACAAGGCACACCGCCACGAAGACAATGGCGATGACGCCCACAAGGCTGATCCAGAAGCCGGGCTTCTTATAGGAAAGCACCGACTTGATGCGCTCCTTGACGCTCACCTCGCCGAAGGCCACGGGACAGGCCGCGAAGTGCGCCCGATTGGTGGAGCAGTTCAGCAGGGCGGCGGAGTAGGCTTTCCGCTCGTCCAGCTCCATGAACTGCACCACCCGCTCGTCGCAGGCGATCTCGATGTCCTTGCACAGCAGGATGTAGGCTGCCCACACCAGCGGATTGAACCAGTGCAGCGCCAGCGCCAGGAAGCCCACCATCTTGAACCAGTGGTCGCCCTTGTCCAGATGGGTGCGCTCGTGGGCGAGAATGTACCGCTGCTGCTCGGGGGTCATGCCCATGGGGATGTAGATTTTCGGGCGGATGAAGCCCAGAATAAAAGCGGTCTCGATGCGGTCGCATTCCCAGCCGCCGGGGATCTTGACTGCCTCCCGAACCTTTAATTTCAGGGTCAGGTAGGTATACAGACTGTAAATGCCGAAGCAGCAGGCGATGCCGAACCAGAACCAGGGCAGAACCGACAGGAAATCAAAGCCCGTATCCGGTTCCGGCGCGGTTTCCGGGGCGGGGGAGGGGGTGCCGCTGATCACGGTGGTGACGGGAGTCTGAATGTCCGGAAGCGCTTCGGGCGTCTGCACCGGCGACGGGACTTCCAGACCGTCCAGAGAGAAATCATCCGGCGCGGCGGGCGTCTGGGAGCGGCTGATCTGCTGCTGCACCTGTGCCACCGGGTCGGCGCTGGGCTGCAAGCTCAGGTCGCTTTGAATCTGGAAGGGCATCAGCAGCCGCAGTCCCGCCAGAAGCCAGAGCAGGCAGATATACTTTCTGGGTGTTTTCTTCAGCACCAGCCGCAGCAGCATGACGGCCAGAATGACGATGCTGCCGTGAAAGCTGGCCGTCAGGATGTTCCGGAACAATGTGTTCATGGTCAATCCTCCTCGTAATTGTCAATGAGTGCCTTCAGCTGTTCCACCTCGTCCCGGGTGAGCTTCTTGCTTCGGGAAAAAGCGGCGATAAAGGCGGGCATGGAGCCTTGGAAGGTTTCTTCCACCATTTCGTCCAGCCGGGACGCCTGCGCCTGCTCCTTGGAGACAAGGGCGGTGACCACGGCGTTCTCGTTCTTCACCACGCCCCGCTCCGACAGCCGGCGGATGACGGTGTAGGTGGTGGCCTTCGACCAGCCCAGCTGCTTCTTGCACAGCTCGACCAGGTGGGTGGAGTTGATCGGCTCGTGCTCCCACAGGATCAGGCAGAACCGGTATTCGCTTTCAAAAATCTTGGGCGCGTCCAATTAGAAAACCTCCTTGTCAGGATCTACAAAGTTTAACGAATTAAACCTTACGCTGGCAGTCTAACATATTCAACCTCCCCTGTCAAGACGGGAAATTACAATTTATAACAAAATTAAGAAATTTTGGTTGATCACAGGGTCTGCCTGAAAACCGTCAGCATGCCCTTGGCAGCGGGTCTTTTCCGGCTCCCGGGCAGGCGCTTCTACCGGGCAGCGTTTCCTCACCCCAAAGAGACGCCGCTCCTTGCGTATAAAATGAAACCGGGAAAGGCTTTCGCCTTTCCCGGTCATTCTCTTTTCGGCAATCAGCCGTTGGCGCGCATCTGAGCGAAGCACTCGCTGCAGTACACGGGACGGTCGGACTTGGGCTGGAAGGGAACCTTCGCCTCGCCGCCGCAACGAGCGCAGGTAGCGGTGAAGAACTCACGGGGGCCACGGGTAGCGTTCTTGCGAGCGTCACGGCAAGCCTTGCAGCGCTGGGGCTCGT
>DJNI01000026.1:43297-58089 GCA_002436765.1 Clostridiales bacterium UBA6468
ACTAAAGTCTTGTCTTCGTACATTGGAAAATACCTCTCTTCGGTTAGTTGTTGCCCCGTGAAATCCCACTGGATGAATGTTATAACGCAGGGTCGGTTAATTTGCGGCAATCTCATGCCACAAACCGGATTATACCACACGAAATCCTTTTGTCAATCCTTTATGAAAAAAATTCCTGAATTTTTTGCGGATTTGTGCAACTTGAAGTAGTGACAGACTGGCGGCAAGCCCCGGTCAGATGGAAAACCGGGACTGCCCCTCGTAGGCAATGTGCAGATGGTCGTAGGCCGGCGCCGTCACGCAGCGCCCTCGGGGGGTGCGGGTGAGAAAGCCCAGCTGCATGAGATACGGCTCGTAGACATCTTCCAGGGTCACGGCTTCCTCGCCGATGGTAGCGGCAAGGGTTTCCAGTCCCACGGGGCCGCCGCCGTAGTTCTGGATGATGGCGGTGAGCATCCGGCGGTCGATGTTGTCAAGTCCCAGCTTGTCCACCTCCAGACGGCGCAGAGCAAGGTCGGCGGCCTCCTTCGTGATGGTGCCGTCCCCCATGACCTCGGCGAAATCCCGCACCCGGCGGAGGAAGCGGTTGGCAATCCGGGGGGTGCCCCGGCTGCGGGAGGCGATCTCCATGGCGCCCTTGGGGTCGATGGGCATTCCCAGAATGGCGGCGGAGCGGGTGACGATCTTCGCCAGCTCCTCCGGGGTGTACAGCTCCAAGCGCAGATTGACGCCGAACCGGTCACGCAACGGCGCAGACAGCTGGCCTGCCCGGGTGGTCGCGCCCACCAGGGTGAACTTCGGCAGATCCAGCCGGATGGAGTTGGCGCTGGGGCCTTTGCCTACGATAATATCGATGGCAAAATCCTCCATGGCGGGGTAGAGGATCTCCTCCACCACCCGGTTCAGGCGGTGAATTTCGTCGATGAACAGGATGTCGCCGGGGTTCAGGTTGGTCAGCAGCGCCGCCAGGTCGCCGGGCTTTTCGATGGCGGGGCCGGAGGTGATGCGGATGTTCACGCCCATTTCGTTGGCGATAACGCCCGCCAGGGTGGTCTTGCCCAGACCGGGAGGGCCGTACAGCAGGGTGTGATCCAGAGGCTCTCCCCGCCGCCGGGCGGCTTCAATATAAATGGACAGATTTCCCTTGGCCTTTTCCTGCCCGGTGTAGTCGGAAAGGAGCTTCGGCCGCAGACCGATCTCCCCCGCGTCCTGGGGCGCGAAGGTGGGGGAAACGATGGGGGTATCCAGTTCCTGAGAAAATTCGAGACTCATAGTTTACCTCCGAAAACTGTCCAAAAAGGCCAGCGGCCTTTTTGGACAAGGGGATTGCAGTCTGCTGCGCGCACGCCTTGGCCGCCATAGGCGGCCAAGGCGCACACTTCGCAGCCTGTAAGGTATTTTCTGCCAGGTACACGCCCCGGCAGAAAATGATCTGACTTTATTTGCCGCCTGCGGGCGGCAAACTCTGCGAGGCTTTTCAAGATTTCAATTGGAGTCCTATATAAAGTCAGAGTTGTTGCTTGAAAATCAGCCCTTCATCACCATGGCGCGGAGGGCAAAGCGCACCATTTCCTCGGTGCTTGCGTTCGGATCGACGCCTTTGAGGGCGGCGGAGATCTCCACGGGGGAGTAGCCCAGCTCCTGCAAGGCAGCTCGCGCCATGGCGGCTGCGCCGCCGGTCTGCGCCGGGGCGACGGAGGGTGTACCGGCGGAAAAATCCAGCTCCATGCCGCTTCCGCCGATTTTTTCCTTCAGCTCCAGAATGATGCGCTGGGCGAGCTTCTTGCCCACACCCTGAGCGGCGGTGAGCATCTTCTCGTCCCCGGTCATGACGGCCAGGGTGAAATTCTGGGGCCCGCCGGAGGACAGAATCGCCAGGGCGGCCTTGGGGCCGACACCATTGACGGAGGTCAGCAGCTCAAAGCACCGCTGTTCTTCCCGGCTGATAAAGCCGTACAGGTCGAAGGCGTCCTCCCGGATGGACTCGGTAATGTACAGCCGGGCGTTCTGGTTCAGCTTCAGCTGACCGGCGGTGTAAGCGGTAATGCGGCAGCCGTAGCCCACGCCGCCGCAGTCGATGACGGCCAGACCCGGTTCCAGTATGGCAACCGTGCCGGAAACGTAATACAGCATCGAGGTTCCTCCAAATGTAATGTTTGTCAAATGCCGTTCTGCTTTTGGGTGGCCTGCGCCAGAAGGGACGTGCTGGAACGGGCGTGGCACAGGGCAATGGCGATGGCGTCGGCGGCGTCGTCGGGCTTGGGCATGGCCTGCAAATGGAGCAGCCGTTTGGTCATGTCCTGCACCTGATGCTTGCTGGCGTTGCCGTAGCCCACCACGGCCTGCTTGACCTGCATGGGCTTGTATTCAAAAACGGGCAGCCCCGCCTGATGGATGGCCAGAAGAATGACCCCCCGGCTCTGGGCAACGTTGATGCCCGTGGTGACGTTCTGACCGAAGAACAGCTCTTCAATGGCCACCGCCTCCGGCTGCGCCGTTTGCAGCAGCTGGGTCATGTCGTTGTAAATGACCTCAAGCCGCCAGGGAAAATCCGTGTTGGGGGGCGTGATGATGGCGCCGCAGCCCAGCAGCCGGTACTGCCCCCGCCGGGCGTCGATCAGGCCGAAGCCCGTAATGCCGTAGCCGGGGTCGATCCCCAGGATCTTCATCAGAACCGTCCTCCGGCAAGGTTGATGATCTGGGCGATCACCAGCAGAAGGAAAAGCACAAGTCCGACCCTCGCTGCCCACAGCTGCCATTTCGGGCGGGGGACGTAGCCTTCCTCCTTGGGCTGCACGGTTTCATCGGTTTGCTCCATAACATTCACCTCTTCCCACTATCATAACACATTTGTTTTGATTTGACTAGAGCCTATCTGAAAAATGTCAAAACGCCCGGACAGCGGCTCTTTTTGCCCTGCGCCGCACCATTTCCCCTTGGAATACATCCAGTATTCCTGCGGGAAAATGGCTTGCGCAGAGCAAAAATCCCTCGCTGCCGGACATTTCGCCATCTTCCAGATATGGCTTATCTTTTTTTTAATTTTGGCAATACATGTTTTTCGTTCCATGGGAAATACTAGCGCTGAAAAGGCGGTGCATATTTATGGAGGAGTTTCAGTGTAAGACCACGATTTATTCCGGCCCCGGCGCGGTTTCGGCGCTGGCGGGGATGGGGGGTGAGCGGCTGATGCTGGTGACGGACCCGTTTTTCATGAAAAACGGCACGGCGCAGCGGATCGCTCAGACGGCAAACTGCGCTCAGGTGGAGTATTTTGATAAGGTGCAGCCCGACCCGTCCGTGGAGCTGGCGGCGGAGGGGACGGCGCGGCTGAAGGAATTTTCCCCGGACTTGCTGGTGGCGCTGGGCGGGGGCAGCGCCATGGACTGCGCCAAGGCCATGGCCTACTTCGCAAAGGGAAGCTACAAGCTGGTCGCCATTCCCACGACCTCCGGCTCCGGCTCGGAGGTGACGGATTTTGCCATCCTGACCCACAACAAGGTCAAGCATCCACTGGTTGACAAGCGTCTGCGCCCCGACGCGGCGATTCTGGACAGCGACCTGTTGCAGGATCTGCCAAAGGGGCTGATCGCCGAGACTGGGTTCGACGCCCTGAGCCACGCGGTGGAAGCCTACGGGGCGAAAAATGCGGGGGCGATGACGGATCTGTACGCCCGGGAGGCCTTCAGCAGCGCCTTTGCCGCCCTCCCGGCCTCCTACGCGGGGCGAAAGGACGTGCGCTTGAAGGTGCATCAGGCGGCGACCATGGCGGGCATTGCCTTTACGCAGGCGGGGCTGGGGTTATGCCACGCCATGGCGCATAGTCTGGGCGGGCTGTTCCACGTCCCCCACGGGCGGCTGAACGCCATTTTGCTGCCATCGGTGATCACCTGCAACGCCCATGTGGCGGCGAAGAAATACGCCGAGCTGGCAAGAGCCGCGGGGATCGGCGGCAGCGCCGACACCATCGCCGTGCGGAATCTGAAAAACGGCCTTGTGCGTCTGCGCCGGGAGCTGAACCTTCCGGAGACCCTGGCGCAGGCGGGGGTAGACCCCCGGTCGGTGTGGCGCAGCGCGGAGCAGATCGTAAAGGCTACGCTGGAAGACCCCTGCTGCAAGACGAATCCCATGGAAGCGGAGGACTTTCTGGTGCGGCGGATTCTGGAAGAGGTGACCGGCCGTGTCTGACATTCTGCGAAGCGTGGGACTGGACGTGGGAACCACCTCCACCCAGATGATCTTCTCGGGGCTGACGGTGGAAAACAAGGCGTCGGGCTTCGCGGTGCCGGAAATGGAGATCGCCCGGCGGGACATCCGCTACCGCAGTCCGGTGTATTTTACGCCCCTGCTGGACGAAAGCCACGTGGACGCCGGGGCGCTGCGGGAGCTGGTGGCGGAGGAGTACCGGAAGGCGGGCATCCGCCGGGAAAGCGTGGACACCGGCGCCATCATCATCACGGGGGAGACCAGCCGCAAGGAAAACGCCCGGGCGGTGCTGGACGCTCTGTCGGATTTTGCCGGGGAGTTCGTGGTGGCGACGGCCGGCCCCGATCTGGAAAGCGTGCTGGCCGCCAAAGGCGCGGGGGCGGTGGACTTTTCCCGGCAGACGGGAAAGACGGTGCTGCACATGGACATCGGCGGCGGCACCAGCAACCTTGCGCTGCTCTGCGACGGGAAAATCGAGAGAACCGGCTGCCTGAACGTGGGCGGGCGGCTGCTGAAATTTGACGGCGGCGGCACCGTCACCTACGTTTCCCCGGTGCTGGGAGGGTTGTGCGAGCTGAAACCGGGGGACAAGGCAAGCCCCGGGCAGGTGAAAGCCGTTGCCGAGATCCTGACCCAGGCACTGGAAATGGCGGCGGGGCTGCGGGAGGAAACGCCTCTGCTGGAGAGGCTGACCACCCGGGAGGCGGGGCGGTTTGCCCCCTGCCGGGAGCGGAAGTTGGTCATTTCCTTCTCCGGCGGCGTGGCGGACTGTATCGAAAAGGAGCTTCCCTGGCTGGAATTCGGCGATCTGGGGCCGATCCTGGGGCAGACCATCCGGGAAAGCCGGCTCTGCCAAGGGGAATTTACTCTGGGAAGCGAGACCATCCGCGCCACGGTCATCGGCGCGGGCTGCCACAGCGCCCAGCTGTCCGGAAGCACCGTGTTCCATCAGAACGTCCCCTTCCCGCTGAAAAACGTCCCGGTGGTATCGCTGACGGACATTTCCCGGGAGGCCATCCGCCGGGAGCTGAATAAGCAGGAGGACGGCGCCATTCTGGCATTCCCGGGGATAAATTCCCCGGGCTACCGGGAGGTGGCGGCGATGGCGGAGGAGATCGCGGCGGGGACGGGCGGAAAAGCACTGATCTGCTTAGAGCAGGACATGGCCAAGGCGCTGGGACAGGCGCTGGCGCTTCGTCTCGGCCCCAACGCTCAGATCCTGTGCATCGACCGGGTGAAGGTAAGCGAAGGCAGCTATCTGGACGTGGGCGCCCCGGTGGGGCCGGCTCTGCCGGTGGTGGTAAAGACTCTGGTTCTCGGAAAATAGAGGGGAGAAGCACATGAACAAACAGGAACTGGCCGCCATGGTGGCGGAGATATTGAGCGGCATGGAGCAGGAGCCGCCGGTGAAGGGCGGCGACTACCGCCCCGCCGCGCCCCAGCCGGAGAAAACGCCCACCCCTTACCGGGACGGCGACTTTGTCCCGGATGTGACGGCGCTGGACTTACGGAAGCTCTATCTGGTGGAAAATGCCGAAAACGAGGAAAAATTCCGGAAAATGAAGGAAAAGACCCCGGCGCGTCTGGGCAGCGGCCGGGCGGGGGCGCGGTACAAGACCCTGACCATGCTCCGCTTCCGCGCCGACCATGCGGCGGCGCAGGACGCGGTGTTTTCTCAGGTCAGCGAGGACTTCGCCGCCAAAAACGGCATGGTGGAGGTCAGAACGAAATGCCGGGACAAGGACGAATACCTGACCCGCCCGGATCTGGGGCGGTGCTTTGACGAGGAAAACCGGAAAAAAATCCGCGCCGCCATCCCCGGAACGCCCCGGGTGCAGATCGTGGTGGGGGACGGACTTTCCTCCGCCGCCATCACCGCCAACGCCATGGATTGCCTCGCGGCCATCCGGGACGGACTGAAGCTCAGGGGCATTGACCCGGGAACGCCGATTTTCGTCCGCTACTGCCGGGTGGGCGCGGGAGACGCCATCGGCGACGTGACGGGGTGCGAGCTGGTGTGTATGCTGGTGGGGGAGCGGCCGGGTCTGGTGACCGACAAGAGCATGTCCGCCTATATCACCTACCAGCCCAGAACCGGCGTTTCCGAATCCGCCCGAACGGTGGTGTCCAACATCCATGCCCAGGGTACCCCGGCGGTGGAGGCGGGGGCGCACATCGCGGGGCTGATTGAGACGATTCTAAAGAAAAAAGTCTCCGGCGTGGGACTGCATCTGGAGGCGGGGGCATGATTCCGGTGAAGGTTCTGGCGGTGCGGTATCTGGCCAACGCCGCCCCGGCGCTGTGCCGCCAGCTGGGCGCGCCGGAAGGGTATCCGTCCCTGGGTCTGCTGACCACGGACTGCGACGACGCTACCTACATCGCTCTGGACGCGGCGACGAAGGCGGCTCAGGTGCAGGTGGCGTACGCCCGCAGTTTTTACGCCGGTGCGGCCAATGCCACCACGCCCTTTGCCGGGGAGGTCATCGGCATTCTGGCGGCGCAGACCCCCGGAGCGGTGCGAAGCGGCATGGAGGCGGCGCTGGCAGAGCTGGAACGGGTGGGCTTCCGGGACGCGGCGGGAGTGCCGTATCTTGCCCACACGGTCAGCAGCGTGGGGACGTTTCTGGCGAAGGAAGCGGGCGTGCGCTTAGGCTCGGCGCTGGCCTATCTGATCGCCCCGCCATTGGAGGGCATGTACGCCATGGACGCGGCGCTGAAAGCGGCGGACGTGATGTTATGTAAACTTTACGCTCCGCCCAGCGAGACGAATTTCGGCGGCGGATTGCTTGCCGGGACGCAAAGCGCCTGCGACGCCGCCTGTATGGCCTTCGCCGATGCGGTAGCGGAGATCGCGGCATCGCCGGTGGAGCGGTAATGGAAAACAGGAGGGGATAAGTCCCCGCACAATATGAAAGGATGGAAACACGATGGATACGAATTCTTTGGGCATGATCGAAACGAAGGGACTGGTGGGCGCCATTGAGGCGGCGGACGCCATGGTCAAGTCCGCCAATGTGCAGCTGGTGGGCAAGGAGCAGGTGGGCGGCGGCCTTGTCACCGTGATGGTGCGCGGCGACGTGGGCGCTGTCAAAGCTGCCACCGATGCCGGTGCGGCGGCTGCGGAGAAGGTGGGGGAGCTGATCTCCGTCCACGTCATTGCCCGACCCCATGTGGAGGTGGACTCCATTCTCCCCAAGGGGCGTCCGTCCCAGACTCCGAACGCCGGAAAGTAAGGAATGCTCTATAACGAAGAAGCCGTCCGGGCGAATATCCGAAACCGGGAGGGCAGGCGCATTTTCTATCTGGGAAGGGGCGACCAGCTCACCAGCGCCGCCCGGGACTATCTCAGCCGGGAACGGATCGAGATCCGTCCCGGCGAGCAGGCGAAGCAGGACAGGTTTCCCCTTCTCACCGGCGGCTTTCTGACGGAAAAGCCGGAGCATATGACCCACCTGAACGGGGATTTTCTGGTGGTGAAGGATCACCCCAGGATCCTTTTCCGGGGAAAGCTGGACACGCTGGAATCGGAGCTGATCCTCTGCCAGCTGACGGACAAAACTCTGGAAGCTCCCGTGGGGGAAATTCTGGAGCTGGCGCGGCGGATCATCCGCTGTGAGGTGCTGGACGAGCCGCTGCAATGGGACAGGCTCTGCGGTCTGACGGAGGAGGAGCAGCGCAAGCACAGCCATTTCCCTCAGGACTACTACGGCCAGCCCCACTTCATGCCCTCGGCGGCGGACGGGGCGGCCATTGCCCGGCTCAACCGCGCCCGCTGCGCTGCCCGGGAGGCAGAGCTGGCGGCGGTGACGGCCTTCCGCGACCGGGAGGGAAATCCGACCCGGGTGGATATTCTCCGGGCCATGAACCGGATGAGCAGTATGCTGTATCTGCTGATGATCCGGAGGCGCGCGGACGCCGGCCGGGGGAAAGAACGGTGACCTGCGGAAAGGGACGACATCCGCAGGTCACCCCACAAAAAGGATGAACGACATGAAATTAAAAACCACATTGCTGGGAAAAACCTACACATTCCGGGATATCAAGCAGGTACTGGCCAAGGCCAACGAGGAAAAAACCGGCGACCGGCTGGCAGGTCTGGCGGCGGAAACTGCCCAGGAGCGGGTGGCGGCCAAGGTGGTGCTTTCCGCCCTGACGCTGGCCGATCTCCGGGAACACCCCGCCGTCCCCTATGAAAGCGACGAGGTCACCCGGATCATTCAGGACGACGTGAACGAGACCGTATACGAGCGCATCCGGGGCTGGACGGTGTCCGACCTGCGGGAGTGGATCCTGGACGAAAACACCGCGGGCAGCGACATCCGCAGACTCAGCCGGGGGCTGACGGCGGAGATGATCGCGGCGGTGTGCAAGCTGATGGGCAATCTCGACCTCATTTATGCCGCAAGCAAGATCACCGTCACCGCCCACTGCAATACCACCATCGGCCTTCCGGGGACGCTGTCCTGCCGTTTGCAGCCCAACCACACCACCGACGACCCAGAGGGCATCACGGCCTCCACCCTGGAGGGACTGAGCTTCGGCGCGGGGGACGCTATTATCGGTCTGAACCCGGTGACGGACTCCCCGGAGCAGGTGGGCAAGGTACTGCGGCGCTTTCAGGAAATCAAGGAGCACTGGCAGATACCGACGCAGATTTGCGTATTGGCTCACGTGACGGCGCAGATCAAGGCCGTTAAAGCAGGGGCACCCTGCGACCTGATCTTCCAGTCCATCGCGGGCAGCCAGAAGGGCAACGAGGCCTTCGGCTTCTCCGCCGCGACGCTGGAGGAAGCCCGGCAGCTGCTTCTGAAGCAGGGCACCGCCGAGGGGCCGAACGTGATGTACTTCGAGACGGGGCAGGGCTCGGAGCTTAGCTCCAACGCCCATTTTGACACCGATCAGGTGACCATGGAGGCGCGGTGCTATGGCTTTGCCAAGCGGTTTTCGCCGTTTCTGGTCAACACGGTGGTGGGCTTTATCGGCCCCGAGTATCTGTACGACGCCCGGCAGGTGACCCGGGCGGGGCTGGAGGATCACTTCATGGGCAAGCTCACGGGGATTTCCATGGGGTGCGACTGCTGCTATACCAACCACATGAAGGCGGATCAGAACGACATTGAGAATCTGGCCAGCCTTCTGACCATGGCCGGGTGCAACTATTTCATGGGCATTCCCCACGGCGATGACATCATGCTCAACTATCAGACCACAGGCTTCCGGGAGACGGCGGCGCTGCGGGAGATCACGGGCAAGACGGCCATCCCCGAATTTCAGCGCTGGCTGGAAAAAATGGGCTTCGTGGAGAACGGACGGCTGACAAAGAAAGCGGGCGACGGGTCAAGTCTGCTGTTTTAGCGGGTATCCTCAATCGTGCTGCCGGAGGATATCCCTGTAAGGAGGTTTCTATGGAATTTGACAAGGATTTGACCGCGCGGCAGGAAGCGCGGGAGCTGGCGCGGAGGGCGGAGACGGCGCAGCGGAAGCTGGTCGAACTGTCCCAGAGCCGGCTGGACGCCATTGTGGAAGCGGTGGCCAAAGCCTTTGCGGCGCAGGCGTCCGCCTTGGCGGAAATGGCGGTTCGGGAGACGGGCTTCGGCAATGCGGAGGACAAAACAACCAAGAATCTGTTCGCCTCCCAGGGGGTGGCGGAGGCGGTTCGGGGCATGAAGACCGTGGGGCTTCTCCGGGAAGTCCCGGAGAAAAAGCTCTGGGAGATCGGCGTGCCGGTGGGGGTCATCGCCGCCATCGTCCCCAGCACCAACCCCACCTCCACGGTGTGCTATAAGGCAATGATTGCTCTGAAATCGGGGAACGCCATCGTGTTTTCACCCCACCCCAAGGCCATTGCCTGCACCCGGAAAGCGGCGCAGATCGTAGCGGAAGCGGCGCAGGCGGCGGGGGCGCCCGCCGACGCGGTGGCCTGCCTGAGCATCCCGTCTCTGGACGGGTGTCAGGAGCTGATGAAGGCGGAGCCGGTGCGGCTGATCCTCGCCACCGGCGGCCCCGGCATGGTGAAGGCGGCCTATTCCTCCGGCAAGCCCGCCATCGGTGTCGGCGCGGGAAACGGACCTGCCTATATCCACCGCAGCGCGGATGTCGCCCATGCTCTTTCTTGCATTGCCAGGTCAAAGTCCTTTGACTATGGCACCGTCTGCGCTTCCGAGCAGAGCATCATTGTGGAGAAGGACATGGAAAGCGCCGTGCGTTCGGAGGGGGAGCGGCAGGGCTTTTACTTTATGGATACCGCCCAGGCGAATGCCCTTGCAAAGCTGCTGTTCCGCCCCAACGGGACGCTGAACCCGGACATCGTGGGGAAGTCTGCGGCAAAGCTGGCGGAAGCGGCGGGATTTTCCGTACCCGGCGGCACAAGGGTGCTGGTTGCCCGGGAGCAGGAGGCGGGGCCGACCCGGCCTTACTCCATGGAGAAGCTCTGCCCCGTGCTGGCGTTTTTTGTCATGGACAGCGAGGACGACGTCTTAAGCAAGTGCATGGAGGTTCTGCGCCATGAGGGCAGCGGCCACACCTTTGCAATCCACGCCATGGATGAGACGGTCATCCGCCGGTTCGCGTCCAAAATCCCTGTGTCCCGGTTTCTGGTCAACACACCGGCGGCGCTGGGTGGCATCGGCGCGACCACGGGGCTGTTCCCGGCGCTGACCCTGGGCTGCGGCGCAGTGGGTGGCAGCAGCTCCTCCAACAACATTTCTCCCCTGGACTTGATCAATATCCGCCGGGTGGCCTGGGATTTGGGAGAATCTACTGCGATTCGACAGAGCAGTGCGGCTGCCCAGGCGGTAAACGCCGAACTGGTGGAGCTGCTCACGGAGAAGATTTTGCAGAGATTGGGAGAATAACGCAGTCCGGATTTTTCCGCAGGGAGGCAAACGAATGGAAAATAAGAAACTTTCCGCTCTGGCCGAGGTCATTGCGGGGCGGATTTTTGTGGAGCTGGAAGCCTCCGGGCGGCATGTGCACGTGACGGCGCAGCAGGCGCTGGTGCTGTTCGGCCATCCCCTGACGCCGAAGCGGCCGCTGTCCCAGCCGGGGCAGTATCTGGCGGGCGAACGGGTCACGGTCATCGGCCCCAAGGGAGAATTTCAGAACGTGGCGGTGCTGGGGCCGGAACGGAAGGAAGCCCAGGTGGAGATTTCCCTTACCGACGCCCGGACGCTGGGCATCGACGCCCCCGTCCGGCTCTCCGGGGATGTCGCCGGAAGTCCCGGCGCAGTGATCGTGGGGCAGTGCGGCCGGGTTACCCTATCCCAAGGGGTCATCGCGGCGAAGCGCCACATCCACCTGACCCCGGAGGACGCCGCCCGTTTCGGCGTCCGGGACAAGCAGACGGTGAAGCTGAAGGCGTATACCGGCCGCCCGGTGATTTTTGAGGACGTGGCGGTGCGGGTCAGCCCGGAATTTGCCTCCTACGTCCATCTGGATTACGACGAGGCCAACGCCTGCGGCTTTCAAAAGGGCGACCTTGGGAGGATTTTACCATGACCCGGGCGCTGCTGATCGGAAAGGAACCGGCGGCGGAGCTGGGATACAGCTACGTGACGGAGCCGCCCTATGACGCGGTGGTCATCGGCTCGCTGACCCTGTCCCAGCTGCTTCGGTTTCGGGAGGAACGGGTGCTGTCCGCCCTGGCGGAGGGAAAGCCGGTCTATCTCTACACGCCGGGGCTCCCGGAAGCGCCGAAAAACCGGATGCTGTCGGGAAGTCTGGCTTCCGCCCAGCGGGAGATGAAAAACTGGGGCGTATTGTTTACGGACGGCGGGCGGAAAAAGCTCATCACGGCGGAGGAGGCCCGGGCGCTTCGGGCGGCGGGGAAGCTGCCAAGTCCCGGCGCGGTGCTGACGCCGCTGGCGAAGGAAATTATGGAGGGGAAGAAATGAAGGTAGGAAAAGTGGTAGGCGCTATCTGGGCGACACGGAAGGCAGCGTGTTTGCAGGGGCAGACCTTCCTCGTGGTGGAAAGCAACGGAGAAAACATCGTAGCCGCCGATCAGGTGGGCGCGGGAACGGGGGACAAGGTGCTGCTCGCCACGGGGACGGTTGCCAGCAAATACTGCATGGACGCCCCGGTGGACGCCGCCGTCGTGGCCATCGTGGACGAGAAGCAGTAATGTCAGAATCCCGGAAAATGCCGTTTCCGGGACAATCCATACAAAGGAGAGACAGCCATGTCATTTCATGAGATCCTCATAGCGGTTATGGCGGCTTTCGCGGTGGCCGGCGCCATTGATCGGATTTTCGGGAACCGCTGGGGGCTGGGGAAGGAATTTGAGGCGGGAATCCTCGCCATGGGTTCGCTGGCGCTGGCCATGGTGGGGATCGTCTGCCTTGCGCCGGTGCTGGCGAACCTGCTCAAGCCGGTGATCGTGCCGGTGTTCGCCTTCCTGGGGGCTGACCCCGCCATGTTCGCCGGAACCATCCTCGCCTGCGACATGGGCGGCGGCGCGCTGGCGGTGGAGCTGGCGGCAAGCCATCCGGCGGCCATGCTGGGCGGCGTGCTCACCGGCTCCATGCTGGGGGCGACCGTGGTGTTCACCATCCCCGTCGCCATGGGGATTCTGGAGGAAAAGGACAGGCCGGTCATGGCGAAGGGGATCCTCTGCGGCATCGTCACCATCCCCCTGGGCGTTCTCGCGGGCGGCCTTACGGCGGGGTTCCCTGTCGGAATGGTGCTGCGCAACCTGATTCCCATTGTCATCATCGGGGCGCTGATCGCGCTGGGACTGTGGCGGGCGGAAAACGCCATGGTCAGGGGCTTCGAGGTGTTCGGCAAGCTGGTGGTGGCCGTTGTGACCGTGGGTCTGGCGGCGGCCATTGTGGAAGCGCTGACGGGCTTCGTCATCATTCCCGGCATGGCGCCCATTTCGGAGGGCTTTGAAACGGTGGGAACCATCGCCATCGTCCTTGCGGGGGCGTTTCCCCTGGTGTTCGTGATCACGAAGCTGCTGCGAAAGCCCCTGATGGCGGCGGGGCGGTGGCTGGGCATCAACGATGCCGCGGCGGCGGGACTGATCGCCAGCCTTGCCAACTCCATTGCCACATTTGGCATGGTAAAAGACATGAACCGGCGGGGCAAGGTGGTCAACATCGCCTTTGCGGTGTCCGCGGCCTTTGTGTTCGGCGACCATCTGGGCTTTACGGCGGGCTTCGCCCCGGAGATGATCGGCCCCATGATCGTGGGAAAGCTGGTGGGCGGCGTCAGCGCCGTCGCGGTGGCCATGTGGCTGACGGCGAAGGAAGAAAAGTCGTAACGATCGGCGTTTTCCGGCAAAAATCGGAAATTCCCGGTGCAGGGTGTTGACAAAACCCCCTGCACCGGGATATAATGGCGCTGTATATTTCAGAAGCCGTGAAGAGAAGAGTACGCTTTTTCTCCCGGAAAGAGAGCCCCGGAAGGTGCGAGGGGGTGCGGCGAGGGAAGCGGAACATGGTCTCGGAGCTGAGCCGTCGAGCTGATGCATTCTGGTTAGGCGGTTCCGGTCTGCCCCGTTACAGGCGTTTGAGGCACGGACAGAATGCCCGTGCGAATCAAGGTGGTACCGCGTCAGTTTTTGTCGCCCTTGGATGAGGGCCATATCTGGAGACTGTCAAAACGCCCAAACAGCGGCTCTTTTTGCCCTGTGCCGCACCATTTTCCCTCGAAATACACTCGGTATTCCTTCGGAAAAATGGCTTGCACAGAGCAAAAATCCCTCGCTGTTGGTCATTTCGCCAGCCTCCAGATATGGCCTGTCCAGGGGTGCTTTTTTATTTAGGAGGATTCTTTATGTGCGAAAAATGCAGAGGTAATTATTACATTACCACCCCCATCTATTACCCTTCCGCCAAGCTCCACATCGGCCACGCCTACTGCACCGTGGCGACGGACACCATGGCGCGCTTCAAGCGGCTTCAGGGCTATAATGTCATGTTCCTCACCGGGACCGACGAGCATGGTCAGAAGATCGAGGACAAGGCAAAAGCCGCAGGCGTGACCCCCCAGCAGTTCGTGGACAACATCGTCACCGGCAAGGGGGGCGTGCTGGATCTGTGGAAGCTGATGAACATTTCCTACGACCGCTTCATCCGCACCACCGACGACTACCACGTGGCGGCCATCCAGAGAATCTTCAGAAGAATGCACGACAACGGCGACATCTACAAGGGCGTCTACAAGGGAAAGTACTGCAAGCCCTGCGAGTCCTTCTGGACGGAAAGCCAGCTGAAGGACGGCAAATGCCCCGACTGCGGCGGCGAGGTGCAGGACGCCCAGGAGGAGGCCTATTTCTTCCGCCTGTCCAAGTACGCAAGCCGGGTGCAGGATCTGCTGGAAAACACCGATTTTCTGGAGCCCCGCAGCCGTGTCAACGAGATGGTCAACAACTTCATCAAGCCCGGCCTTGAAGACCTGTGCGTCTCCCGCACCAGCTTTACCTGGGGCGTGCCGGTGGACTTTGACCCCGGCCATGTGGTCTATGTGTGGATCGACGCCCTGTTCAATTACATGACGGCGCTGGGCTTCGAGAATGACAGATACCATGATCTGGAGGCCTTCTGGCCTGCCGATGTTCACTTCGTGGGCAAGGAGATCGTCCG
>DJNI01000026.1:58124-60191 GCA_002436765.1 Clostridiales bacterium UBA6468
GCTTCCACTCCATCATCTGGCCGGCCATGCTCATGAGCCTGAACCTGCCCCTGCCGAAGAAGGTCTACGGTCACGGCTGGCTGCTGCTGGACGGCGGCAAGATGTCCAAGTCCAAGGGCAACGTGGTGGATCCCTATGTTCTGGCGGAGCGCTTCGGCGTGGATGCCCTGCGCTTCTTCCTGCTGCGCTCCTTCCCCTTCGGCTCCGACGGCAATTTCTCCAACGAGGCGCTGATCAACACCATCAATGTAGACCTTGCCAACGATCTGGGCAATCTGGTCTCCCGGACGGTGGCCATGGCGCAGAAGTACTTCGGCGAGCGCCTGCCCCCGGTGCAGACGGCGGACGAGGAAAAGGACGCCGAGCTGACCAAAATGGTGTCCACGCTCCGGGACAAGTACGAGGAGCAGATGGAGAAGTACGCTTTCCAGAACGCTCTGGCGGAGGTGTTCAAGGTCATCTCCCGCGCCAACAAGTATATCGACGAGAACGCCCCCTGGGTGCTGGCCAAGAGCGAGGAGGATAGGCCCCGTCTGGCGAGGGTGCTGTATAATCTGCTGGAGACCATCCGTATCTGCGGCGGCCTGCTGAAGCCCTTTATGCCCGACACCGCGGCGGAGATTGCCCGCCGCCTGGGCGACGCCCGGACGGACTGGGACAGCCTGACGGGCTTCGGCGTTCTGCCCGCCGACGTCGCCACCGTGGCCGGCCCCGCCCTGTTCCCCAGGATCGACGTGGAGAAGGAGCTGGCCGCGCTGGAGGAGCTGAACAAGCCCCCCGTCCCGGCGCTTCAGATCGAGCCTTACAGCGAGGAAAAGGTGGATTTCGACACCTTCTGCAAGTCCGACCTGCGGGCGGTGAAGGTCAAGGACTGCCAGCCGGTGAAGAAGAGCGACAAGCTGCTGTGCTTTACCCTGGACGACGGCACCGGCACCGACCGTCAGATCCTCTCCGGCATTGCAAAATTCTATAAGCCCGAGGAGCTGGTGGGCAAGACCCTGGTCGCCATCACCAACCTGCCTCCCCGGAAGATGATGGGCAAGGAGAGTAGCGGTATGTTATTGTCCGCCATCCACACGGAGAAGGGTGAGGAGAAGCTGAATCTGGTAATGGTCAGCGACGCCATCCCCGCCGGCGCGAAGCTGTGCTGAGAGGATAAGTTGAATATGCAAACGGCGTGACCGCAAAGGTCACGCCGTTGACGTTTGTTAGGGAAGCTCTGAATAAATCGTCTGCGGCTGTGAGCGGGTCTTTTCCGCCCACTCTTCGGTATCGAAAAGCGGGAAAGACCCGCTCACAGCTCTTACCGATTGAATCAGAGGTTCCCTAACAGTTCCTTTAGCTTGTATAGTTCGAAATTATCGGCAATGGCACCCTTGCAATGGATGTGGGGGCAGAAGTGGCCGGAGTGGGACGTATCCGTGCTCAAAAAGCTGGACTTTGCCGAACGCCGGGCGGACTTGACTTCGGGGCAGAGGATCCTGGGGGAGGCAGACCTGATATATGCGCCTATGTTTGGCATTTTCGCGAGAAAATAAAATGTGAAAACATATCCCCCCAGGGGGCTTCCACCAGGAGAACAAGCGTGATAAGATGATGCAGAAAAGAGATTCTGACCATTTTCTGGTGATTTCAAACGCCGTGCGGCAGGATGATCCGCACGGCGTTTTTTGCGAAAGAGAGAAGGACTTCCATGGGAAAGCAGCGTAGAAACCGTTTGATCATTTTCTTCATGGCTTTGGCCGTGGTGTTTTTGGGCGTGTTCTGCCTGTTTGTAGGGGTGTCCAACCTATCCTTTGCGGAGTGCCTGTCGGCGCTGATGAAAAAAGGGAACCCATCGGCGGTACGGATCCTGTGGAATATCCGTATTCCCCGGGTGCTTGCCGCTGTCATTGCGGGAGCCGGACTGTCAGTGTCGGGTCTGATCATGCAGACGGCGCTGAACAATCCCATGGCATCTCCCTCGACTCTGGGCGTATCCAATGCGGCAGTATTCGGAGCCAACCTTTCCATCATTGCCTTTGCGGGGGGATTCCTTTCTACTGGCAATAACGTGAACAATTTTTC
>DJNI01000091.1 GCA_002436765.1 Clostridiales bacterium UBA6468
GAAAAAGCCGCCACTTCAAAATTAACAGTGAAGTGACGGCTCTTTCTATCGCCGGAATACGAGTTCCTGAAATGAAAAAAGCACCCAGCATTTATACTGTGTGCTACATCAAATTCATATTCAATTATTCAAATTAGCTCAAACTATGCCAAACTGCCACAGCCAAAAAACGAGGGGACGGAGGGCTGAAAAGCACCCCAAAAATCGGCTCTCGGTTAACCACTTTGGGAACCACTTCCCCCTCTTTTTGCCCTCTTTTTAGCCAGTTAACCACTTGCGGACCACTAAAAATTAAATGAAATCGGCTCTCGTTTTGCCAAATTCGGTCAAACCATATCAGCCCGTTTAGATATAGCAAAAGCCCGGAAAACCTTGATTTTCCGGGCTTTTTGAACCATTTTGATATAGTCTGAGCAGTCGATTATCGCTTGCTGAACTGAGGTGCACGACGTGCAGCCTTCAGACCGTATTTCTTTCTTTCCTTCATTCTGGGGTCGCGGGTCATGAAGCCGGCGGCCTTCAGAGAGGCGCGGTACTCGGGGTTCAGGGTGACCAGGGCGCGGGAAATGCCGTGGCGGATGGCGCCGGCCTGACCGGAAACGCCGCCGCCCGCGACGGAAACAACGATGTCAACCTTGCCCAGCAGATCGGTGGTGACCAGGGGCTGACGGACGATCAGCTTCAGGGTGTCCAGGCCGAAATACTCGTCGATGTCGCGGCCGTTGACGATGATGGAACCGGTGCCGTTCTCGTAAACGCGAACACGGGCAACGGAGGACTTACGACGGCCGGTGCCGTAAAAATACTTCTTCTTGCTCTCGTACATACTGTGTTACCTCCAATTAGTCCAGAGTCCAGGCTTCGGGCTTCTGGGCGGCATGAGGATGCTCAGCACCCTTGTACAGGTGCAGACGGGTCATGCAGGTGCGGCCCAGAGTGTTCTTGGGCAGCATGCCCTTGACGGCCAGCTCAACGGCGTAGTCGGAGCGGGCAGCCATCATGTCGCGGGCCTTGGTCTCTTTCAGACCGCCGATCCAGCCGGACACACGGTAGTACTTCTTCTGCTCGGCCTTCTTGCCGGTCAGAACAGCCTTGTCGGTGTTGATGATGATGACATTGTCACCGCAGTCAACGTTGGGGGTGAAGTCAACCTTGTGCTTGCCGCGAAGCAGGTTAGCGGCGGCGACAGCGGTACGGCCCAGGGGCTTACCGGCAGCGTCGATCACATACCACTTGCGCTCCAGGGTCTCCTTTTTCAGCAGAGTAGTGGACATTATGATTTCCTCCAATTGGATTAAAATATTTTGACAATCTCAGGCGCCTAGAGTATAATGCCTTCAGGACGCTTGAATTTTATACCACATTGAAAATCAAATGTCAACAGCATTTTTGCGAAAATTTATGAAATCCTGAATGATCTTCCAAATTCTCGAAAATGCTCTCGAATGCTCTCGTTTTCTCACATCCTATTTTAAGCGAATTTCGGAGGAAAAACAACTATGCAGAAGCTGATGGGACTGGTTCGGCGGTGCGTGGACGACTACAATATGATCGAGGCAGGCGACCGCATTGCCGTGGGCGTGTCGGGGGGAAAGGATTCCCTTGCGCTGCTCGTCCTGCTGGCGGGGCTGCGGGAATACTTTAATAAGCCCTACGAGCTGGAGGCGATCACCATTGACATGGGGCTGGGGATGGACTATTCCCAAGTCGCGGCGCTGTGCGAGGAGTGGAAGGTGCCGTACACCGTGGTGAAAACGGAGATCGCGCCCATTATTTTTGACTACCGCAAGGAGAAAAATCCCTGCTCCATGTGCGCCAAAATGCGCCGGGGGGCGTTGAATCAGGCGATTCTGGACAAGGGGTTCAACAAGCTGGCGCTGGGACACCACTACGACGACGCGGTGGAGACGTTCCTCATGTCCCTGCTGTTCGAGGGGCGCATCAACTGCTTCCAGCCGGTGACCAACCTCGACAGAACCGGCATCGTGCAGATCCGTCCCATGCTGTACATTCACGAAAAGACGCTGGACAATTTCGCGGCGCGGATGAACCTGCCGGTGCTGCAAAACCGCTGCCCTGTGGACAAAATCACGAAGCGGGGAGAGGTCAAGCAGCTGATTTTCGAGCTGAGCAAGACCTATCCCGAGCTGAAAGAGCGGATTTTTGGCGCGATGCAGCGCTACCCGCTGGCGGCGTGGGAGCCGAAGGGGCGGTATAAGCGGCCGAAGGATGAGGGAAACTCTGTATAAATCGCTTTCTTTTGGGAAAACTTTTCCATAAGGAGGCGGTAAATTATGGTAAAAGGCATTTCCCGTCAGGTGATCGTGGTGCATTCTCCCGACCCGAAGCTGTTTGAACAGGCGATTTTCATTCTCAAGGACAACGCGGTGGGGGAGGGGATCACCGACGAGGCGCTTCTGAAGGAAGCCCAGAAGGCCATCCACACCGGCGACCGGACAAAAAAGAAGCGGCATCTGTACCTTTACGGCGCGGTGTGGGCGGCGGGCGGCGCGTTGCTGACGGGTCTGACTTGGCTGATTACAGTGCTGTTTTGATGTTGCGAAACAGCCCGATTTGTGATACAATTCCCCATATTGCTGCGGGCGGCGGGGCGCCGCTCAGAGGGAATTTTCCCTGCGGATGAGGTGAGAGTATTGCGAATCGGAACGATCGAAGTGAAAAATCCCGTGTTCCTTGCGCCCATGGCCGGGGTCACGGACTGGGCTTTCCGCACCGTCTGCGCCGAGCTGGGGGCAGGCGTCACCGTGACGGAAATGGTGTCCTCCCGGGCGCTGGTATACCGGGATCAGAAAAGCGCCAAGCTGCTCCGGAAAAATCCGGGCAGCATCTGCGGCGCGCAGATTTTCGGCAACGACCCGAATACCATGGCGGAGGGGGCACGGCTGGCGCTGGAAATTTCCGGCTGCGACTTTCTGGACATCAACATGGGCTGCCCCATGCCCAAGGTTGCGAACAACGGCGACGGCTGCGGCCTGATGCGCACGCCGGAGCTGGCGGGGAAAATCGTGGAGGCCGTGGTCAAAGCGGTGGACGTTCCCGTCACCGTTAAATGCCGCTTGGGCTGGGACAAGGGCAGTGTTAACGTGCTGGACTTTACCCGGCGCATGGAGGACAGCGGCGCGGCCATGGTGGCCGTTCACGGACGCACCCGGAGTATGCTCTACAGCGGCACCGCCGACTGGGACGCCATCCGCAAGGTCAAAGAGCAGCTGACCATCCCTGTGATCGCCAACGGCGACATCACCGGCGGCGAGGCGGCGGTGCGGTGCCTGAAACGCACCGGCGCGGACGGACTGATGATCGGCCGGAGTGTGTTCGGCGATCCCTGGATTTTTGGGGAGGTCAACGCTGCCCTTGCCGGGGAAGAATATGCCGGACGCCCGTGTCTTAAAGACCGGGTGGCGGTGGCGGTGCGGCAATTTCGGCTTGCCGAGGAAGACCACGGCGAACACATTGCCTGCCTGGAAGCCCGGAAGCACTTTGCCTGGTACTTAAAGGGCGTTCCCCACAGCGGGTACTATAAAAATCAGATCTCGTCCCTGACCACCATGGAGGATATTTACCGGGTGGCGAAGGACGTGGTGCGGGATTTAACATAACGTCCAATTATTTCCATTGATAAAAAATCGGCCGCTTCATATTCTAACCCAAGAGGTGAGAATATGAAGCGGCTTTTGGCGTCCATATTGATCCTGCCCATGCTGGTGCTGCCGGTTCAGGCGGAGACCATTAAGTGGGTGGATTTTAATGTGTCCTACGAGTCCATGAAGTATGCGCTGGATCAGGACATCGCGACCTTTGAACAGGAAAAGCACATTTCCTGGATCGACATATTGGCGCTGGCGGCCTGCCGCACCGGGGGAAAGTGCGGACTTGCTTCGGTAAAGCAGGCGGTTTCCGATTTGAAAAAGGACAGACAGCCGGAGGAGCTGCTGGGCGACCTGTACAAATATTATGACTATTATCACCGGGCGTACACGGCCGCGCTGGGCGGGCTTGTGGGCAGCTACGCCATCGAAAAGGACGGGCAGTGGGTGGCAAGCTATGGCCTGAAAGCGTTTTCCCCCATTGCGGCGGGATATGGTTACAGCCACTGCGACGACTTCGGCGTGGCGCGTTCCTTCGGATTCCGGCGCAAGCACCTGGGCAACGACCTGATGGGCGCGCTGGGAACGCCCGTCGTGGCGGTGGAGGGCGGCGTCGTGGAGGCCATGGGCTGGAACCGGTACGGCGGCTGGCGGGTGGGCGTCCGCAGCTTTGACAGCCGACGCTACTATTATTACGCCCATTTGCAGAAGGACACGCCCTTTGCCCCGGGGCTTGGCGAGGGGGACACCGTGCAGGCGGGGGACGTCATCGGCTTCATGGGCAGAACCGGCTATTCCGACCGGGAAAACGTCAACAACATCGAGACGGTGCATCTGCATTTCGGCCTGGAGCTGGTGTTCGACGAGAGCCAGAAGGAATGCAATTCGGAAATCTGGATCAATGTCTATGACATTGTTCGGCTGCTGTCCGGTCACAGGAGCAGCATTCAGCGGACGGAAAGCGGCTGGGGCAGGGTATACCCCTACCGGGATCTGGACTGGGAGGAGTACCCCAAAGCGCAGCCGTAAAAAACGGGATGCAGAAAACTCTGCATCCCGCAAATTCTGACGCTATTCCACCGTCACATGGTTTTCCTCCAGCGCCTTCCGAATGGCGACCGCGAGGATGGGGGCGAAGACCAGGGCGACCACGGCGTTGAATGCGGTGGCGGGGAGCTTGGCGACGACGGTAAGCATTGCCGCGTCGGGGGTCAGACCCTTGATGAGCAGGCCGCTGTAGAAATAGCTCTTGGCGAGGTACAGCGCCGCGTAGGTCAACGCTCCGGCCAGGGTGGCGACAAGCGCCTTGACATAGCCGAATTTCTTTCCGCCCGCCCGGATGATGAGACCCGCGACAAGGCCGTAAGCACCCTTGGTCAGGAAGGTGATCCAGCACTCGGAAATATACAGCGGGTTCATGATATCATAAATGGCGGAGCCGAGGCCGGAGGCCAGACCGCCCAGCCAGGGACCCAGCAGAATGCCGCCAAGGGCACACATGATGTTGCCCAGATGGAAGGATGTGGTTCCCGCGATGTCCAGGGGCAGGGTGACGCGAAGCGCGGAACCGGCTACGGTCAAGGCCGCCATCAGCGCCGTGAAAACGATTTTCCGTGTGGTCAGGGTGCTTTTCTTTTCCATTTGAATGGCCTCCCGAATTGGTATGAATGTAGTATAGCAGCTTCTGGCTATAAATACAGTGCCAAAATTGTGATATAAAACAATGCCAGATCGGACATGTTCAGGAAATACGAATGGATTTACCAAAATGGACGAAAAAAAGCGAAAGCACTGTACAGAAAATGAAAAGGATGGTATAATACCGTCAGTCAATTACGAAAGGGGAACTTTACCAATGAGACTGATTCGCGCCAAGGATTATAATGACGTGAGCCGCAAGGCCGCCAATATTATCGCTGCCCAGATCTATCTGAAGCCCGACTGCGTGCTGGGTCTGGCCACCGGCAGCAGCCCCGTGGGTACTTATAAAGAGCTGATCGCCAAGTACGAAGCCGGCGACCTGGACTTCTCCCGGGTCAGAACGGTGAATCTGGACGAGTATGTGGGTCTTAGTAAGGATCACGACCAGAGCTATGCTTACTTTATGCGCTCCAACCTGTTCGACCATGTGAACATCGATCAGAATAACTGCAACATTCCCAACGGCATGAACCCCGACGCCGAAGCGGAGTGCGCCCGGTACGATGCCGTCATCGACGCCTTCGGCGGCGCTGACCTCCAGCTGCTGGGTCTCGGCCCCAACGGCCACATCGGCTTCAACGAGCCTGCGGACGCCTTCGTCAAGGGCACCAACAAGGTCGCGCTGACCGCTTCCACCATCGACGCCAACGCCCGCTTCTTTGCTTCCCGGGATGACGTGCCCACCCACGCTTATACCATGGGCATCGGCTCCATCATGAAGGCAAAGCGCGTTTTGCTGGTGGTCAACGGCGAGAAGAAGGCGCAGGCCGTGAAGGACTGCTTCTTTGGCCCCATCAAGCCCCAGGCGCCCGGCTCCATCCTCCAGCTGCACCCCGACTTCACCCTGGTGGCGGACGAGGCTGCGCTGTCTCTGGTGAAGGATCTGCTGTAATCGTTGAATCGTTTGTCCCGGAACGGAAAAGCCGTTCCGGGACGTTTTCTTGCATATTTTTCCCCGAAACGGGTATCCTTTCCAGAGAAAGGAGCCACAGATTATGGACTTTTTGAATTCGGAAACCAGAAAGAATCTGGTTCGTTCCTTCGCCGGGGAATCCCAGGCGCGGACCCGGTACTCCGTCTACGCCGGGGTGGCGCGGAAGGAAAGCTTCGAGTGGATCGCGAGAATTTTTGAAGAAACGGCGGCAAATGAGACCGTCCACGCGGAGGAATTCTTAGAAATGCTGAAGCGCTTGGGCGGCTGCGCCGAAAATGTGGACTTGAGCGCGGGCTATCCCTTCCAGCTGGGAACCACGGCGGAAAATCTGGCCTTCGCCGCCAACGGAGAAAAGGACGAGCATGACAATGTCTACCCCGGCTTCGCGGAAATGGCGCGGCGGGAGGGCTACGACGACGCGGCGCGGCTGTGGACGCAGATCGCCCGGATCGAGGGCGTCCACCACAACCGGTTCCAGTCCCTCCGGCAGCAGCTGACCAAAGGTGAGTTGACGCAAAAGCAGGAGCCGATCCGCTGGCGCTGTCTGAACTGCGGCTACACCTACGACAGCACCCGCGCCTGCGACCCCTGTCCCGTCTGCGGCAAAAGCGCCGGATGGCAGGAAGGTAAGCTGGATAAGAAAGAAATGTGAGCCAGAGAATCCCCCGAAAACGGGGGTTACATCGGATAATCAGAGGTTCCCTAAGAACTTTTGCAACTTCCTGTTTACAGATGCCGGGTTTGTGTGGTATGATATCGCGTAGTATCATAAGATAGCAGAGGTTACGCGATGGATTATATTGTATTGGATATGGAATGGAACCAGCCCTGGCCGGGGTCTCCTTCCTCCAAAAAGGTGCTGCCCGTGGACATCCGGGGAGAGATCATCCAGATCGGCGCCGTCCGGGTCTCGGAGGAGCAGTTTGTCCAGGACGAATTTCAGATCATGGTAAAGCCCAAGTATTACCGGCACCTGAATCGCCGGGTCAGCAAGCTCACCGGCATCAAGGAAGCCCGCCTGCGGGACGAGGGCGTTCCGTTCCCCGAGGCGATCGAGAAGTTCCGGGAATGGTGCGGCGAGGACGTGGTGTTCCTCACATGGGGCTTTGACGATATCGGCATTCTGCGGGAGAATCTGCGGCTTTTCGGGCTGGACGAGCGCTTTACGGAGAAATGGTACAATGCCCAGATGATCTTCAACGCCCAGACCGACGGCTCCACCTCCCAGAAGGCGCTGAAAACCGCCATGGAAATGTTCAGCATCCAGGCGACCCGCCCCGCCCACGACGCTTTGGGCGACGCTTACCACACGGCGCTGATCTGCGCCATGCTGGATCTGAAAAAGGGCGCGCGGGAGTATGACGCGGCGCTGAAAAGCCACGAAAACGGTTTCCACGGCGCGGAGCTTCCCGGCTGCATTGCCCGGAAGGTGTTCTACGACTACGCCGACAAGCGGGAAGCCCTGGCCGCCATGTCCGGGGAGGAGAACAGGTGCCCCATCTGCGGCGGGCGGATGCTGGGTTCCCGGTGGTTTTCCCAGCCCGGACACCGGTATATGGACTTGGCCGCCTGCCCGGAGCATGGAAAATTCCTCATTCGGGTGCGGCTTTCCCAGCAGCCCGACGGCCTGACCCGGGTCAGCCGCCTGACTTACGAGGCCACCTCCGAAGCGGCGGAAGCCTATGCCCGCCGTGCGGAAAAGGCCGACCCGGAGGAAACGCCCCGTCCCCGCCGCCGCCGCAGAAGAAGCGGCGCGGCAAAGCAGGGAAGCAAGGAAGAATAACGAACAGGCGCACCCATAAGGGTGCGCCTGAACTCGTTAAAAGAACCATTTTACCGTCCAGGACGCCATGAGAAAGCCGACAAAGTCCGCGAACAGCGCCGCCGGGAGGGTGTAGCGGGTCTTTTGGATGCCCGCCGCGCCAAAGTAGACGCTGATGGTGTAAAAGGTCGTTTCCGTGGAGCCCAGCATTACCGCCGCCGTGCGGCCGATTGGGGAATCCACGCCGTACTGCGCCATCAGCTCTGCCCCGACGGCAAGGGCGGCGCTGCCGCTGATGGGGCGGATGAGAACCAGCATGGCGGTCTCCGGCGGAATGCCGAAGAAGGAAAAGACCGGGGCAAAGAATCCGCTGAGAAGCGCCACCACCCCGGAAGCGCGCAGCATGTAAACGGCGGTGAGCAGCAGAACCAGAGCCGGGAGGATGGTTACAAGGAGCTTCAGCCCGTCCGCGCCGCCCTGAAGCAGAAGATCATAAGCGTTTTCTCGCTTCCCGAGAGCCAGCGCCGCCGCCAGAAACAGAAGCACCGGAACAATATAATCCGTCATTTCCGCCAGACCTTTCCCAGCACCCAGGCCGCCGTGACGCCCAGCCCGGCGGAGCACAGGCTGGTGACCCACACCGCCGGGAGAATGTCAAAGGGGGTCGGGCAGCCCAGAGCGCCGCGCACCGCCGCTACATTTGCCGGAATCAGCTGAATGGAGGCGGTGTTCAGCACGATGAGACGGCAAAGCTCGTCCGTGGCGGTGCCGCCCCGCTTCATCCGCCGTGCCGCCTGAATGCCCATGGGGGTGGCGGCGTTGCCCAGGCCGAGAAAATTCGCGCAGATGTTGGCGCTCAGGCTTCCCGCCAGGGCGGCGTCCTCCTTTGTACCGGGAAATACCCGGTGCAGGAGGGGGCGCAGAAGGCGGGAGAGCATCCGGGTGATCCCGGCGTGCTCCATCAGCCGCCCCGCCCCCGTCCACAGGCACAGACTCCCCGCCATGGACAGGGCAAGCCGGATCCCGGCCTGGGCGCCGCTGACCGTCGCCGCCGCCAGCGCGCTGCCGTTCCCCAGAACCAGCGCACAGAGAATGCTTGCAAGAACAATGCCCGTCCAAATCCAGCTCATGACCATGCGCATTTCTCCCCTTTCCGTTCGTTCGGCTGAGGCAAAATCTCCGGCTGGCAGCTCCTGCCGATTGAATCAGAGCTTCCTGAGGCATGGTATGCGGATATGAAACGGGAAAGAATAGGAAAAAATCGACAAAAATTTTTGCTTTCTGTAAAAAGTATTTGACTATAGTGGATAAAACACGTATAATGATGACGCTAATAAGCCGATGGAGAGGTAAGGAAGGGAGCTGACTGCAATGAAGTCTACGGGCATTATCCGAAAGGTAGATGAGCTCGGCAGAATCGTGCTGCCCATTGAACTGCGCCGCGTACTGGACATTGTGGAGCGGGATGAGCTGGAGATCTACATGGAAAGTGACCGCATCATCCTGCAAAAGTTCGAGCCGGCATGTGTTTTCTGTGGTTCGCCCAAAGGGCTGATCTCCTACCGGCAGAAGAACATCTGCCGGGAATGTCTCAGGAACATGACGGAATATTGAGAAAGGCCCCGAATGATTGTTACGTCATTCGGGGTCTTTTAACGCGATATCGTAAACTACATTTTTGGGAAGTCCCAGCTCGGCGGCGGTCTGCTTCACCGCGTCCTTGCGGCTGAGTCCCTGGGAAATCAGGCGGGCGACCCGGGCGGCGGCGTCGCCTTCTGAGGCGGCTTCCTTTACCGTTTCCGGTGTGCCTGCGACGATGAGGACAAATTCCCCCTTGGGCGGCGTTTCTGAGTACTTTGCCAGGGCTTCCCCCAGCGTGGTGCGAACGACTTCTTCATGGAGCTTCGTCAGCTCCCGACACAGGCTGACGGGGCGATCAGCGCCGAAGGCCTCCGACATGTCCGCCAGGGTGGACACCAGCTTGTGGGGGGCTTCGTAGAAGATCATCGTCCGTGTCTCGGTTCGAAGATTGTCCAGATGCTCCCGGCGGCTTTTTTTCGCCGTGGAGAGGAAGCCCTCAAAGCAGAACCGCCCGGTGGACTGCCCGGAAATGCTCAGCGCCGTGATGGCGGCACAGGGGCCGGGGATGGCGCAGACGGTGATACCGGCCTCGGCGCACTGCCTGACCAGGTCTTCTCCGGGGTCGGAGATGGCGGGACTGCCCGCGTCGGAGACCAGCGCACAGGTCTCCCCGGCGAGAATGCGGTCAACGATCCGGTCGCCTTTCGTGGCTTTGTTATGCTCGTAGTAGCTGACAAGGCTTTTTTTGATGCCCAGATGGTTTAATAGCTTCAGCGTCACCCGGGTGTCCTCGGCGGCGATGAAGTCGGCGCTTTCCAGAGTCTCCCGGCAGCGCAGAGAAATATCCCCCAGATTGCCGATGGGGGTCGGGACAAGATACAGCATTCCGGCCATGTGAAACCTCCTAGAGATGGTAGATTCGGCGGTATTGCTCGGTGGGCGCGCCGCTCAAGTCGTGGAGGACGATCTCCTCCCAGTTAAGACCGGGCTTGCCGCCCTTGCGCAGCTGGAGCAGGACGAGATTCACAGGCGAATCCGCCTGATGGCGCACAAGGCACAGCCGTTTGGCCTCCAGATTGGCCTGAGAACCCAGGACGATCAGCTCGGCCAGCCGTTCCGGGCGGTGGACGAGGAAAAAGTCGCCGCCGTATTTCAGCGCCCAGGCGGCAGACGCGAACAGGTCGGCAGGGGAGCAGGCGTCCTCCCGGCGGGCGAGGGCAGCGGTGCGGCTGGCGGGGCCGCCGGAAAAATAGGGAGGATTGGAGACGCAGACGTCGAAGCTCCCCGGAGGAAAGCTGCCGGGAACTTGCCGCACGTCGGCGCATATACTTTCCATGCGGGTCGTCAGGCCGTTGCGGCGGATGTTGTCGGTGGCGGCGAGGTGGGCGCTCTGAGACAGCTCCACGCCGGTGACGCGGCAGCTTTTATTCACGGCGCACAAGAGAAGTCCCAGCGTGCCGCAGCCGGAGCCGAGATCCAGCACCCGTGCGTTTTTGGGAAGCCGGACAAAATGGGACAGCACCATGGAATCGGTGCTCAAGGGGAAGGCGCCTTCCGGCAGGTTCAGGGTAAATCCGTTGGGTAGCTGCTCCATGAGTGCCTCCAAGTTAGCATCAGTTGACAAGGGAACACATGGTTTTCCCGGGCCTAAACGGCGTCTGACCACGTTATCCTCGTTGGCGGGCTGACGCAAGTCAAGGACGATAACGCAGCCAGCGGCGTGCCAGAGCGCCCGACGGGCATGTGTTCCCTTGTCAACTGATGCCATGTTTGTACCATTATACAACAAAAAATCAGCCTGCGCAAGCATTTGCGCAGGCCAATTCTGGTCTGAGAAAGCCGGATCAGCCTTCCTCAATGGCGTCGGCGGGGCACTGCTCGGCGCAGGAGCCGCAGGAAACGCAGATATCGGGGTTGATCTCGTACTTGCCGTCATTCTCGGAAATAGCCTCGACGGGGCACTGCTCGGCGCAGGAGCCGCAGGCGACACAGCGGTCAGTGATCTTGTAAGCCATGGTGTTACCTCCATTTATCTAATATGTATTGCACGCCACACAACCAGCGCATCCTCATTGTAGCATGGTTTTCAAAAAAAGCAATTCCTTTTTTATAAAAAATTTTTGAATAATTCCTGCCTGGGGTGGTGAGAATTTTTCGGAAAAGGAAAAACAATTGACTCGGGAGGAATACCGTGCATTACGATGTACTGACGGCCGATCTGATCCAGCACGCCGCCCAACTGGCGAGATCCCTGGGGCACAGCTATGTCGGCTCCGCCCATCTGCTGCTGGTGATGGCGCGGGAGCCCGGGGCGGCAGGGCAGACCCTCCGTTTGCTGGGCATGGATCCGGATTTGACGGAGGCAATGGCGCGGCTGCTTTACGGGCAGGGGACGCCGGAGCTGCCTCTGCCTCAAGGACTGACCGGGGAATCCCGGGCGCTTCTCCGGGGGGCGGCGCGGGAAGCAAAGATCCTGGGCAGCCGGGAAATCACGCCGCAGCACCTGCTGCTGGCGATGGCAAGACGGGAAGACAGCGACGCATATGAGCTTTTAAAGCTCAACGGCATCAGCACCGACGAGCTGTTTACCCACGCGGTGGACTATCTGCACTGGGAGCAGGGCGCTCCCGTGAGAGGAAAAAAGGAGGCGGTCACAACGAAACTTCTGGAGCAGTTCAGTGAAGATCTGATTCTCAAGGCGTCAAGCATGGACCCGGTGATCGGAAGGGAACGGGAGATCGACACGGTCATCGGCATTCTGTGCCGGAAAA
This sequence comes from Clostridiales bacterium UBA6468, assembly GCA_002436765.1. Lineage (GTDB taxonomy): Bacteria > Bacillota > Clostridia > Oscillospirales > Oscillospiraceae > Faecousia. The sequence goes on from DJNI01000091.1 coordinate 12,358, forward strand.
ACAAGAACAATCCCGCTCTTGTCGGTGAGCCGGGGGTGGGAAAAACCGCCATTGCCGAGGGCTTAGCCCAGCGGATGGCGGTGGGCAACGTGCCGCCCCAGCTGAAGGACAAACGGCTGGTGAGCCTGAATATGGCGTCGCTGGTGGCAGGAACCAAGTACCGTGGCGAATTTGAGGAACGTCTGCGGGATGTGCTGGGGGAGATCCGCCGCAGCGGAGACGTGATTCTTTTCGTCGATGAAATGCACACCATCGTCGGCGCAGGCGCGGCCGAGGGCGCCATCGACGCGGCGAACATCTTCAAGCCCGCCCTGGGTCGGGGCGAGCTGCAAATGCTGGGCGCGACGACCCGGGAGGAATACCGGAGGTATATTGAAAAGGACGCGGCGCTGGAACGGCGCTTCCGCCCGGTGGCGGTGGAGGAGCCGGGGGAGGAGGCGACGCTGGCGATCCTCCGGGCGCTGAAGCCGGGGCTGGAGCGGCACCACCATCTGCGGATCTCCGAGGAAGCGGTGAAGGAGGCGGTGCGCCTGTCCCGGCGGTATCTGCCCGACCTGTACCTGCCGGACAAAGCCATCGACCTGCTGGATGAGGGCGCTGCCCGGGCGCGGATGGAGGAAATGCAGCTGTCCCGGGGCGGCCCCGCCAGAAAAGAGCTGGAGCAGGAGCTGAACGAAGCGGTACGGGAACGGAAATTTGAAAAGGCCGCCGAGCTGCGGGACAAAATGCAGCACCTGTCGAAGCCCGCCGACGGAAAACGCGCCCGGTGCGTCACCGGGGCGGACATCGCCTGGGTGGTCTCCGCCCGGACGGGGATTCCCGTGGGACGGCTCACCGCCGGGGAACGGGAACGACTGCTGGGGCTGGAAGGGCTGCTTTCCGCTCAGGTGGTGGGGCAGAGCAGGGCGGTGAGCGCCGTGGCCGAGGCGGTGCGCCGGGGCTACTGCGACATCCGGGACGGGGCGCGACCCATCGCGTGCCTGCTGTTCACGGGACCCACGGGGGTGGGAAAAACGGAACTGTGCCGGGCGCTTGCCCAGGAGGTCTACGGCAGCCGGGACGCCATGATCCGGCTGGACATGACGGAATATATGGAAAAGCAGTCGGTCTCCCGCCTGATCGGCGCGCCTCCCGGGTACGTCGGCTATGAGGAAGGCGGCAAGCTGACGGAGGCGGTGCGCCGCCGCCCCTACTGTCTGGTGCTGATGGATGAGCTGGAAAAAGCCCATCCGGACGTGCTGGGCATCCTGCTGCAAATCATGGAGGAAGGAACGCTGACGGATTCCACGGGGCGGCATGTCAGCTTCAGGAACGCCATTGTGGTCATGACCTCCAATGTGGGCGGCCAGGTCCGGGGCGACGGGATGGGCTTCTGCGCCGGGGGACGAAGCGCCGAGATCGGCGGAGCATTGCAGCAGACCTTCTCCCCGGAATTTCTGGGACGAATCGACCAGACGGTGTGCTTTGAGCCCCTGGGAGCCGGTGCGCTGGAAGCCATCACCTGGAAATATCTGCGGCAGCTTCAGGAGCGGACGGCGGCGCTGGGGACCCAGCTGCTGCTGCCCCCGGAGCTGGCGACGGAGCTGTTAAAGAAACGTCCCGGCAAGGACGGCGCACGGCAGATCCGCCGCCTGGTACAGACCGAGGTGGAGGGGCCGCTGGCAAGCTACCTGCTGCGCTGCGGGAAAAAGCCCGCCCGGGTGAAGCCCAAATTGGAGGACGGGAAACTGGTTTTTTGACGGGGTGGGGCGCGGTTATCTGAAATGAAGCTGAGAAATCACCTGGTTTATTAGAACAAATATGCGAATATTCCCTGATTTCTGGCGGAAATCGAAAAATCCCTGAGAAAAAGATTGATTTTTTCCCTTGCGGGTAGTATACTGTCTCTACATGGAGTAAAAGGGCAGTAAAGTGGAGCAAAAGGGAGGTGAGCGCCGTGATCGGGAAGTATCCTGCGAAGCTGGACGAAAAGAGCCGTCTGTTCGTGCCGTCCAAGCTGAGGGCGGAGCTGGGGGATACCTTTTTTGTCACTCTGGGCGTCAACTGCGGTCATCGGTGCCTCACCGTCTACACCGCCGAGGAGTGGAAGCGCCTTTCGGATAACTACAATGCCATGAGCATTTCCCAGCGCTCCGGTGCGACCAGCCTGATTTTTATGAACGCCGCCGAATGCAGCCCGGATAAGCAGTATCGTTTCAGCCTGACCCAGTTTCTCTTAAGCTACGCCGGAATTGACCGGGAGGTCATGATCGTCGGCCGGGCGGGACAGGCGGAGATCTGGGATGCGAAGGAATTTACGGACTTTGAGCGGGAGAACCTGACCCCGGAGAAGCTGCTGGCGTCCTTGGAGGCGATCGGCCTATGAGTGAATTTCATCATGTTTCCGTGCTCTTAGAGGAATGCATCGAGGGGCTTGCCATCAAACCCGACGGCATTTATGTGGACGGAACCTTAGGCGGCGCGGGACATTCCAGCCGCATTGCCGCAAAGCTCACCACCGGACGTCTTATCGGCATTGACCGGGACAACGTGGCGCTGGAAGCGGCGGCGGAACGGCTAAAGCCCTATGAAGACCGGGTCACGCTGGTGCACGCCAATTTCTGCGATATGGATCAGGCGCTGCAAGAGCTGGGCATCGACAAGGTGGACGGCATTCTGCTGGATTTGGGCGTTTCCTCCCCCCAGCTGGACGACGCTCAGCGGGGATTTTCCTACATGACGGACGCGCCGCTGGATATGCGCATGAACGGCGAGGACGTCCGGGACGCCCGCCAGATCGTGAACACCTGGTCTTACGAGGAACTCAGGCGTATTTTATATGATTACGGCGAGGAGCGCTTTGCGCCCCGCATCGCCGCGGCCATCTGCCGCCGCCGGGAGCAGGCGCCCATCGAGACGACCCTGGAGCTGGTGGACGTGATCAAAAGCGCCATGCCTGCTTCCGCCCTGCGGGAGAAGCAGCACCCGGCCAAGCGGAGCTTTCAGGCCATCCGCATCGCCGTCAACGACGAGCTGGGGGCGGTGGAAACGGTGATGAAAAAGGCCGTTCCGCTGTTGAATCCCGGTGGACGGCTGGCGGTGATCACCTTCCATTCTCTGGAAGATCGGATTGTGAAGAACGCTATGGCAGAAGCGGCGAAGGGCTGCACCTGCCCGCCCAGCTTCCCGGTCTGCGTCTGCGGCAAGAAGCCCCAGGTGCGGATCGTGACCCGCAAGCCCATCGTTTCCGGGGAAGAAGAGCTGGAACGGAATCCCAGAGCGCGCAGCGCCAAGTTGCGTATTTGCGAGAAATTATAACGGGCAAGTTGCCGGAAAGGGGACGGAATCATGACGGAAAAACCGAAAATTCAGTACATTGGTCAGTTCTATGTCCCCGGCAGCGAGGCGCAGGTGCTTGCGCCGAAGAAAAAGAAGAAAAAGGCCAAAACAAAGCTCCCCATCGCCAAGGGGGAGCAGGTAAAGGCAATCTATATCGACCCCGTGGCGCTTCTCGGTATGACGGTGGCGGTGGTGATGCTGGCGGTCATGGTGCTGGGGGCGTTGCAGCTGCGCAGCGACTGGGCGCAGTATGAGCAAATGTCCGGCTACGTCTCCCGGCTGAACCAAAGCAACGCCGAGCTGGAACGCACCTATCGGGACGGCTACGATCTGGAGGACATCCGGGACAAGGCGCTGGCTCTCGGCATGGTGCCGGTGGAGGAAGTGCCAAGCAGAACCATCACCGTCACACGCTCCCAGCCGAAGCCGGAACGGACGCTTTGGGATGACATCGTCTGGTTCTTTGGCGGCCTGTTCGGGGACGGAGGATCCGCTTCCTTCGGCTAGGCGGCGTTTTCCCGGCATAAAGTCCGTCCCTCCTCATAAAGTAAGATAGCAGCTGCACCGGGCGGCGAGGGATTCCCTTGCTGCCCAAAGTTGTATCTTGACGGAAGGGCCGGTGGCTTATGGGGAAGAAACGGGAATATAACCGCCTGCGGCTGGACAGCGGCCAGCACAGGCGCATCATGCTGGTATCCGCGCTGCTGGGGGCGCTGGCCTTCCTGCCGGTGGGACTGCGGCTGTACAACCTGATGGTGACAAATTACGACTACTATTCCGCCCTCGCTCTGCGCAACCAGACCCGCACGACGACGGTGACTGCCGACCGGGGGGACATCTTTGACCGGAATATGAATATTCTGGCGACCTCCGTCAGCGTGGAGAATGTGTATCTCGACCCCCATGAACTAAAGCAGTCCAGGGCGGATATTCCCGAAATTGCCCGGACGCTGGGAGAAATTCTGGGGAAAGACCCCGCGTGGATCGAGGAGCAGGCAGCGGACATCAAACGGCGCTACAAGCAGGTCGGCACCCGCATTGACGAGGAAACCGCCGGGAAAATCCGGGATTACATCAATGAAAAGGGCATTTCCGGCATCCATCTGGAACCCACGTCCCAGCGGGTCTACCCCTATGAAACACTGGCTGCCCAGGTCGTCGGCTTCACCAACGCCTCCAACGAGGGCTGCGAAGGGGTGGAAGCCGCCTACAACAGCTTCCTCGCAGGCGGCACGGGCAGAGTCATTACCACCAAGGGCAATAACGAAATGGATATGCCCTTTTCCTATGAAAACTACGTTTCCTCCCGGCAGGGGGACAGCGTGATCTTGACACTGGACGCCACGGTGCAGGCGTGCCTGGAAAAGCAGCTTTCCGCCGCCATCGCCCGCTACGATGTTCAAAACGGCGCGTTCGGGCTGGTGATGAACTGCAAGACGGGAGAGATCCTCGCCATGGCCACCCTGGGCAGCTACGACCCAAACAACTATCTGGAAATCGCCGACACGGATACTGCGGCGCAGCTGGAAGAAATGAAACGGGTCTACCTCGCCCAGCCGGAGGGAAGCGAAGCCTACGAGACGGGGAAAACGGCCTACGGGGAAGCCCTCTCCGCCGCCCGGTTGAAGCAATGGCGCAACCGGGTGATCTCCGACGGCTATGAGCCGGGGTCAACCTTCAAGGTGCTGACCATGTCGGCGGCGCTGGACTGCGGCGCCATCGATTTGAATACGCCCTTCCACTGCTCCGGCTCCGAGCAGATCCCGGGGCGCGCCCAAAGGCTTCACTGCTGGCGCTCCACGGGACACGGGGCGGAAAAAACGCCCCAGGCGCTGCAAAATTCCTGCAACATCGCCTTCGCCCACATCGCCCTGAAGCTGGGCGGGGAGCGGTTTTATGAATACGTCAAAAACTTTGGGGTGCTGGAAAAAACCGGCATCGATCTTGCGGGAGAGAGCAAGGGCGTCTTTTTTGACAAAGCCCTGGTCACGGATACGGACAAATGGGGGACGGCGTCCCTGACCTCCGGTTCTTTCGGACAGACGTTCAAGATCACCCCCTTGCAGCTGGTGCGGGCGATTGCCTCCGTGGTCAACGGCGGGCAGCTGCTGGAGCCGTACATCGTTTCGGAAATCCTGGATGCCGACGGCAACACGGTGATGAAGGCGGAGCCGACGGTGGTGCGCAGAACCGTTTCCAAGGAGACCTCCGACACCATGCGAACCCTCATTGAGTCCGTCGTCACGGAGGGGACGGCAAAAAATGCCAAAGTCGCCGGGTTTTCCATCGGCGGAAAGACCGGAACCAGCGAAAAAATTGACGTTTTTGACGAGAATGGCCAGCGTGTCCAGGATAAAATCGTATCTTTTGTGGGGATTGCGCCTATGGACGATCCGGAGTATATTATACTTGCCGCATTGGATACACCGTCCAGGGAGACGGGAATTTACATTTCCGGCGGCGTCATGGCGGCGCCCACCGTGGGCGCGGTGATGGCGGACGTGCTGCCGTACCTCGGCGTGAAGCAGTCCTTTTCCGAGGACGATCTTGCGGGAAAGCAGATCGCCATGGAGGACCTGACCGGCATGACGGCGAAGGACGCCCAGTCGCTTCTGAAAAAAGAAGGGCTGACGGCGGCAATTTCCGGCAGCGGCGAAACGGTGACGGGACAGATCCCGTCTCCCGGACAGACCGTTCCCGGCGGAAGCCAGGTGCTTCTGTTCTTTGGGCAGACCCCGGAGCCGGAAACGGTGAAGGTCCCCGATTTTTACGGCATGAACCGTCAGCAGGCCAGCGACGCCGCGGGCGCGCTGGGGCTGTACATTCTGGTGACGGGGAATGATGAAATTTCCACCGGCGTGACGGTAACGGCACAGAACGCCCCCAAGGATACCGAGGTTCCCGCGGGAACGACGATCACACTGGTTTTCGCGGATACCGCGGCCAGAGACTGATACTATTTCCTGATGAAAATCTTTGATTTTCATCAGGAAGGCATCACCTATTGGCGCTGCCAGTTTTGTGATTTATAAGGAAGAAATCACAAAACAAGTCTCATATGAACTCCTTGCCCTTCGGGCAATTAAAATCTTTTCTAAAGATTTTAATTGGAGTTCAGTATGACAAAGGAGGATGAATATGAAGCTGAAGGAACTTTTGACGGGCATTTCCGTTCTGGAATGCACCGCAGACCCGGAGCTTGAGATCCAAGAGATTTTTTACGATTCCCGGAAGGTGACCCCGGGCAGCCTGTTCGTGGCCGTGTCCGGCTTTGCCGCCGACGGAAATAAATTTATTCCCATGGCCGCGGAAAAGGGCGCGGCGGCGGTGGTCACGGCGAAAAAGCCGGAGACGGGTATCCCCTATGTTCTGGTGGAATCCGACCGGCTGGCGCTGGCGCTGCTGGGCTGCAATTTCTTTGGCCGCCCCGCAGAGCGAATGACCATGATCGGCATCACCGGCACCAACGGAAAAACGTCCTCCACGCTTCTTCTAAAGCAGGTTCTGGAAGCCTGCCTGGGGGCGAAGGTGGGTCTGATCGGCACCATGGCCAATATGATCGGCCAGGAGACCATCCCCACCGAGCGCACCACCCCGGAGAGCTTTGAATTGCAGGCGCTGTTCGCAAAAATGCGGGACGCGGGCTGCACCCATGTGGTGATGGAGGTTTCCAGCCACGCCATTTCTCTGGAGCGCATCGGCGGTATCCGGTTTGACGTTGCCGCCTTTACCAATCTGACGGAAGATCATCTGGACTTCCACAAGACCATGGACGCTTACTGCGCGGCCAAGGCCGAGCTGTTCCGCCGCTGCCGTCTGGCGGTGGTCAATGTGGACGACAGCTATTCGGACAGGATTCTTGCGGCGGCCGCCTGCCCGGTGCTGACTACGGGCGTACACCGTCCCGCCGACCTGCGAGGCGAAGACTTGGAGCTTCTGGCGCAGGGCGTTCGCTTCACGGCCGTGTCCGGCGACGAGCGGGCGGCGGTGTCCCTGCCCATCCCCGGAACGTTCACCGTCTACAACGCTTTGACGGTCATGGGCATCGCAAAACAGCTGGGCATTTCCCTGACGGACTGCGCCGCCGCGCTGAAAACGGTCTCCGGCGTCAAGGGGAGGGTGGAGGTAGTCCCCACCCCCGGAAAGCCCTACAGCATCCTCATCGACTACGCCCACACCCCCGACGGACTGGAAAATGTGCTTTCCTCCGTGAAGGATTTCTGCAAAGGCCGGGTCATCGCGGTATTCGGCTGCGGCGGCGACCGGGATCCCATGAAGCGGCCCATTATGGGGCATATCGGCGTGAAGCTGTCGGATTTTGCCGTCATCACCTCGGATAACCCCCGCACGGAAGACCCCATGGCCATTATCGAAGACATCCTCACAGGGGTAAAACAGGAAGACGGGGAATATATTGTAATCGAAGACCGGCGCGCGGCCATCAGATATGCTATGGACATTGGGAAAAAAGATGATATAATTATTCTGGCGGGAAAGGGTCACGAGACCTATCAGGACATCGGCGGCGTAAAGCGCCACCTGGATGAACGGGAAGAGGTCGCCGCCCACCTGCGGGAAAAAGAGGAAACGGCATGGGAAAATTAACGCTCAGACAGGCTGCCCGGTGGTGCGGCGGCGCGGTGGAAGAAAAATACGCGGACGTCGAATTTTTGGGCGCGGCCAATGACACCCGGGTCATGCAGCCGGGACAGCTGTTCATCACGCTCCGGGGCGCCCGGGACGGCCACGACTTCATCAAAAAGGCCATGGACAGGGGCGCTGCGGCGGCTCTGTGCAGCCGCAAGGTGGGGGATTACCCCGCCATTTACGTGGACGACCCCCGCATCGCGCTGGGGAGGATCGCCCGGGAGGAGCTGAAACGCATCGGCGCAAAGGTGGTGGCGGTCACCGGTTCCGTGGGCAAGAGCACCACCAAGGAAATGATCGCCGCCGTGCTGGAGCAGGCGTTTGTCACCAGCAAGACCCCGGCCAATCACAACAACGACATCGGGATGCCCATGGCGGTACTTGCCATGCCGGAGAACACCGAGGTCGCGGTGCTGGAAATGGGCATGAACCATTTCGGCGAAATTTCCTACCTGTCCCAGATCGCAAAACCGGACGTGGCGGTGATCATCAATATCGGCACCGCTCACATTGAATTTCTGGGCACCCAGGAGGGTATTCGGCAGGCGAAAATGGAGATCGTGGAGGGCATGACCCCTCACGGAATGCTTCTGCTCAACGGCGACGATTTCCTCCTGCGCAATCTGGATAAGGAACCCCAGCAGCGGGTTACATACTTCGGTTCCTCCGAAGGCTGTGCCGTCCGGGCGTTCGACACCCGTCAGGACGGCGACTATCTGTGTTTCCGGGTGGAGGCCGGGCGGCTGTCCTTCCCGGTAAAGATGCTGCTGGAAGGCGAGCATTATGTCAACGACGCCCTGGCGGCGGTGACGGTGGGTCTGAAGCTGGGGGTGCTGCCCGAAAAGATTCAGGCGGGACTTTCCCAGTTCCGGAACATTTCCGGCCGTCAGGAGATCATTCAGTCCGGCGGCATGACCATCATCAAGGACTGCTATAACGCAGGCCCCGAGTCCATGGCGGCGGCACTGGCCGTCCTGGGAAAGAAGCAGGGGCGGCGGATCGCCGTGCTGGGGGATATGCTGGAGCTGGGGGACTGCACCCAGGCGGAGCACTACCGGGTGGGCAGAATTGCCGCGGAGAAAGCGGACTATGTCTTTGCCTACGGCTCCAATTCCGGGCGCATTATCAGCGGAACCATCACCGGCGGTATGCCGGAGACCAGGGGAAGAGCCTTTACGAACCGGGAGGAGCTGGTGGCGGCGCTGAAACGCACGGCGAAGCCCGGCGACGTGCTGCTGTTCAAGGCCAGCCACGGCATCCATCTGGAACAGGTAATCGATGAATTTTTAGGCAAAGAGAAGTAACGGAGGAAGAAGTCATGACAAGAATCCTGATCACGGCGGCGGCGGGCTGCATCCTGACCGCCGGTATCGGCTATCTGCTGCTGCCGGTGCTGCGGGCGCTGAAGGCCGGACAGTCCATCCGGGAGATCGGCCCCACCTGGCACAACGGCAAGGCCGGCACCCCCATGATGGGCGGACTGATGTTTGTTTTTGGGACGATCCTCTGTCTGGTGGGCAATTTCCCTGCCATGAGCGATGATTCCCCGTTTTATGTGCTGGCGCTTTCCTTGTGCTTCGGCCTCATCGGGTTTCTGGACGATTTTACCAAGGTCAAATTCCACCGGAATCTGGGGCTGACGACGCTTCAGAAGGCCATGCTGCAGATGGCGGTGTCGGCGCTGTTCCTGTATGCCATGTACCGCTCCGGCTTTATGGATACCCACCTCTACATTCCCTTCGTGAATGTGAGCTTCCGGCTGCACCCCATCGTCTATATTTTCTTCGCCATGTTCGTCATGGTGGGGACGGACAACGCGGTGAACCTCACCGACGGCGTGGACGGCCTGTGCGCCAGCGTCACCCTGCCTGTGATGGTGTTCTTTACCGCCGCGGCCGCCGCTATGGGCAAATACGATCTGGCGCTGCTGCCTGCGGCTCTGGCGGGCGGCTTGGTCGCATACCTCTTTTATAACTGGCACCCGGCCAAGGTCTTCATGGGAGACACCGGCTCGCTGTTCTTAGGCGGCGTGGTGTGCGCCATGGCCTTCGCTTTGGAGATGCCCCTGATCCTGATCCTGGTCGGCTTCGTGTATGTCTGCGAAGCCATGTCCGATATTTTGCAGGTCTCCTATTTCAAGGCGACCCACGGCAAGCGCCTGTTCAAGATGGCGCCCATCCACCACCATTTTGAAATGTGCGGCTGGAAGGAAGAAAAAATCGTGCTGGTGTTCGCCGGTGTTACGGCGGCCATGTGCGTGCTGGCCTGGTTCGGCATTGCTGGCCTCGTTAGTTAGGGACACTCTGAACAAATCGCCTTCGGCTGAGCAGCGGATCTTTTTCCCCAGCTGTGCGGTTTTAAAAGTGGGAAATACACAAAGTATTCCTCCACTTTTAATACCTTCATCTGGTGAAAAATCTCTCACTGTCAGCTCTCGCCGATTTATTCAGAGCTTCCCCAATGATTACCACTCCTGAAAGGAAGTATCTTATGGCGTCGGAGCGTGACCTCCATGCCAAAGAGAAACGCCGCCCGGGACTTTCCCGGACGGGGGAAAGTGTTGATTACCCCTTTTTGCTGCTGGTGCTTCTGCTGCTGACGGTGGGACTGGCTATGCTGTACTCGGCAAGCTACGCCCAGAGCGAGTATGACACCGGCTACGAAATTTCCACAAAATACCTCCAGAAACAGGCGGTCTGCGCCGCGATCGGTCTTGCCGCCATGTTCTTTTTCAGCCGGATACCTGCGGGCGTCTGGTACCGGCTTGCCTGGCCGCTGTACGGCGTGAGCATCGCGCTGCTGCTGAGCGTCCTCGTCATCGGCGAGGAGGTCAACGGCGCCCGGCGCTGGATCAATCTGGCGGGCATACAGTTTCAGCCCTCGGAGATTGCGAAATTCACCATGATCCTGCTGTTCGCCCGGCTGACCCGGCTGTACGGGCAGGACGCGAAGACCTTCCGCCATGGCGTTCTGGGCTTCGGTCTGGCGCTGATGGGGATCCTGGTTCCCCTGGCGCTGGAAAGGCACCTGTCGGCCATTATGCTCATGGGCATGGTGGCGGTGGTGATGATGTTCGTGGCGGGCACCCGAACCAGATGGCTGCTGGCCGGGGCGGGCGCCGCCGCCGTGTTCGTGGTCGTCTACATCAGCTTCATGGGCTACGCCGGCGACCGGGTCACCGCGTGGCTCCACCCGGAGCTGGATCCGGGGGATACCGGATACCAGATCTTGCAGTCGCTGTATGCCATCGGCTCCGGCGGCCTGTTCGGGCTGGGCTACGGCAAGTCCCGGCAGAAATATCTGTATCTGCCTTTTCAATATAACGACTATATCTTCGCGGTGATCTGCGAGGAGCTGGGGCTGGTGGGGGCAATGGCGATCGTTGCATTGTTCGCCGTCACCATCCTGCGGGGCTACTGGATCGCGCTGAACGCCCGTGACCGGTTTTCCACCGTTTTTGCGGCGGGGCTGGTGACGCTGATCGCGGTGCAGACCGTCCTGAACCTGTGCGTGGTCACCAATTTGCTTCCCTCCACCGGCATTGCGCTGCCCTTCTTTTCCTACGGCGGCACGGCGCTGGCGGTGAATCTGGGGGAGATGGGCATCGTCCTGGGCATTTCCAGAGGGCGAAACCGGAGAAAAATACAGGAGGCTTGACCTATGAATCTGATTTTTACCTGCGGCGGCACGGCGGGACACATCAACCCGGCCATCGCGGTTGCCAATATGATGCGGGAGCGCCACCCGGACTGCAATATCCTCTTTATCGGCGCAAAAGGCCACATGGAGGAAACGCTGGTACCCCAGGCAGGGTATGACCTGAAATGTCTGGAAGGTTCCGGCCTCAGCCGGGGGAAGAACCTTGCCGCAATGAAAAAGAACCTCCACGCGGTAAAATGTGTGCGGGAGGGCGTGAAGGCGTGCAAAAAGATTTTCCGGGAATTTAAGCCGGATGTGGTCATCGGCACCGGCGGCTATGCCAGCTTCCCGGCGCTGTACGCCGCCCAGTCCATGGGCATTCCCACCTGCGTCCACGAAAGCAACGCCGTCCCCGGCGTCACCACCCGTCTGGCGGCGAACAAGGCCAGCCGGGTGCTGGTTGCCTTTGAGGAAAGCGTCCGTCACTACAGGCACCCGGAAAAGGTGGAGGTCGTGGGGATGCCCGTGCGCAGGGAGTTCATTTTCGACACCAAGGAGGAAGCGAGAAGGGAGTTGGGGCTAAGCGGCTTTGTGGTCGTCTCCGCCTTCGGCAGTCAGGGCGCAAAGGTCATGAACGAGACCATCGCGGACATGATGCCCCTGGAGCAGGCCGACGGTTTTCCCTTTCACCACATCCACGCCACCGGCAGCTTCGGCAAGGCGTGGATGCCCCAGCGCGTCATGGACAACGGTGTGGACTGGAAGAACTGCCCCGCCCTGGATATCCGGGAGTATATTTACGATATGCCCACCGTCATGGCGGCGGCGGACATCGTCATCGGCCGGGCGGGCAGCGCCACCTGCAATGAGATCGGCGCTTCCGGCACGCCCTGCATTCTCATCCCCTCGCCCAACGTGACGAACAACCATCAGGAAAAGAACGCCCGTGTGCTGGAGGCGGCGGGCGGCGCGGTGGTGGTGCTGGAAAAGGACTGCACGCCCGGAAAGCTGTACGGGCTGATCCGTTCGCTGCTGGCGGACGAAGATCGCCGCAGGGAGATGTCCCGGAAGCTGCACACGATGGTTCGTCTGGATTCCGCGGAGCGGATCTGCGATATCGTGGAGCAGCTGGCCTCAGACAGAAAATAACCCGCCTTATACCCCAGGAGGAACACTATGGATACAACACAGGATAGCCGGGAAAACGCCGGAAAGCGCCGTCCGCAGACAGGCGGGCAGAATCGTGCTTCCCAACGCCCCGGACAAAGTGCCCCGGAGCAGCGCCGCCGCCCGGCAGAGCAGAGCGCCCAGGAGCGTCCCCGCCGCCCGGCAGAGCAAAACGCCCCGGAACAGCGCCGTCGCGCACCGGAGCGGAACGCTCAAGAACGTCCCCGCCGTCCGGCGGAACAGGACGCCCGGCGACGTCCCGGCCGGCAGGAAAGACCCGACCGCCCGGTCGGAAGGGAAGCGCAGCCCCGTCAGAGAGCCGGGGAGGAGACTGCCGCCCGCCAGCGGGCAAAGCAGTCCGCCGGTTCCCGGAAGGGCGCACCCCGACGCAGGCCCGTGGACGACGACGTGCCCAACAGAAAGCGCGCCTACGGAAACAGCAAGCCCAAAAAGAAATCGGCGCTTGCCATGCTGGCCGAGACGCTCATGAGCGCGAAGAAACGCCCGAAGAAGCGTCCCTCCCGGAAAACGGAGAGCAGCCGCCCCAAAACGCCCACCCCGGCTGTGATCTATACCCAGCCCCTGCCCTTCAACCGCGACCGGCTGATCGTCCAGCTGATAACGGTGACGGCAGTGGTGCTGGCCATCGTCATGGGACTGTCGGTGTTCTTCAAGGTGAAGACCATCACGGTCACCGGCGCAGAAACCTACAGCCCCTGGGCGGTGCGGGAGGCTTCCGGCATTTCCGAGGGAGACAAGCTCCTGACCTTCAGCAAGATCCGCGCCGCCAGCCAGATTATGGCAAATTTGCCCTATGTCAAGGGTGTGCGGATCGGTATAAAATTGCCGGATACGGTCAATATTATGATCGAAGAAGAGAGCGTGGTCTATGCCATCAAGTCCAGCGACGGACAGTGGTGGATGATGGACTCCGACGGCAGGGTCGTGGAGCAGGCAAACAACGCCAAGGCGGCCACGGCCACCCAGGTTCTGGGCGTAACACTGGAGGCTCCCGCGGTCAACCAGAAGGGCATCGCCACGGAGGCGACCCCCAGCGAGACCAACGAGCTGGGAGAGCTGATCCCGGTGACGACCACCGGCGCACAGCGTCTGACCGCTGCCTTACAGATCCTCAAGGCGCTGGAAGACAACGACATCGTGGGCGAAGCCGCCAGCGTGGACGTGACCAGCACCGAGGACATCATCCTCTGGTACGGCACCCGGTATCAGGTCAATCTGGGCGACACATCCCGCCTCGATTACAAGGTCGACTGCATGAACGACGCCATCTTGCAGATGAGCGACTACCAGAGCGGCGTTCTGGACGTCAGCTTCACCGTCTGGCCGAATCAGGTGGGCTATACGCCCTTCGCATGATGTTATTATTCTGTAAATAATTTGACGAAATACCGGATTTTCTATTGACCAAATCGCGTTTTCAGGATAGAATAGGAGAGTATGGATACAAAATTCAGGCAGCAGCGGCTCCGCCGTGCCTGCGAAAGATACATAGGAGGAAGAGATTATGTCCGAAACTTTACAGGATCGCGTTGTGAAAATCAAGGTGATCGGCGTCGGCGGCGCCGGCAACAATGTTATCAACCGCATGATCGATGCCGGCGTGGGCGGCGTGGATTTCGTCGTGGTCAACACCGATAAGCAGGACCTGAATAAATCCGTCTGCAAAAACAAGATCCAGATCGGCGAGAAGCTGACCGGCGGCATGGGCGCAGGCTCCAAGCCCGAGATCGGCAAGAAGTCCGCCGAGGAATCCAGAGCCGCCATTTCCAAGGCGCTGGAGGGTACGGACATGGTCTTTATCACCGCCGGTATGGGCGGCGGCACCGGCACCGGCGCGGCTCCCATCGTGGCCGATCTGGCTCACGAGGCCGGTATCCTCACGGTGGGCGTGGTCACCAAGCCCTTCAAGTTCGAGGGCGCGAACCGGATGCGTCAGGCCGAGCAGGGCATCACCGACCTCAGCGGCAAGGTCGATTCCCTGATCATCATTCCCAACGACCGGCTGAAATACGTCACCGACCAGAAGATCACCTTCGCCAACGCCTTCGGCATCGCCGACGACGTGCTGAAGCAGGCCGTGACCTCCATTTCCGAGCTGGTGGGCTTCTGCAAGAACGTCATCATCAATCTGGACTTTGCCGACGTGTCCGCCGTCATGAAGAACGCCGGACGGGCCCACATGGGCGTCGGCACCGCTTCCGGCAGGGAGAAAGCCGAGCAGGCCGCCACGGCCGCCGTTTCCAGCCCGCTGCTGGAGACCTCCATCAACGGCGCCACCGGCGTGCTGGTGAACGTCACCGGCTCCAACGAGATGACCCTGGACGACGTGGAGACCGCCGCCGGGATCGTGCAGGAGGCTGCCAATCCCGATGCCAACATCATTTTCGGCGCCACCATTTCCGACGAATTCCAGGATGAAATGCGCGTGACCGTGATCGCCACCGGCTTCGAGATGAAGCCCGAGGGCTTCGCCCCCAACGCCGGCGCGGACAAGACCGCCCGCCCCAGCAAGCCCAGCTTTGTTCCCGACGACATCGACACCCCCGTGGCCGCCTCCAAGCAGCCCACCAAGCCGGCGGACATGAGCGACATCGACGAGATTTTCAGCATTTTCAAGCGCTGATAAGATTACCGCATCCCGTCCCCTTCGGGACGGGATGTTTTATGCAATGGAGAGATTTTATGGGTGCCTATGAAGCGCTGGCGGCCAGCTACGACCGCCTGACGAGCGACGTGGACTACGGGGCGATCGTGGCCTTTTACGAGGAAATTCTGAAAAAAGAAGGGGTGAAGCCCCGGACGGCGGTCGATCTTGCCTGCGGCACCGGCTCGGTGTCGGCAATACTGGCCGGGAAGGGACTTTCCGTCATCGGCGTGGATATGTCCGAGGAAATGCTCACCGCCGCCCAGCAGAAAAGCGCAGACCTTCCCAATCCGCCCCGGTTTGTCCGTCAGAGCCTGCAAAGGCTGTGGCTTCCAAGAGGCGTTGACCTTGCCGTCTGTGCCCTGGACAGCCTGGACTATATCACGAACCCGGAGGACTGCAAAGAGGCCATCCGGCGGGTCTGGAGGGCGCTGAACCCCGGCGGGATATTCATTTTCGACGTGAACACCCCGGAAAAACTCCGCGCCATGGACGGTCAGGTGTTTCTGGACGAGGACGATGACGTCTACTGCGTCTGGCGGGGGGAATTTGACGAAGAAAGCAATATCTGCTCCTACGGCATGGATTTGTTCCAGCGCCGGGGGGACGTCTGGGTTCGCTCTTTTGAAGAACACAGGGAGTACGCCTACTCTCAGGAGCAGCTGATGTCCTACCTGAAAGCGGCGGGCTTCACCCACATCAAGATCTATGCCGACCGCCGGTTTGAAGCGCCCGGGGCAGGGGAGCAGAGAGTATATTTTAAGGCGAGAAAGGGAAAGATAAAATGAAGGATTACTTAGTCCGGGGCATGAGCATGGACGGCTTTGTGAAGGCCGTAGCCATCCGCTCCACAGAGCTTGTGCGCCGGGGTGCCCAGATTCAGAAAACGTCGCCCAATGCCACAGCGGCCTTTGGACGCTGCCTGACGGCGGCATCCATGATGGGCAATATGCAGAAGGTGGAGGACGGATCCATGACACTACAGGTGCGGGGCGGCGGACCCATCGGCACCATCACCGTGGTGTCCGATTCCGTGGGCAACGTCCGGGGCTGCGTCACCGAGCCGCGGGTGCCCCTGGTGGAGAAATATCCGGGGAAGCTGGACGTGGGCGCGACCGTCGGCACCGACGGCACGCTGACGGTCATCCGCGACCTGCAAATGAAGGAGCCGTACATCGGCTCGACCCAGCTGGTTTCCGGCGAGATCGGGGACGACGTGACCGCCTATTTCGTCCAGAGCGAGCAGATCCCTACGGCCTGCGCCCTGGGGGTGCTGGTTGACCGCGACCAGAGCGTGAAGGTGGCGGGCGGGTATTTATTGCAGCTGCTGCCCGGTGCGCCGGACGAGGTGATCGATACCCTGGAAAAAGGCATTTCTCAGGCGGGAGCGGTGACGCCCATGCTGGAAGCGGGCATGACTCCTGAGGACATCCTGGGGCAGGTCTGCGGAAGCCTAGGCGTGGTGTTTCTGGAAACCACCGAGGTGACGTATAAATGCTACTGCACCCGGGAACGGGTGGAGCGCGCCCTGATCAGCCTGGGACGGAAGGAGCTGGAGGAGATCCGGCAGGAGGGCAAGACCTTCCCGGTGGAGTGCCAGTTCTGCGACGCGGTTTACAGCTTCACGCCGGAGGATATCCAAAAACTGCTGGAAAAAATTTGATATTCGACGGAAAAATGGTGGGAAACGGTGATTGCCCCTGAGCAAAATTCCATAGAAAAAAACGGAAAAAATGCTTGACAAAAAAAGGGTTTCTGTGTATAATAAACCTCGTCGCTGAGGTGGAGAGCCGACGGCGGCGCTGTTTGGGAGCATAGCTCAGCTGGGAGAGCACATGCCTTACAAGCATGGGGTCACAGGTTCGAGCCCTGTTGTTCCCACCATTTATCTGGCCCGGTGGTGCAGTCGGTTAGCACGCCAGCCTGTCACGCTGGAGGTCGACGGTTCGAGTCCGTTCCGGGTCGCCAAATAAAAGCATCTGTGGTGCGGTTGAGCAGAGATTTCTGCTCAATATGCCTCTGTAGCTCAGTAGGTAGAGCAGAGGACTGAAAATCCTCGTGTCGTTGGTTCGATTCCGACCGGAGGCACCATTTTGCTGACCCCGGGATCGAAGCGATTCGATTCCGGTGGTTTGCACCAGATGCGGGCGTAGCTCATCCGGTAGAGCGCCACCTTGCCAAGGTGGAGGTAGCGAGTTCGAGCCTCGTCGCCCGCTCCAGAAAAAGATAAGGAACGCACGGCGTTCCTTATTTCATATGGTACCGTGGCCAAGTGGTAAGGCAAAGGTCTGCAAAACCTTCATTCGCCAGTTCAAATCTGGCCGGTACCTCCATGTTTATTCAACACTTTAGATGCAACTTGAAATAAGTTGCATCTAAAGTGCTTTTTGAGTATATTTAAGAAAAATAGACTGAGATTAGTTTGAAAATCAAAGGTAAAATGTGAACACGATTTTTTACAGTTCCATAGATGCAAACACGCTGTGATGCATCTTTTGAACTGTATCAGCCATATGCGCTCAGAGATTGAGCAGCCCCCTTTATGATTTCAGAAGAAATCTGAAAAAAGGACGCTGCTTTTTTATAGAGTTTTCAGAAATTTATCATTTGGAAACCTGCCGGGATTTTTGTGGCGT
>DJNI01000047.1:0-136 GCA_002436765.1 Clostridiales bacterium UBA6468
CTGGCTGCTGAACCTGAACTACGTGGAGCTGCTGCGGGAGGTGGGCGCGTGCTTCTCCGTCAACAACATGCTCCGGGCGGACTGCTACCGCCAGCGTATGGAGCGGGGACTGTCCTTCCTGGAATTCAACTACATG
>DJNI01000047.1:174-3017 GCA_002436765.1 Clostridiales bacterium UBA6468
GCAGTCCTACGACTTCTACTACCTGTTCCGGCACTTTGGCTGCAACATGCAGTTCGGCGGCAACGACCAGTGGAGCAATATGCTGGGCGGCACCGAGCTGATCCGCAAGAAGCTGGGCAAGGACGCCCACTGCATGACCATCACGCTGCTGACGGACTCTCAGGGCAACAAGATGGGCAAGACCGCCGGAAACGCCGTCTGGCTGGACGCCAACAAGACCTCTCCCTTTGAATTCTACCAGTACTGGCGCAATGTCGGTGACGCCGACGTGATGAAGTGCATCCGGATGCTGACCTTCCTGCCTCTGGAGCAGATCAATGAGATGGACACATGGGCGGACGCCAAGCTCAACGAGGCCAAGGAGATCCTCGCCTACGAGCTGACCAAGATGGTCCACGGCGAGGAAGAGGCCGAAAAGGCCAGAGCGGCTGCCAAGGCGCTGTTTGTGGGCGGCGGTAACGACGCCAATATGCCCACCACGGAAATTTCCGCCGACAAGCTGGTGGACGGCAGGATCGGCATTCTGAACCTGATGGTGGCCTGCGGCCTCGCGCCCTCCAACAAGCAGGCGCGGCAGCTGGTGGAGCAGGGCGGCGTTCTGGTCAACGACGAGAAGGTGCCCAGCGCCCAGTTCGCCGTAACGGAGGAAATGCTGAAAGCGGGCGTAAAAATCCGCAAGGGCAAGAAGATTTTCCACAAAGCGGTGCTGGCCTGATGCCGATTAGGAGAAGGCTGTAATTGAAAACACAGGCCGTCCGCACGTTTGCGGGCGGCCTGACTTCTTTGCGGATGCCGCCCGAAAGGGCGGCGTTTTTTTCGTTTACGGCAGATACTTTTTCAGCTTTTCCAGATTTTCACTGCTCATAGGCGTCAGCGGCAGGCGGCAGCCGCCGCAGTCGTAGCCGATGAGCTGCATGGCGGCCTTTACGGGAATGGGGTTGACCTCGCAGAACAGCAGCTCAATGAGGGGCAGCAGCTCCGCCTGCAATGCGGCGGCGGTGTCGAAATCTCCCGCCAGCGCCGCCTGGGCCATGGCCTGGGTCTCCACGGGGGCGACGTTGGACAGAACCGAAATGACGCCCTGCCCGCCCAGGGACATCACCGCGACCGACTGATCGTCGTTGCCGCTCCAGACGGGGAAATCCGGACAGGCGGCGCGAAGCTTGCCGATTTTGGAGATGCTGGAAGACGCTTCCTTGACCCCCGCCAGGTTGGGAATGCGGGACAGCCGGGCGTAGACCTCCACGGGAATATCGACGCCGGTGCGGGAGGGGACGTTATAGGCGATGACCGGGATATGTACCGCTCCGGCGACGGCGCTGTAGTGGGCGAGCAGGCCCTCCGGCGTGGCTTTGTTATAGTAGGGGGTGACAATAAGCAGCGCGTCCGCTCCCGCGCTCTCCGCCGCCCGGCTCAGGGCCAGCGCGTGTTCGGTGCAGTTTGACCCGGTTCCGGCGATGATTTGGCAGCTGTCCCCGGCGTATGCCTTCGCCCGGCGGAACAGCTCCAGCTTTTCGCAATCGGACAGGGTGGCGGACTCTCCGGTGGTGCCGCAGATCACCACGGCTTCGATGCCCGCGTCGATCTGGCGGCGCAGCAGCTGCTCCATCATGGGATAGTTGACCTTTCCCCCAAGGAAGGGGGTGACGAGCGCCGTACAGGCGCCTGTAAAGAATGGTTGTTTCATAGGCTGATACCTCCACGCCAGTCTATGCCGGGGGAATGTATTTTGTCTGTTGCAAAACGGGAAAAAATGGGCTATACTGTGGGCACAGAGAATAGGGAGGAAAAACATGAAAACACATGATTTTTGGTATGATCTGCCGGAAGAGCTGATTGCCCAGACGCCCTTGGAGCGGCGGGACGGTTCCCGGCTGATGGTTCTGAACCGGGAGACCGGGGAGGTTCAGCATAAGCATTTTTACGACATCATCGACTATCTGAACCCCGGCGACTGCCTTGTGATGAACGATTCCCGGGTGCTGCCCGCCCGGCTCATGGGGCACCGTCCCACCGGCGGCGTGGTGGAGGTGCTGCTTCTGCGGGACCTGGGGAACAAATGCTGGGAGTGCCTGTGCAAGCCCGGCCGGAAAATGCAGGTCGGCAACGAGGTCATCTTCGGAGACGGCGAGCTGACGGCCGTCGTCCGGGAGGTGCGGGAGGACGGCAACCGGGTGGTGGAATTTAGGTTTGAGGGAATTTTTCTGGAAGTGCTGGAACGCCTGGGGAAAATGCCCCTGCCGCCCTACATCAAGGAGGAGCTTCAGGATCAGGAGCGGTATCAGACCGTCTATTCTAAAGAGGTCGGCTCCGCCGCCGCACCCACGGCGGGACTGCATTTTACAAAAGAATTGTTGGAGAAAATCCGGGAAAAGGGGGTAAACGAAGCTTTTGTGACCCTGCACGTAGGACTTGGAACCTTCCGCCCGGTGAAGGCGGAGGAAGTGACCGACCACCACATGCACTCCGAACTGTGCATGATGACCGCCGAGACCGCGAACATGCTGAACGAAACGAAGCGGAACGGCGGGCGCATCATCTGTGTGGGCACGACCTCCTGCCGCACGCTGGAATCTCTGGTAAACGACGACGGCACCTTCGAGGCCAAATCCGGATGGACGGACATTTTCATCTATCCGGGCTACACCTTCAAGGCAATGGACGCGCTTGTTACGAATTTCCATCTCCCGGAGAGCACCCTCGTCATGCTGGTGTCCGCCTTCGCGGGGCGCGAGCATGTGCTGAACGCCTATGAGGAAGCGGTGAAGCAGCGCTACCGGTTCTTTTCCTTCGGCGACGCCATGTTCATTTATTAGGGAAACTCTGATTAAATCGGCGAGAGC
>DJNI01000047.1:3205-10392 GCA_002436765.1 Clostridiales bacterium UBA6468
TTTATTCAGAGGTTCCTTAGGGCAGCACCGCGCAATCCGGCCGGATTGCGCGGTGCTGCCTTGCCCGTCTGCGAGGATGTGCGCCCGCCGGGGGGGTAAAACACGAAAAGGCGGGGGAAAAGTCATGGAATTGGTTCGGGGTTCGTCTGGACGCACAAAAAACGAGACGAAATAGTACGATTTTTGTAGAAGTGAATAAAATGTAAAAAACATTTGACAACGAGCGGCGGATAGTGCATAATATGTGTATCGTTTCTGGGGGGAATACCCCCTGAGGAACGGAAATCTGACGGATGATTTGGTCGTCTGTCTAAAAAATTCTGAGGGAGGAATTCTGAATGAAAAAGTTCACCAAGCTTCTGAGCCTGCTTCTGGCAGTCGTTATGATGCTGGGTCTGGCTGCCTGCGGTTCCAATGGCACCAACGAGACTGCTGCACCGACTGCCGATGCGTCCGCTGAGACCAAAGCAGAGACTACAGCAGCAGCACCCGCTATGCCCAACCGCGCGATCCTGGGCAACACCACCGAGCTGTCCGGCGATTTCCGTTATCCCGGCTGGGGCGGTTCTTCCGCCGGCGCGGCCGACCAGGACATCCAGTACCTGACCGTCGGCTACGGCACCATGGAGACCAACCAGGGCGGCGCTTACGTCTGGAACGAGACTTCCGTTAAGGAGCATTCCGAGACCGACAACGAGGACGGCACCGCGACTTACACCGTGACCATCAACGAGGGCCTGACCTTCTCCGACGGCACCCCCATCACCGCCGTCAACTATCTGGCACAGGTCATGGCCTTCTCCACGCCTGTGGCCGTTGCCGCAGGTATGCCCGGCACCACCGGCAAGGCTTTTGTTGGCTACAAGGAATACAATGCCTACACCGGCGAAGAGGCTGAGGGCACCTCCAAGATCTTCTCCGGCATCCGCCTGCTGGACGAGTACACCTTCTCCGTGACCGTGTCTACCGAGTACCTGCCTTACTACTTCGCTTACACCTATGCCGCGTTTGATCCCGCTCCTCTGGGTCTGTGGCTGGGCGACGGCGTGGAGATCAAGGACGACGGCGAAGGCTGCTACCTGTCCGATGCGTTCTACGCCAAGGACGATGCCGGCGAGTACGTCACCACCGCTCACCTGAACGAGAGCCGTTACGACGTCTCCACCTATCCGTTCTCCGGCCCCTACACCATCACCAACTGGGATCAGGGCACCAAGCAGTGCACCCTGACCCTGAACCCCGAGTTCAAGGGCAATTTCGAGGGGCAGACTCCCTCCATCGAGACCATTGTTTACGCCTACATCGTTTCCGAGACCCAGCTGGAGCAGCTGAAGACCGGCGCCATTGACGTCCTGTCCGGCATCACCGGCGGCGACGAGACCAAGGAAGCCCTGGAGATCGTGGACGACGTGAACTTCTCCGAGGTTCACTATCAGAGAGCCGGTTACGGCAAGGTCGAGTTCGAGTGCGACTTTGGACCCACCATGTTCCCCGAGGTTCGTCAGGCCATTGCTTACCTGCTGAACCGTACCGAGTTCTGCCAGGCCTTCACCGGCGGCTACGGCGTCGTCGTTGACGGCCCCTACTCCCCCGACTTCGACATGTGGAAGGCTGTTCAGGACGACATCGAGCTGATCGACTACGCCTTCTCCCCCGACACCGCCAAGAAGATTCTGGAGGAGGGCGGCTGGATCTACAACTCCAAGGGCGAGCCTTATGTTGAGGGCGCCACCGGTGTTGACGCCGTCCGCTACAAGAAGCTGACCGAAGAGGAAGCCAATGCCAAGGACATCTACGGCAACGACGCCGGCAACAAGACCTATGCTTCCGTCGCGAACACCGACAACGTTGTCTACAAGACCGTTGAGATCAACGGCGAGTACTACATGCCCCTGGCCATCAACTGGTTCGGCACCACCCCCAACAGCGTCACCGATCTGCTGAACACCAATCTGGCCAACTCCTCCGACGTTGCCGCTGCCGGCATGGTCATCCGTGCCACCACCGGTGACTTCACCACCCTGCTCGGCAACATCTACCGTGACGCCTCCATGGGCTACGGCGGAACCCCCATCTACGGCATGTTCAACCTGGCTACCGGCTGGAACAACGCTGTCTATGACTACGCCTACAACTGGAGCTCCAGCGTTGACTACGCCGGCTACTCCTCCAACAAGCTTGTCGATCCTTACGATCTGGCGTTCCCCTATGATAAGGCCGCTGACCGCCTGACCTACGAGGAGGCCGTTGAGGCTTCCGGCGACAAGCTGGGCATGGATTACCTGTCCATGGCTATGGTTTACAACGCCACTACCGAGGACGAGTACAACGAGTGGTGGATGGCTTACATCGAGAGATGGAACGAGCTCATGCCCGACATCCCCCTGTACTCCAACTACTACTATGACGTGTACAACGCCAACATCGAGAATTTTGTGACTTCTCCCTTCTTCGGACCTGCTCGCGCGATTCTCTACTCCAGCATCAAGGGCTACTGATTCGGCTTACCGGTTAAATTTGTAGAACCTGGAATGGGGCAGCCCCCAAAGGCTGCCCCATTTTGGAGTATTTGCTCCTTGCCGTATGTATGGCAGGGGAGCCACCCGGTTGTCGGTTTTCATCAGACCGCACCTTTGTTAAAAAGGACTCTGATGAAAACCGATAACTCTGTTTCCAGAAGCGTAAACAAAACCCGTGGAAAACGGTCTGTGTGCCGAAAGGGATCCCGCCTCCCCCTGTGCTGCGGGGAGGGGACGTGCATTTTTGCAGCTGTCAGAATGCGGCTTTGGGGTCACGTGACGGCCGGAAATGGACGCAGATCCACCCTTTCGGGGGGAACCATGGCCGCCTGCCTGAAATTTTGGCGGCCTATCAGGTAAAAAATTTCATTTTTCGACCCAGAGACCGTTTTCTGCACTTGCTTTGTTTGCGATTTTAGGGTAGAATATATAAGTATGTCAGACGGCTGCCCGATCGCGGGGGTGTGCGTTTCCCCGCCCGGATCGCCGTCTTAAGAAAGGGAGTATACCATGGGAAAATACATCGCGAAACGACTGGGCTACATGGTCGTTGTTGCACTGATTCTCTCACTTCTGATGTTCCTTGTGTACACCATGATTCCCTACGACCGCGCGGTGGTGGAAGTGGATTCCTACAAGGCCAGTCTGAAGAACAACCCCAACGCAGGCGAGCTCTACGAGAAGAAGCTGGCAGAGAAGCGCCGTGAATTGGGTACGGATCAGAATGTGATCATTCGTTATCTTGGCTGGGTGGGCGTTGCTCCCATCAACGGCAAGTATCAGGGCATCCTGCAGGGCGACTTCGGCTGGAGCTATAAGTATTCCCGTCCTGCCTATGAAGTTCTGAAGGAGCCGATGAAGAACACCATCTTTATCAATATTTTTGCCACCATTCTCGGCCTTGGTATCACCATTCCCCTTGGTATCTTCTGCGCCGTTCACCGGGGCAGCAAACGGGACACGGCGGTGCAGGTGGGCACAATCGTCGGCTACTCGATCCCTGTTTTCATCACGTCCATCGTGTTTATCTGGCTGTTCGCCATTATTCTCGGCTGGTTCCCGGTGTCGGGCATGAAAACGCCCGGTTCCGATTACACCGGGCTGAAGAAATTCCTGGACGAGCTATACTATATGGCGCTGCCGCTGATCGTCATGACCTTTACGTCTCTTGGCGGCATGACCCGTTATGTCCGTGCGTCCATGAGCGAGGCGCTGAGCCTGGACTGCATCCGCACCGCCAGAGCCAAGGGCCTGAAGGAAAAGACCGTTATTTATTCCCATGCCTTCCGGAACGCGCTGATCCCCATTATCACCCTGGTCATCGGCTGGTTCATCGGCATTTTCTCCGGCTCCGTGGTCGTGGAAAACATCTTCGGCCTGAACGGCGTCGGCAAGCTCTACATTGCCTCCCTGAACGACAAGGACTTTGAGGTTGTGCTGCTGCTGCAGATGTTCTACGTCGTGATTTCCCTGCTGGGCAACCTGATAACCGACGTTGCTTACGGCATCGCTGACCCCCGTGTCCGGGTCAATAAGTAAAGGAGGAAGGAATTATGAGCAAACAGAATACTTCCTCCAAGGGCTTTGCCCCCTGGCGCTGGCTGAGGCGGATGTTTTTTGGCGCATCCAAGGAGTACACCCTGGCGGACGAGCGCTATGACAGCCCCGGAAAGCTGGCGGTCAAGCGGTTCTTCCGGACCCCTCTGGCGGTCATTGCGCTGGTGATCCTCGTGGGTATGTTCCTGTTCGTGTTTATCGGACCCATCTTTGCCCCCGTTGACCTGACGGAGACCGGCAGTGAGATGCTCCACGTAAACGTCAGACCCACCATGAGTCTGATGAAGCTGCCCGAGGATATGAAGGACGGCGCGGTGGACATTTCCTCCCGCGGTACCTTTACCATCGGCGTCAGCACCGACGGCAACATGTATACCTGGGGCTACTACACCCCCACCAAGGATCCCAAGCTGAACCCCCTGAACATCCCGGACGAGGTGAAGAACGCCAAGATCGTCCACGCGGCTGCGGGTACCGATCACGCCGTCGCCATTTCCGAGGACGGCCACGTCTACGCCTGGGGCGCATACGACAACGGCCAGTATGGCTGGGACGGCTCCATGATCGCCTCCGCCCGGAAGCAGCCGGAAGAGCTGATGGGCGACAACACCATTGACGCCTCTCAGGTGCGTCAGCTGGTGGCAGGCAACCAGGTCACCGCCATCCTCATGGAGGACGGCACCATCTACGCCTGGGGCAACGACGGCCTGAACGCTACGAACCTTTCCTCCGTCATCAAGCACGGCAGGAAGGAAAGCAAGCTGGTGAAGCTGGCCTTCACCAACGACGGCCTGTACGGCATTGACGAGGACGGCAACTTCGTTCCCGGCAAGAGCACCAAGTTCAACACCATCACCGTTCAGGACGAAAACGGCCAGAACAAGGTCGTTGACATCTTCGAGTATATCGGCGACCGGAAGATCGTGGACATCGCGGCCACCGGCGGCGCCGTTGCCCTTGTCACCGACGACGGCGAGCTGATCGTCGCCGGTATGAAGGAGGCCACCCCCGTGATTCCCGAGGGCGACACCATCAAGCACGTGTCCGGCGGCACCCGGCATTTCACCCTGGTCACCGAGCAGGGCAGAGTGTATGCCTGGGGGCAGGACTTCCGGAATCAGTGCGACGTTCCGACGGACCTGCAGGAAGCGGGGGCGGTGGACACCGTGTTCTCCAGCGGCTTCCAGAACTACGCCTTCAAGGACGGCAAGTTCGTTGGGGCGTGGGGTCTGAAGGGCTATGCCTTCGGCACCGATGATATGGGTCGTGACGTGTTCAACCGGCTCATGAACGGCGGCAAGATGACCATGACCATCGGCGCGGTCGCCGTGATCGTCTCCACCATCATCGGCATCATCGTGGGCTGTATCTCCGGCTACTTCGGCGGCTGGGTGGACATCCTGCTGATGCGTATCACCGAGATCGTGGGCGCAATTCCGTTCCTGCCCTTCGCGCTGGTTCTGTCCGCCATTCTGCAATCCTCCGACCTGCATGAAAATACAAGAATCTTCATCATCATGCTGATTCTGGGCTTGCTCAGCTGGACGGGACTTGCCAAGCTGATCCGCGGCCAGATCCTTGCCGAGCGGGAAAAGGAATTTGTCACCGCCGCCCGTTCCATGGGCGTCAAGGAGGGCAGGATCGCCTTCAAGCACATCCTGCCCAACGTGATCTCCGTCATTCTGGTCTCCGTGACGCTGGACTTTGCCGGCTGTATGCTGACCGAATCCAGCCTGTCCTACCTGGGCTTCGGCGTTCAGCTTCCTCGTCCTACCTGGGGCAACATGCTCGACGGCTCCCGGAACGCGCTGGTCATTCAGTCCTACTGGTGGCGCTGGGTATTCCCCGCACTGTTCCTTTCCATCGTCGTCATCTGCATCAACATCATCGGCGACACCCTGCGGGAAGTGCTCGATCCCAAATCGGAGGTGGATAAATAATGGCAGACATGAATAAGCCTCTGCTGGAGGTCAAAAACCTCAAGACCTTCTTCAAGACCCGCAACGGCATCGTCAAGGCCGTAAACGATGTTTCCTATTCCATTTATCCCGGCAAGACGCTGGGCATCGTGGGTGAGTCCGGTTCCGGCAAGTCCGTCTCCGCCATGAGCGTGCTGCGGCTGCTGGACGCCAACGGCTATATTGCCGGGGGTACCGTCACCTTTGACGGACAGGATCTCTCCAAGGTCACCACCGAGCAGATGTACCACATCCGGGGCAACCGAATTTCCGTTATTTTCCAGGAGCCCATGACCAGCCTGAATCCCGTGTTCAGCGTGAAGCGGCAGCTGTCCGAGCCCTTCATCATCCATCAGGGCATGAGCAAGAAGGAAGCCGCCGCCAAGTGCATCGAAATGCTGAAGGCGGTGCAGATCCCCAACCCCGAGGCCGTTGCCAAGCAGTATCCCCACCAGCTGTCCGGCGGTATGCGGCAGCGCGTCATGATCGCCATGGCGCTGGCCTGTAAGCCCGACATCCTGATCGCCGACGAGCCGACCACCGCTCTGGACGTGACCATTCAGGCGCAGATCCTGCGGCTGATGAACGATCTGCAGAAGGAAAACGGCACCGCCATCATGTTCATCACCCACGACCTGGGCGTCATCAACGAAATGGCGGACGACGTGGTGGTCATGTACTGCGGTCAGGTGGTGGAGCAGGCGCCCGCACGGGTGATCTTCACCAACTGCGAGAAGTCCCACCCCTACACGGAAGGCCTGATGTACTCCATCCCCCGGCTGAACGACGACCGGAAGAAGCTGGATCCCATCCCCGGCACCGTACCCCATCCGCTGGATCTCCCCAAGGGCTGCAAGTTCGCGCCCCGGTGCAAGTACTGCACCCAGAAGTGCATCGACGCGGAGCCTGAGCTGAAGCAGGTGGCAGAGGGACAGTACGTCCGCTGCTTCTACCCCGAAAAAGCAGAAAGGAGCAGTGCTGAGCATGGAAAAATTGTTGTCCATTACTAATCTGAAAAAGTATTTCCCGGTCGCCAAGACTTCTTTCTTTGCAAAGCAGATGTACGTCCGGGCGAATGAGGACATCACCCTTGACATTTACAAGGGCGAGACGCTGGGACTGGTGGGCGAGTCCGGCTGCGGCAAGAGCGTCA
>DJNI01000047.1:10434-11286 GCA_002436765.1 Clostridiales bacterium UBA6468
TGCTTCTTCAGCTGTACGAACAGACCGCGGGCAGCACCATGTACTACGGACGGACGCTGGATACCGTCGCGCCGGAGTATGTGCTGGACACCCTGAAAAATGCCGAAAGGTACGTGTCGAATTACCACAAGGCTGTCGCCCATGCCGAGGAAATGGCCAGGAAGTGCGACGCGCTGGGAGACAGGGCCACTTTCTTCGACATCCAGGACAAGAATCTGGCTGCCTGTGACGCCAAGACTGCTCTTGACTACGCTGCCAAGATTCTGGGCGGCTTCATGGTGAAGGACACCGCCAAGGGCGCGGCACTGCTGCTGAACCGGTACCGCCACGCTTTCCGGGCTGCCGCATTACAAGGTCAGATCGATGAGCACCATGTGGAGATCGAAATGCTGGAGGGCGTCGCCGAGGACGAGCCCAAGAAGGCCGCCTCCTGCGAGAAGAAGATCAAGAAGCATCAGGCGAAAATCAACGAGCTGGAAAATCTCCACAAGGCCGCCGTGGCCGCTACCGAGGAAGCGGAGAAGGTGCTCGCCGCCGAGCGCGCCAAGTACGCCGATGATGCGGAGTTCCGGAAGTACGAAGCCATGCTGGACGACGGCGTGGATCTGAAGCGCCTGAAGTACAAGGAAATGCGGCTTCTGCGGAAGGATCTGCAGATCATCTTCCAGGATCCCTATTCCTCCCTGAACCCCCGGATGACCGTGGGTCAGATCATTGAGGAAGGCCTGATCACCCACAAGTTCTTCAAGCGCGGCTCCAAGCGGATGAAGCCCTATGTGTTCGAGACCATGAACAAGTGCGGCCTGCAGAACTATATGTACAACCGGTATCCTCACCAGTTCTCCGGCGGCC
>DJNI01000047.1:11426-41846 GCA_002436765.1 Clostridiales bacterium UBA6468
ATTCAGTCCCAGATTATCAACCTGCTCCAGGAGCTGAAGGAGAAGGACGGCCTGACCTATCTGTTCATTTCCCACAACCTGTCCGTCGTCCGTTACATTTCCGACCGGATCGGCGTTATGTACCTGGGCAACATGGTGGAGATCGCCGCGACCGACGAGCTGTTTGCCGATCCCCGGCATCCCTACACCGTGGCGCTGCTGTCCTCCATCCCCACGACGGATCCCGACAGCCTGACCAAGGAGCGGATCATTCTGGAGGGCAATATCCCCAGTCCCATCAAGCCGCCCTCCGGCTGTAAGTTCCACACCCGATGCTACATGGCCTGCGACAAGTGCAAGCGCGTGCCGCCGGAGCTGAAGGAAGTAAAGCCCGGTCACTTCGTGGCGTGCCACTTTGCCGACCAGCAGAAGATCGATGAGAACGGCAATTACCTGTTCGACATCAAGACCACCACCAACCAGAGATAATGCTGAAAAAGAAAAACATTGACCCGGAAAAGGAAGCGGAGCTGCAGAAGGGACCCAAGGAGAAGGGCGACGTGCCGGCCATGCTGCTGGCGGCGTTCCTGAGCCTGTTTCTTCCCGCCGTTATCGTCCTGCTGATTTTTGCGGGACTGATCCGGCTGGTATTCCGGTAATAAAAGTCGTGTCGGAGCTGTTCGCTCCGACACGATTTTCTGTGCTGCGAAAAGCGCCTCTCCGTTTGGCATCGCTGCGCTTGGTGAATAATAAAGAGGCCGGAAGGGGATGCCGGATGGGTGTAAGTTCGAAGCTCGTCTTGATTTTTTCCGGAATCAATGATAGAATGATCACAGTAGCAGCGGCGATTCAAAAAGGTACCCGATATCCCAAGGAAATGAGAGATTTGTGATGAATATTGAATTTGACGCATATAAGCAGAAGCTGAACGACTGCCGTCCCGCGCTGGACGCTCTGGCGGATTCTCTGAATGTGGAGGGAATGCGCAGCGAGCTGGAGCGTCTGCACGCCATGCAGGAGGCTCCCGGCTTCTGGGATGACCCGGAGAAAAGCCAGAAAATTGTCGTCAAGACCCGCCAGATCGAGAGCAAGATCGAACGTTACAAGAAAATGCTGTCGAACTGGGACGATCTGATGACCATCTGCGAAATGGCGGAGGAAGAGGACGACGATTCCATGCTGGAAGAGCTGAAAACCGGCTTCGCCGCCCTGACGGAGGATATGGAGACCTGCCGTTTGGAGACCCTGCTCACCGGTCATTATGACAAGAACAACGCCATGATGAGCTTCCAGGCAGGCGCCGGCGGCACCGAGGCCCAGGACTGGTGTCAGATGCTCTACCGGATGTACACCCGCTGGGCGGAGCGTCATGGCTTCACCTACAAGATCATGGACTATCAGGAGGGCGACGAGGCCGGCCTGAAATCCGCCTCCATTATGATCGAGGGGGAGAACGCCTACGGCTTCCTGAAAGGGGAAAACGGCGTTCACCGTCTGGTGCGGGTATCGCCCTTTGACGCCAACGCCCGCCGCCAGACCTCCTTTGCCGCCGTGGAGGTCATTCCGGACATCGAAAACGACAGCCAGGACGTGGAAATCCGCCCTGAGGATTATGAAATGCAGGTCTACCGTTCCTCCGGCGCCGGCGGCCAGCACATCAACAAGACCTCCTCCGCCGTTCGGCTGATCCACAAGGCCACCGGCATCGTGGTTTCCTGCCAGACGGAGCGCAGCCAGTTCCAGAACAAGGAGACCTGCCTTCGGATGCTGCGCAGCAAGCTGGTGGAGATCAAGGAGCGGGAGCATCTGGACAAAATTTCCGACATCAAGGGCGTTCAGCAGAAGATCGAGTGGGGCAGCCAGATCCGCAACTACGTGTTCATGCCCTACACGCTGGTCAAGGACACCCGCACCGGCTGCGAGACCTCCAACGTGAACGCGGTCATGGACGGCGCGCTGGACCCGTTTATTGAAAGCTACCTCAACTGCCTTGCCACCGGAAACTGGGTTCAGAAGTAAAAAGTCCATGAACTTTCCGGTTTTTTTGGGGATTTGCCCTTGAAATTTGGAAAAGCATATGCTATACTATTCGGGCTATCGTGAGGTTCGAGCAATGTTTACGAGCCATTTACCATTCGCTGTCCGCGAATCTGGCGGAGGGAGGTTTTTGTAATGGGTGTTTTGGAGACGATTCTGATTGTTTTGGAGGCTCTGTGCAGCGTTGCACTGATCGTGGTCGTGCTGCTGCAGTCCGGCAAGGAGGCCGGCCTGTCCGCTGCGATCTCCGGCGCTTCCGAATCTTATCTGAGTAAGAATAAGAAGGGCGGCCTGGATCATGCTCTGGCCGTATCCACCAAGTGGATCGCCATCGCCTGGGTCCTGCTGACCCTGGTGCTGAGCTTCCTGTGATGCAAAATGATGAAAGGCCGCGGATGTTTCCGTGGCTTTTTTTCGTAGAGAGGATGGACGATTATGAAAGCTTTTGTCGCGGATGTGCATATGCACTCGCTTCTCAGCGGCCACGCCTTCGGCACCATCCGGGAGCTTGCGGCGGAGGCGTCCTGCCGGGGACTCAGCCTGATCGGCGTTACGGAGCACGCCCCCGGCATTCCGGGGACGGTCGATCCGCTTTATTTCCGGAACCTCTGTGACGCACCCAGAGAGCTGTACGGCGTGGAAATGCTCTACGGCAGTGAGGTCAACATCCTGGACGGCGGGGAGCTGACGCTGGATCAGCGGCACCTGGACTATCTGGACTATGCCGTTGCCGGGATCCATGGGACGTGCTACGAGGACGCGGGGGCTGTGAAAAACACGGACAACGTGATCCGCTGCATGGAAAATCCCAAGGTGAAGATCATTTCCCACCCGGACTCCGACCTGTATCCCATGGACTATCCGGCACTGGTAGAGGGTGCGAAGGCGTTTGGCGTTGCCCTGGAGCTGAACAACAGCTCCATGAGAAAGCCCAAGACCCGGCCGAACTGCGTGGAAAACTACCGGAAGATGATCCCCCTGTGCATGGAGCGGGGCGTGTTCGTCGTGGTGAATACGGACGCTCACGACCCCAGTGCGGTGGGCAACTTCGATCTGGCGCGGAGGCTGCTGGAAACCATGGACATCAACGAGGACTTGCTTCTCAACAACGATTTGCAGAAGCTCAAGAAGTTCCTTTTGGACGGTTAAATGTGCAAGGCTACGGATTTTTCCGTAGTCCTTGCTGTTTTCTGGTGAGAGATTGCGATAGACTTTTGAAGGCGCCTGTGGTAATATAAGGGCAAGAAGTCTTATCCAATGAAAAGGAGTGCCTGTATGGAAACGAAACGATTGGCGGGGCTGGAGCCTGCCGCGGTTTTTCATTATTTTGAGGAAATCTGCGCCATTCCCCACGGTTCCCGGAATACGAAGAAAATATCCGATTATCTGGTGGATTTTGCCAAGGAGCATGGCCTGCGGTACATTCAGGATACGGCAAACAACGTGATCCTCTTTGGAAACGGCACCTGCGGCATGGAGGATCATGCCCCCGTGATTTTGCAGGGGCACATGGACATGGTGTGCGAAAAGGACATGGACTGCCCCCTGGACATGGAGAAGGAGGGGCTGGACGTCACCCATGATGATAAGTTCGTGTTCGCAAAGGGCACCACCCTGGGCGGTGACGACGGCATTGCCGTGGCTTATGCCCTGGCGCTGCTGGCGGACGACACCATCCCCCATCCGCCGCTGGAGGTCATCGTCACCGTGGACGAGGAGATCGGGATGCTGGGGGCGGACGTCATCGACCTGTCCGAACTGAAGGGCAGAACGATGATCAATCTGGATTCCGAGGACGAGGGGATCTTCACCGTGTCCTGCGCCGGCGGCGCGACCGCGACCATCAGTCTGCCCGCGGAGCGGAAGGCGGTGTACGGCCCCTGCGTCCGTCTCAGTGTGGACGGCCTGCGGGGCGGCCATTCCGGCGCGGAGATCCACAAGAACCGCGCCAACGCCAACAAGGTCATGGGCGAATTCATGGATCGCATTCAGAAGCGCATGCCGCTCTGCCTGACCTCCCTGTCCGGCGGCACCAAGGACAACGCCATTCCCCGTTCCTGCCAGGCGACGATGGTGGCCATGGGCATTCAGCTGGAGCGGATCAACGCCGTGGCGGAGGAGCTGCAGGCGGAAATTCGGGAAAAATACGACGAGCCGGATGCCGTCGTTCAGGCCTTCGACGCAGACGCCTTGGGCGGCAATGGCCTGTCCACCCAGGCAACGGCCAAGGTCATCGGCCTGCTCTGCGCTGCGCCCAACGGGGTGCAGGCCATGAGTCAGGATATCGATGGCCTCGTACAGACCAGCCTGAACATGGGTATTGCCAAGCTGGGCGAACGGTTCAACGTTACCTTCTCCGTCAGAAGCTCCGTCAACAGCGAGAAGGAAGATCTTCTGGAGAAGCTGAGAAGCCTTGCTAAGTTCTTTGAAGGGAATTATTCCCAGTCCGGGGAGTACCCTGCTTGGGAGTTCAGGAAGGATTCTGTCCTCCGGGACACCATGGTGCGCATTTACCGGGAGATGTTTGGCAAGGAGCCCCAGGTGCTGGCCATCCACGCGGGGCTGGAATGCGGATTGCTTGGAGAAAAGCTGCCGGGACTGGACTGCGTATCCATCGGCCCGCAGATGCACGACATCCACACCAGCCGGGAAAAGCTGGACATCGCGTCTACGGAGCGCACCTGGAAATTCCTGCTGGAAGTTCTGAAAAATCTGTAAAAACGGAAAGTGACCCGCCGCGGCGGGTCACTTTTATGCACTTTGGGAGAACGTGCGTGCTTTTGCAATGGCTTTTCCCCGGAGAAGCCCCCTAAGCCATGCAATATCCTCCCGCCCCAGAACTCCGAACAGGCACATCAGGCAGCCAAGCAGAATGGGGTATGTCCCCGCCCGAAGCACCCGGGAGGCAAAGCGGGAAGCGCCCCATCCGGCGGCAAGGGCGGCTGCGGCGGACAGCGCCGGGGCGGAGAAGGGGATTACTTCCCCGGTGATGATCAGAAGCCGCCGCAGACTGAGAATGAAATTCACCAGATGGGTGATGAAAAAGCTGAAAAAGTAGCCTTGCATTCCGTATTTCGGAAGGAGAAAATACAGAAACAGCACATCCATAAAATTGGTTATAATGTTGTAGCGGACGCAGATCTTCTGCTGCCCAAGACCTTTGGTCATGGCGTCGGTGATGGCGTCGCAGTAGAGCATGGGGATGAGCAGGGCGTACAGCCGCAGCCAGCGCCCCGCTTCGGCGTTGCGGTACAGGGAGCTGCACAGCCCGTCGGCCAGCAGAAATTCCAGGCCGCTGAACACGATGCCGTACAGCATGGCGGTGCGCAGGCTCCGCCGCACCAGATAGGAAATGCGCCGTTTGCTTCCCGCGGCGGCGCACCGGGCAAGCTCCGGGATGAGCAGCTCCGCCAGCCCGAACAGGATACAGGCGGGGAACATCAGAACGGGGAACACCATGCCGCTGACCACGCCGAAGGCCGCAAGGGGACTGTCGATGAGAGAGTTCAGCGACAGACGCTTGGGAACCATCAGGTTTTCCGTGGTACTGATGCCGGATTTCAGCACATCCGCCATGGCAAGGGGGACGGCTGCCTGCATTAGACGGCTCCTTACGGGGATTTTCGGCCCCGGCGTTACCCCTTCGGCCAGACGCAGCAGCATCAGGCAGCACAGCGTCAGACAGGCGCCGAAGCATCCGCCCATGACCACGCTCTGACAGGCGCGCCCCGGGTCGTCCCCCGCCCACAGGGTCAGCACGGCCATGGTCACGACCATGGAGCATAGCTGCTCCGCCGCTTCCACCGCCGCAAGCGTCCCAATGCGGTTGGCCGCGGTGAAATACCCGGTCATGACGCCGCACAGGCAGGAGACGGGAAGAAACGCGGCAAACAGCCGCAGAGAATTTACCGTGCGCATGTCCCCGATCCAGTTTTCCGCCAGCGTGGGCGCGAGAAAATAGAGGGCGGCGGCCACGGCGGTACTGCACAGAATGCTGTACGCAAAGCAGCCGGATAAGACCCAGGTCACGTTTCCGGGGCGCTTTTTCCCCAGCTCCTCGGCGGTCAGGTACATGGCGGCGGTCCGCACACCGGCAATGCCGGTCACCATGGCGAGGCTCCCCACGGACATGGTCAGCTGTAAAAGACCCACTCCGGCGGCGCCGATGCGCCCGGAGAGATACACCTGAAAGGAAGTCCCCACCAGCCGCAGCAGCAGGTTCGCCCCCGTGAGCAGCAGCGCGGAATAGAAGATCGGCAGCTTTTTGGGCAAAGAAATCCCCCCTTGTCCATAAGCATATGCGGACAAGGGGAGGAACAGAACAGGAACCGAAAATGTTCCGAAATTGGACGCCTTTGAATGCAAACGGCATTGGTTTACGCCTGCGGATTGAACTCCTTGCAGTACATGGTCAGCGGGCATTCCCCGCACTTGGGATTCCGGGCGGTGCAGCAGTCCCGGCCAAAGAGGACGATCCGGTGGCAGAAATCCGCGCTTTCCTCCGGGGGGAGGATCTTGCGCAGCTGCTGCTCCACCTTTTCCGGCTCCTTGCCCGTGCTCAACCCCAGCCGCCCGCAGATGCGGATGCAGTGGGTGTCGCACACGACGCTGCCCGGGACGGCGTACAGGTCGCCCAGCAGCAGATTGGCGGTTTTTCGCCCCACGCCGGGCAGGCGCAGCAGCGCCTCCATGGTGCCGGGGACCTTTCCGCCGTAATCCGTCAGCAGCATCCGGCAGGCGAGGACGATGTCCCGCGCCTTGTGCTTGTAGAAGCCGCAGGAGCGAATGTAGTTTTCCACATCGGAAACATCTGCCGCCGCCATGGCCTCCAGGGTGGGGTAGGCGGCAAAAAGGGCGGGGGTCACCAGATTCACCCGGGCGTCGGTACACTGGGCGGAGAGTCGAACGGCGATCATCAGCTCGTAGTCCTTCGTGTAATGCAGGGCGCAGGCCGCGTCGCCGTAGCGCTGCTTGAGAATATCAATGATGGCCTTTGCCTTTTCTTTTTTGTTCACGAGAATCGTTCCTTTTATCTCTTTTGCCCCAATATACCACGAAAACCGCAGTTTTGCAACAAAAAAAGACAAGGGAAGCTCTTACAGTAAATCCATGGGGATCCGGGCGGTGAGGGCGGATATTTCGTAGGCCGTTCGTTCCTCCGCGCCCTCCTCGGTCAGCTTTGTGTAGACGCGGCTCTGCAATCGTCCAGTAATGCCGATCTTATCCCGGGTGTGACAGCGGGATGCTTCCTGCGCCGTCCTGCCCCAGAGGATGCAGGGCAGATAATCCGCCCGCTGGAACGCTCTCGGCACCGCCAGCATCACGTCGCAGATCTCCCGACCAAGGGGCGTGCGCCGGTAGATGGGTTCCCGGCAGAGAAAGCCCTCCAGCACCGCGTCATTCAGCGCGTCGCCGCCCTCGCAGGTCAGAGCCGACGCAAAGACGAAGATCATCAGGTGCCGCCGCCCGTCGGTGCGGACATTGTGGGAGCGAATCTGGCCGGTGACGGTGAGCATCCCGCCCTGGTCGATTCCTGCGGATTCCAGAAGGGAGGCTTCCGCGATGACCGGCAGGATGTCCGCCGCCCCGGAGAGCCTGGGCACCTCCAGAAAAAAACGATAAAACTGCTTCCCGTGGTTTTCGTGAGAAAACGTGGGGGGCGCGGACAGATTTCCCCGCAGGGTGATTTGATTTGCGTTGTGTTCCATAGTACCACCTCAGATTCAGATGTATGGAACATCCTATGCTTTGGGTGACAAAAGAGAACCGGAGGAATATCTGGCGCAAAAAACAGCGGCATTCGCTTCCGAATGTCACTGTTTTCTCACATTATCCAATTCCGGACCAGCACCGCCAGAAACGGCTGCAGGAAAAACATGACGCCGAAGGTCATGCCGCAGACGAGAAACACATCCTTCGTCCGTGCCGACGGCTCCATTCCCGGAAGGAGCTTCAGCACGATCCGGGCAAGCAGATACCCCAGAACCGTACCGGCGGTGTTGGTGATCAGGTCGTTGACGTCCGTCGCCCGGAAGGTGAAAACCTGCAAAAGCTCAATGAGCAGGGAGGTGCAGAAGCCGAACAGAAGCGTATACCCGAAGGCGCTGAATTTCCTCCAGAAAAAGGGGAGAAAGAACCCCAGGGGAACAAACAGCAGCACATTCAGCAGACTGTTTCTGTAGTCCGAAAACATATACAGAAACGGAACGAAATTGTAATTGAAATCCAGGCGGATATAGATTATGCAGGGAAGCCCCACCACGGCGTCCATACCGGCCAGGTATATGGCGAAAATAAGGTAGCCGACGGTACGCCCCGGATCGTGGAAATAAACCCGGTTTGCGACAAGGAACAGCGGCACCAGGATCACCGCCGCCGCACCGGCTTCCAGAGCCATGTCAAAAATGATACGCATCGGCAGCCCCCGGTCAGAAAATGGGGTTGGTCAGCAGCATGGCCAGCACGCAGCAGCAGGCATTCAGGGCAAAGCGGGTGTCGGTGTAAATGTTCGCCTCCTGGGCTTCGTACTCCCGGTGGTAGCTGTAAATGGCCTCCATCACGCTTCCCGCGATTTTCGGGTTGACCTTGGGGTCCTGCTTCATGTACTCCAGAAAATGATCCTGAAGTGCCGCCTCGTATTCCCGGTGATCGCTCAGGGAGGTGGGGAAGGTATCGTTGTGGGCGTAGGTGAACGCGTCGGTGGTGTAGTGGATGAGCTTGCCAAGGGTATAGTAGTCGAACAGGCCGAGCTTTTCTTTTCTTTCCAGCCGGACGGAAATGGCGCGCATGAAGCGCCGGGCGTTGCGGTAGTTGTGACCCCGCAGCCACTGGCAGCGGATGGAGCCCTTCAGATATGTAGCAGGGTTGCGATCCGGCTCAATGCACCCCAGCAGAAACGCTTTCACATACCGCTCCGGGGTGTCGCGCATGTAATGCTGCACCAGATATTTTCCCAGACAGCGGTGACTTTTTCCGCGCATGTTGCAGCTCCTTCCTTTTGAAATCTACGGGGAAGTATAACACACCTGCGGGGGAAATGTGTGAACAATTCCAAAAATCGGGGATTATCACAAGGTACTTATAAAACGATTTGAACTTTTTGGACAAAAGTACATGGGGATTTTCCAGAAAAAGGAAAAGCCCCAACGGTCAGCTTTTTGCCGTCTTGAAACCGCCGTTGGCCGATGGTAAAATATTTTTGAAAAAAATACAAAACCTTTCAGACGGATTTCCGTGTATATAGGTGTAGGGACCTACACAGAAAGGATGGATGACCAATGGAGGATTCCCAGATCCTGGAGCTTTATTTTGCCAGATCGGAGACGGCGATTCAGGAAACAGACCGGAAATACGGCGGTTATTGCTATAAAATCGCCTTCGGCATTCTCGCAGACCGGCAGGATTCCGAGGAAAGCGTCAGCGATACATATTTGTCTGCGTGGAACAGCATTCCGCCGCGGAAACCGGCACGGCTGGCAACATTTCTCGGCAAGCTGACCCGAAACATTTCCATCGACCGCTGGCGCACATCCAACGCGAAAAAGCGGGGCGGCGGGGAAGCGGCGGTTGCGCTGGACGAGCTGACCGAGTGCGTTTCCGGCCAGCCCAGCGTGGAGGATACGATCATGCGGAAAGAAGTGATCGCTTTCCTGAACCGGTTTCTCGCGGCTCTGCCCGAGGAGGAGCGGTCGGTTTTCCTTTGCCGGTACTGGTATGTAAATTCTCTGGACGAAATATCGGAGAAAACCGGCTATTCCGTCGGCAAGATCAAGTCCATGCTGCACCGGACGCGGGGCAAGCTCTCCGCGCAGCTGGAAAAGGAGGAACTCAGATGACGAATTTTGAATTATTCAAAGCCTTGGGCTGTATCAGCGCCGGGAATCTGTCAGGGGCAGAGCAGCTGCAAACCGCGCCCCGCGCCGTGACGCATAAGAAATCATGGAAGCGCCCATTATTGATTGCGGCGGTGATCGCGCTGGCGCTGCTGCTGGTGGGATGCGCGGTGGTTTACGCCGTCTCGGAATCCGGATGGTCTGACAATGCATGGTTTCCCAAATTCTTTTCCGGGGAACAGCCTGACGGGGAAACGGACGTCCTGACCGACAACCAACAGGAAATTCTGGAACGCGGACTGGTCAGAATCGACCAGAGCGTCACCTGCAATGGCTATACGATCACGTTGGAATCCGGCATCAGCGACGGTTACCGTATGTTTATAAAATATCGGGTGGATGCCCCGGAGGGAATCGCCCTGAATGCGGACAGTTACGAGCTGCATTATACGACGGATATGCACATCCCTCGCGCAAATGACGGCAATACGGCGCTGGAAATGTACAGCGGTGAACCGCTTGCCGATGATGACCCTAGCGACGGTTCCATAAGCGAACTGCTGGAATGGGTTTTGCAGCCGCCGGAAGACTCCGATTTTTCCATGACGGATGGAACGGTGTGGACGATCATCTTCCATGATATTCAGGAAGAGAACGGGGCGGGGGAGTGCGAAACGATTTGCGAAGGCACGTGGGAATTTGAGGTTACGTTCTCGGACGATCTTCTGGTGACGAAAACTGTGGAGCTTCTGGACAAGCCCGTCCGCTGCTCTGCGGTAAGAAGTCTGGGGAACAACAAATTCCCGCTCAAGGTAAAGGTCACTTCCTTTGAATTGCGGGCGCTTACGGCGACTGTGCGTTATAAAAAACCGCTGACGGGCTTCTGGGAGGGCGTTCAGCTGAAGCCGATATATCTTGTCATGAAGGATGGAACCAGAGTGGAAGCGCACTTCCGCATGCCTGTAAACCGGGGCGGCTACGAAGAATGTATGTATCTGTTTGATCGCCCCATTTCTGCAGATGATGTGGCGTATGTTGATTTTCCCTGAATCTACCTCTATCTGCATAAGAGTGGATGCACCCCTTGCCTCTCCCTATGGGAGAGGTGGCTGAGCGAAGCGAAGACGGAGAGGGTAAACAGGGGCGCAAAGCCCTCTCAGTCACCTTCGGTGACAGCTCCCCCAGAGGGGGAGCCAAGGGGGTGCGTATTGGCACGAAAAATGGAGCGTATCTGTACAGATACGCTCCATTCACTGTTTTACGACTGCTGGGGCTGCCTTGCGAGAAAATCCTTACTCTGTAACGGTGAAGGTGATGACCGTGATGGCCAGACCGTTAAAGTAAATGCTGAGGGAGTAATCGCCCACGATATCGGGAGCGGTGGGGACGTCCAGTTCGCCGTAGTGATAGTCGCCTGCGTACCAGATCTCCTTCCAGTCGCCGGTAGCCTCGGAAATGTACTTGGGGATCACATTGCCGTAGCTGTCCCGGATGACGTAGAGGATATCCAGCGGGTCTTCGGGGACGTAGAAATTGGTCGTGCCCTGCAAAACCACGGAGATCTTGTCGCCAATGGCAAATTCGCTGGTATAGGCGGCGGTGCCGACGGATTCAAAGTGCCAATCCTCCGTGTCCGGCGTTTTGACCAGATGGGCGGTGATTTGATCTCC
Source organism: Clostridiales bacterium UBA6468 (assembly GCA_002436765.1). Classification (GTDB taxonomy): domain Bacteria; phylum Bacillota; class Clostridia; order Oscillospirales; family Oscillospiraceae; genus Faecousia. Next base: position 22,945 of record DJNI01000047.1, read on the forward strand.
GGACAGGCCGTGATCATCATACACGCTGGCATTGCGGATGGTCTGGGTCTTGGTGTTTCCGAAAATGGAGGTGCCGTCCGCCGCCTGAATGGTGAACTGATACTTCGCACCGGGGATCAGGGGCGAAACAACAGCGGAGGGCTGCTGGCATTTGACCACGTTGGAGGTTGCGCTGCCGTCGATCTGGTACATCAGCAGCCAGCCGCCGGAGGGGGCGGTGCCGGTGTATTCCCAGGTCACGGAAATCTGATCCAGCGCGCTGTCGTCCACATTCATGCTTGTGATGTTGATGGGATTGGCGGTGACGCTGGTGCGGGCAGGCTGGGTCATGCCGGCGGCGGTGACCTCGATGGTGTAGGCGACCGAGGGGTCGATGTCCGTGAAGTAGACCTCGGTGTTGGTGACGGTGAGCTGCTTGTCGTAGCCGCTGCCGTCGCTGTAGCAGCGGACGCTCCAGCTCTCCACGACCACATCGCCGGGGGCGTCCCACCGGACGGTCATGTCGCTGCCGCTGCTGGCGGCGACGGTCAGATTTTCCGCCAGGACCAGACGGGAAGCCATGAATTCCAGGGTGTTATCCCCGGTGAAGGTCTCGCCGGAGGAAGCGTTGGCAGGCTCCAGGGTGAAGGTGTACAGCTTACCCACGGTCAGTCCCTTGACGGTGACGGTGTGGCCGGAGAAGGTTTCGCTTTTCGTCTCCTCGCCCTCGGCGGAATAGCTTACGACCCATTCCTCCGGGTCGGCGCCGCTGACCGCGAAGTTCAGCATGACGGAGCCGTCCTCGGCGCCGGTGATGGCGGAGAAGCTGGCGATCCTTGTGGAACCCTTGGTGGTGAAGATGTCGGAGGTCTGACCCACCAGCTTATGGAAGCCGCTGATGTCCAGCTGGATGCGGTACAGGGAATCCGGCAGCAGGTCGGTGAAGGTCGCCTTGCCGTCCACCACGTCCCGGGTCACGGCGTTGCCGTAGTTGTCCATGCAGACGACGCTGAGCTTGGAGTCGTCCACCTCCGTGTCCACGGTGACGACCAGCTGGTACTGGTCGCCCTCAATGGAAATGCCGTTGATGGTTTGCAGGTAGTATTTCTGGTACGCCCAGAACAGTCCCGCGCCGATGGCGGCGAGGATCACCAGCGTGATGACGGCGGTGGCGGCCTTTTTGGCTTTCTCCCTGCGCTCGCGCTTCTTCGCTTCTTTTTGCAGGCGCTTTTCTTCCTCGGCGTCGGCAAATGGCTCGTTGCTGTTGTCGGGCAGCGGCTCGTTGTCCTCTTTGTCCTGGGCGAAGGAGAAGCGATCGGTGGAATCCGCCTCCGGCTCCGGCGTGACTGCCGGCTGCGGAACCTCATGGGCAATCAGCGCGTCGGCCTCCTCCATGATCTGGGAAACCTCATCGGACATCTGGTGGGGCAGAAGATCGGCCGCGTCCGCAGGCTCCGGGAGGGTTTCATCCCGGGTATCCTCCACGACGGTTTCCTCCTGCTGAGCGGGGGCGGGCTGCACCGGCACCACATCCTCCGGCTTTGCCTCAATGGGGGTGTAGATGGTGATGGGGGTGTCGTTGACGGAATTGCGCTGCATATAGGCGGCCAGTGCCTTGCCCAGCTCCTGCGGCTCCTGCCAGCGTTTGGCGGGGTCGGGGTCGATGGCCTTCATGATGATCTCCGCGATCTCGTAGTCGGCATTGACGGGGGAGGGGAGGGCTTCGTCGGGGGCCTTGTCCCTGAAGGGCAGATTGCCGTCGTTGTAGAGCTGGTAGAGGATCATGCCCACGGCGTAGGTGTCCGCCGTCTCGTTCAGGGTGGCCATGGCGTCGTGGAGCTCCGGGGGAGAATAGGGGCTGCGGTACTTGTCCGGCAGGGATGTGTAGCGCAGGGCGTCCAGCGGAATGAAGCCAAGGTCGCCGATGCGGTAGCTCTTTTTCTCGGTCAGGAAAATGTTGGTGGGCTTTAAGTCCACGTACAGGCACCCGGCCTGACGGCAGACGGAAAGGGCGGAGCACAGGTCAAGTCCCAGATTGATGGCCTCCAGGTGAGTGACCGGATTGCGGCGGATGTACTTTGCCAGGGAATGCTTGTAGGGGCTGACCAGGTAGACCTCGTAGCCTAAGCGCCGGCGCTTGATGGGTACGGTCTGCCAGCCGTCGTAGGGAAGAAAGCCCTCCAGCTCGGAAAGCTTCTGCAAAAACGCCGCTTCCTTTTCCACGTCCTCGGCTACGCCCTTGAAGTAGTCCATGGCACCCGCCATGTCCTTGTAGGCGCCTGCCAGGAGCATCGCATCCAGCTGCGCCTGGGTGGCAGGCACGGAAATGATCTTGACTATGTATTTTTCGTCCGAATTTTCCTTGATGGCGGGGCAGCAGCGAACGCCGTCGTGACTGCTCATGGGGTTGCCCATGGCGAATCCGTCAAGCAAAGGAGAAATCAGTTCGGTTTCGGCAGGTTCAGTCAATCGTAATCGCCTCCTTCGATTCTTATATCATAAAATAAAATTATGAAAAAAGCAACCATTTTGTAGTTGTTTTATTTGGAAAAGAGTGCTATAATGGCGGATGACAATGGTGCAGTATGCGTATTTTTGTCAGGAGGTATCATATGAGCAAGATAATCTGTGAGATTTGCGGAACGACTTACCCGGACACGGCGGAGTGCTGCCCCATCTGCGGCTGCCCCAAGGATATGTCCGGCAACGTTACCGAGGATGATTTTGTCATGGATCAGATGCCCGCGCTGAACAAGGGCGGGCGCTATTCGTCCGGAAAAAAGAAAAAGGAAATTTTTGACTTTGACGAGCAGAGCGACGATTTCCCGGAGCCGGAGAACGAGTCCTACTCCTCCGACCCGGAGGACGACGAGGACAATTTTGACGAGCAGCCCCGGGAGCATAATACCGTCGCGGTGGTGATCCTGACGGCGCTGATCGTGATCCTGCTGGCGGGAACGGCTTTTTTGCTTTTCCGGTATCTGCTTCCCAATCTGCACGGTGGGGAGGAGGCTGCGCCCACGGTGCAGGCCGAGCAGCCCGTTCAGACGGAGGCTGCGACCACCGAACTGCGCATTCCCTGCCAGGATCTGTCTCTGCCCGGCGGCGCGGCGGAGCTGACCCAGCCCGGATATTATTTCCTGCTGAATGTAGTCGTCATCCCCGAGAATACCACGGACGAGCTGGTGTTCACCTCCGGCGACGAGAGCATCGCAACGGTGGATGCCAACGGCCGGATCACCGCCGTGAGCGAGGGCAAGACGGTCATCTATATCACCTGCGGCGACAAGCAGCTGACCTGCCCCGTGACCTGCCGGTTTGAACAGGAGACGGAGCCGTCCACGGAGGCCACCGTGGCAGCACAGACGGAAGCCACCGTCCGGACCGAGCCGGCGGAGACGAAGCCCCAGGTGGAGCTGAAGCTGGACAGAACGGATATGCGCCTGCAGGTGGGCTACGGCACCCAGCTGAAGCTGGTGGACTGCGGCGACCTTAAGCCCGAGGACGTGGAGTGGAGCGTGGAGCATGACTACATCGCCAAGGTGGAAAACGGCTATGTCACGGCGCTGGCAAGCGGAACCACGGAGATCACCGCGAAGTACGGCGATCAGGAGGTCAAGTGCATCGTGCGGTGCCACAACTGAATGTAGAAAATGGGCAGTTCCGAAAAGGAGCTGCCCATCATTCATTCCCCGTCCGCAAACGTCTTTTTGCGGAACAGGAAGGAAATGCACCAGAGACCTGCCAGCCCGACGACGGTATAAATGACCCGGCTGAGCAAGGCGCCGGAGCCGCCGAAGAGCCAGGCTACCAGATCAAACTGGAAAATGCCTACCAGCCCCCAGTTGACACAGCCGATGATGGACAAAATCAGCGCAAGGGTATCCATGTTCTTACCTCCATTTCACATCCCGGATATTGATATGATACTCACTTTTTCGGATTTTATCACGAAAACATTGCAAAACCCCGGCGTTTCCGTTATAATGAAAGAAAGATGCACGGAAAGGAAATTTTTGCAATGACGACATTATACGAAGGCGCATTTGCCAAGCTGAATCTGACGCTGGACGTTCTGGGGAAGCGGGCGGACGGCTACCATGATCTGCAGAGCGTGATGCAGACCATCTCCATCCGGGACGACGTGGAGATCGACGTGAGGACGGGAAAGCCCTGGCGGCTGCTGTGTTCCGTGGAAAGCATCCCCACCGACGAACGGAATCTGGCCTGGAAGGCGGCGAAAATTTACTGCGACGCCATGGGCAAAGACCCAGATGGCCTGGAAATCCGCATCGTCAAGCGCATTCCCGTGGGAGCCGGCTTGGGCGGCGGAAGCGCCGACGCGGCTGCGGTGCTGCGGGCGCTGAACCGGCATTATGGCGAAGCGCTGTCCGTACTGGCGCTGGCGGAACTGGGCGCACAGGTGGGCAGCGACGTCCCGTTCTGCGTGGTAGGCGGCACGGCCATGGTGGAAGGCCGGGGCGAACGCCTGAGAAAGCTGCCGGATTTGCCCGACTGCATTTTTGTGGTCTGCAAGCCGGACTTTTCCGTGTCCACGCCGGAGCTGTATGAGAAAATCGACACCGTGGCGATTCCCCACCGCCCGGACAATCAGGCCATGGAAAGCGCCCTGCTTGCCGGAGATCTGGGGAAGGTGGCGCAGAACGTATACAACGTTTTTGACCCGGTGGTCACGTCGGAGCATCTGGAGCTGAATTATATCAAGTCCATCTGCAACAGCTACGGCGCGCTGACCGAGCAGATGACCGGTTCCGGCTCCGCGGTTTTTGCCATTTTGCCCAGCTTTGAGTACGCCGCCGTGGTGTGCGAAATGCTGAAAGAGAACTATCCGAACATTTATATTGCCAAACCTGTATAATTCTGTAAAAGACCGTCCATACTGGAAGTATTTCCGTATGGGCGGTGTTTTTTATGAAGAAACTTTTGAAACGAATCGGGATCTGTCTGGTGCTTGCCGTGTCCGTGTGGTGCGGGTCGCTGCTGGCCGACCGGCAGCGACTGAACGATGGGCTCATCCGCTTCCACGTGGTCGCCAATTCCGACAGCGAGGAAGATCAGAAAGTCAAATTGCAGGTGCGGGACGCCGTGCTGGAAAGCATCCGAAGCGACCTGAACAAAATCGCCGACGTAAACGAGGCGAGGGAATACTTACAGGCCAATCTGCCCAGGATTCAGGCCGTCGCCAACCGTGTTCTGGAAGCGACGGGGTGCGACTGCGAGGCGGTGGTGACGCTGTGTAAGGAAGCCTTCGACACCCGCTATTACGACACCTTCACCCTGCCCGCCGGCATTTATGAAGCCCTGCGAATCACCATCGGCGAGGGAGAAGGGCATAACTGGTGGTGCGTGGCGTTCCCCAGTCTGTGCCTGAGCGCGACCTCCGAGGAATTTGCGGCAAAGGCGGCGGGGGCGGGCTTTCCGGACAGCCTGACCGGCGCTCTGGACGGGGAAGAAAAATACGAGGTGCGCTTTTTTCTGCTGGACGCCCTGGGAGAGCTGGAAAAAATTTTATTCGCAGGGTGAATCCCGCTCTGTTCAGAAAAGCAAATTTGTGGTATCATGGACAAAAAAGAGAAGGGGGTGGGCGTATGCTGCACCTTTTGCTGGGCACGGACTGGACGGCCAACCGGGACGAAGTTATGAAGCGCATCGCGGCAGACATTGCCGGGAGAAAGGGAAACCGCATTCTGATGGTTCCCGAACTCATCAGCCACGAAACGGAGCGGCGGCTGTGCGCCGCCGGGGGAGACACGGCCAGCCGGTATGCCGAGGTGCTGTCCTTTACCCGGCTTGCCAGGCGCGTGGCGGATTCCATGGGAAGCGCCGCGGAGGAATGTCTGGACAACGGCGGCCGGGTGGTGGCCATGGCGGCTGCGGCCAAAAATCTTGCCAGCCGCCTGAAAGCCTATGCCGCCGTGGAAACGAAGCCGGAATTTCTTACCGGCCTTATCGACGCCGTGGACGAATTCAAGCGCTGCTGTATTTCTTCCGAAGACCTGAGCCGCGCCGCCGGGGAAACGGAGGGGAGTCTGGCGCAGAAGCTGGAGGAGCTGTCGCTTCTGATGGAGAGCTATGACGCTCTGTGCAGCCGGGGAAAGCGCGACCCGCGGGATCAGATGACGTGGCTCTTAGAGCAGATGGAGCAGGGAGATTTTGCAAAGGAGCATGTATTTTACATAGACGGCTTCCCGGATTTTACCCGGCAGCATCTGGCGATTCTGGAGCATCTCATTCAGGCGTCATCCGACGTGACGGTGAGCCTGAACTGTGACCGGGAGAGCTCTCATCTCCTGGCCTTTGAGAAGGCGGGGGACACGGCGTCCCAGCTGCTTCTCTGCGCCCGCCGCGCCGGGGTAGAGGTGAAAATCGAAACCGTTCCCGAAAAGCGCCTGCCCCTTTCCCCTGTGCGGGAGGGGCTGTTTCAGGGCGCAATCAGCCGGGGAGCGGCGAAAGAATGTCTGGACGTGTTCCGGGCGGAATCGCCGTACCTGGAGTGTATGGGCGCGGCGGAGAGAATTCGGGGGCTTCTGGCCGCCGGGTGCCGCTGCCGGGATATTACGGTGGTCTGCACGGATATGACGGTGTATCAGCCCCTGGTGAACCTGGTGCTTCACCGGCTCCATATCCCGGTGTACCAGTCCGGCACCGAGGATATTCTGCAAAAAAGCGTCATCGCCACGGTGCTGACGGCGCTGGACGCTGCCTTAAGCGGCTTCGACCAGAAAAGCGTCCTGCGCTATCTCCGTTCCGCCCTGTCCCCCGTTGACCCGGACGCCTGCGACCGGATCGAGAATTACGCCATCATCTGGGGCATCCGGGGACAGAAGTGGGCGCAGCGCTGGGGAAACCACCCGGACGGCCTCAGCGGCGTGTGGACGGAGGAAGACCAGCATCGTCTGGAGGAGCTGAACACGGCGCGGGAGCTGGCCATTGCGCCGCTGACACGGCTCTGGCAGGGCTTCCGGGACGCTTCCGACCTGCGGGGACAGGTGCTGGCGCTGTATGGTTTTTTGGAAGACATTTCCCTGGAAATGCGGCTTTCCCGCATGGCGCAGGAGCTGGACGCCGCCGGGGACAACCGGGACGCGCAGATTTTGAACCAGCTGTGGGAGATCCTTCTGGGCGCGCTGGAGCAGATGTACGACATGCTGGGGGACACCCATTGGGAGGGGGAGCAGTTTATCCGCCTTTTCCGGCTGCTGCTGAGCCAGTACGATGTGGGAACCATCCCCCCGGTGCTGGACGCGGTGCAGGTCGGCCCCGTGTCCGCCATGCGCTGCCATCAGGAAAAGCATTTGATCGTGCTGGGGGCGGAGGAAGGCAAGCTCCCCGGCTATTCCGGCTCTGCCGGTGTCCTGACCGATCAGGAGCGGGTCACCCTCCGGGAGCTGGGCGTGCCCCTCACCGGCGGCGCCATGGAGGGCGTGCAGGCGGAATTTGCGGAGATTTACGGCTGCTTCTGCGGCGCTATGGCATCGGTGAGCGTATTCTGCTCCGGCGACCAGCCGTCCTTTGTCTACCGCCGTCTGTGTGAGCTTGCGGGCGGGGAACAGCAGGTGAAAAACACATTGGGCTTTGCCCCGGCGGATGGGCTGGAAGCGGGGGCGTACCTTGCACGGTGGGACGCCGGGGACGTGGCCGGGCGATTGAACGTCCGGGATACATATTCGGAAACCTGCCGCCGACGGGATTACCGCTTCGGAAAGGTGGAGCGGGAAAACATTGCAAAGATTTACGGTTCGACGCTGAATCTTTCCGCCTCCCAGATCGACCGGCAGGCGGAGTGCCGCCTGTCTTACTTTCTCAAATACGGCCTTCGGGTGCAGGAGCGGAAGGAGGCCGCCATCGATCCGGCGGAATTCGGAACCTATGTCCATGCGGTGCTGGAAAATTCCGCCCGCCGCATTGGGGAGCTGGGGGGATTCCACCAGGTTTCCTTGGAGGAAACGCTGGAAATCGCCCACGGCTTCAGCGAGGAGTACGCCCGGGAGCATTTCAGCCAGATCGAGTCGGAGCGGGTGACGTATCTCTTCCGCCGCCATATTCAGGAGCTGGATATGGTGGTTCGGGAGCTGTGGCAGGAGCTGAGCCAGGCGGCGTTTGCCCCGGCAGGCTTTGAGGTGGGCTTCGGCGACGGGGAGGGTCTGCCGCCCATTCCGATTCCGGGCGGCGGCATGAACGCAGTCCTGCGGGGCTTTATCGACCGGGTGGACACCTGGGACTCCGGCGCCAGCCGCTATTACCGGGTGGTGGACTACAAAACCGGCAAAAAGGATTTTGACTACTGCGACGTATTTAACGGCGTGGGGCTGCAAATGCTTTTGTACATGTTCGCCCTGAAAAGCAGCGGAAGCGACATGCTGGGCGACCGCCCGGTGGCGGCGGGCGTGCAGTATTTCCCCGCCCGCGCCCCCTATCTGACCTCCGACGGTAAGCTGACCGCCGAGGAAGCGGAGCAGGAGCGGATTTCCCAGTGGAAGCGGAAGGGACTGCTTCTGAACGACGAGGACGTCTTACAGGCGATGGAGCCGGGAGACGCGCCCAAGCGGATGTGCTACAGCGTGAAAAAGGACGGCACCATTTCCGGCGACCTGGCCGACCGCCAGCAGCTGAAGCTTCTGGAAGAGTACGTGTTCCGGGTGCTGTCCGGGCTGGTGGAGGACATCGTCTCCGGCAACGTGGAGCCGAACCCCTACACCCGGGGCAGCGCCCACGACGCCTGCCGGTTCTGCCCCTACGGCCCCGTTTGCCATCCGGCGGCCGTGGAGGGGCGGCGCAGCTATAAAATGATGGACGCCCGGCGGTTCTGGGAGGAGATCGGAAAGGAGATGGGAGACCATGGCGGATAAACTGACGCCGCAACAGGAAATGGCCGTGACCGGCCGGGGCGGCAAGCTGCTGGTTTCCGCGGCCGCCGGTTCCGGCAAGACCAAGGTGCTGGTCGACCGGCTGCTGGGCTATCTGACCCAGGCGCATGACCCGGCCAACCTGGACGAATTTCTCATCATCACCTATACCAAGGCCGCCGCGTCGGAGCTTCGGGGAAAAATCGCCGCCAAGCTGACGGAGGAAATTGCCCGCCAGCCGGAAAACCGGCATTTGCAGCGGCAGATGCAGCGACTGTTCCTGACGAAAATCTCCACCGTTCACGGCTTCTGCTCCGATTTGCTGCGGGAATACGCCTATAAACTGGACATCGCGGCGGATTTTCGGGTGGCGGATGAAAACGAGTGCCGGGAAATCCGGGAAACGGTGCTGTCGGATTTGCTTGACCGCGCCTATGAAGCGGCGGGGGACGACCCGGATTTCCGGGCGCTTGTGGACACCCAGGGCGTGGGGCGGTCAGACCGGCAGGTGCCGGAGATCATCGAAAAGGTCTACGACAGCGCCCACTGCCACCTGAACCCGGAGGCGTGGCTGGACAAATGCCTGACCGATGCGGATGCCGAGGGCATTGGCGACGCCGGGGAGACGGTGTGGGGGCAATACCTGATCCGGGATTTGCGGGAATATCTGGACTGCCAGATCGCGGTGCTTCGGCAGTGCGCCGAAAGCGCCGACAGCTGCCCCGGCCTGGAAAAGCCCGCCGTCACGCTGAGAGACGCGCTGTACCAGCTGGAACAGCTTCGCGCGTGTGTAACTTGGGATGATATCGCGGCAAAGCGGGAGCTTCGCTTCGGGACGCTGCGGTTTCCCGCCAAAAATAACCCCGACCCGGAGCTGACGGAACGGATCAAGGCCGCCTGGTCGGCCTGCAAGGAGGGGCTGAAAAAGAAGCTGCCGGGCTTTTCCAACGATTCCGCTCAGGTGCTGGCCGACCTGCACCAGACAGCCGCCGCCCAGCGGGGCTTAGTGGCGCTGGTAAGGCAGTTTGACCGGGATTATTCCGCGGCCAAACGCAGCCGCCGGGTGCTGGATTTTGGGGATCTGGAGAACAAAACCCTGGACTTGCTGCTGGGAAAATCCCGAAGCCAGCCCACCGCCGCCGCCCGGGAGATCGGACGGCGCTACCGGGAGATCATGGTGGACGAGTATCAGGACTCCAATGGCGTGCAGGACGCGATTTTCGACGCCCTGACCCGGGAAAAGCAGAACTGCTTCATGGTCGGCGACGTGAAGCAGTCCATTTACCAGTTCCGCCTGGCCGACCCGGGAATTTTTCTGGAAAAGTACGAAAAATACGTCCCTGCTCAGCAGGCAGAACCGGGGCAGGGAAGAAAAATTCTCCTGAGCCATAATTTCCGTTCCGGCGCGGAGGTCATCGACGCGGTGAACGACGTGTTCCGCACCTGTATGCGTCCCAAGGTGGGCGGACTGACCTACGGGGAAGCGGAGGAACTCCGGGAGGGGATCCCCCATGCGCCGCTGGATGATGCCGTGGAGCTGCATGTGATCGAGACCCGGGACGACCAGTATCAGGAGGAAGCGGACTTCGTGGCGGAGCGGATCGTCCGGATGCTGCGGGAGGGAACGCCCGTGCGGGATGGCGACGGCCTGCGGCCGGTTCGCCCGGAGGATATCGTCATTCTGCTTCGCTCCCCCGGCAGCGGGGGCGGGTATTTCCAGAAGGCGCTGGAAGCCAGGGGCATTCGCTGCGCATCGGGGGGCGGCACGGATCTGCTGCAAACCCAGGAGATCGGCACCCTGCGCGCTTTTCTGCAAATCATACGGAATCCCCGGCAGGACATTCCGCTGGTCAGCACCCTGGCAAGCCCCATTTTCGGCTTCACTGCCGACGAGCTGGCGGCGATCCGAAGCAAGCAAAAAAAGGGCGCGTTCTATGACGCGCTGCTGCTCAGTGGCAGCCAGAAGGCCAAAACCTTCCTGAGCACCCTGGACAGACTGCGCCGGGAGGCCGGAATGAACCCTCTGACCGCCCTTCTGGAAAACTGCTTCGCCCTGACCAGACTGGACAGCGTCTACGCCGCCATGCCCGGCGGAGAGGCGAAAACCGCCAATATCCAGACGTTTTATCAGCTGGCGGCGGATTTTGAAAACGGCAATCTGAAGGATCTTGGGCAGTTTCTGGATTTTCTGGACGCCATGGAGGAAAAGGGGCTGATCTCGGCGGCTTCGTCTCCCGCCGGATGCGTGACCATTATGAGCATCCACAAATCCAAGGGACTGGAATTTCCGGTGGTATTCCTCAGTAACCTTTCCCGGAAGTTCAACACGGAGAGCCAGCGCGCCCAGATCCTCTGCGACCGGGAGCTGGGAATGGGACTTTCCGTGGCGGACAGCGAAAACCGGGTGCGCTATTCCTCCATCGCCAAGCGGGCCATCGCCGTAAAAATGGGGGCGGAGAGCCTGTCGGAGGAGCTGCGGGTTCTGTACGTCGCCATGACCCGGGCGCGGGATCGCCTGATCATGACCTACGCGGGGAAAAATACCGGAAAGGTGATTCAGGATATCGCCCTTCGGCAGGATTTCGACGGGGGAGAGCTGCTGTGCCGGGAGGCGGCGCGCCCCGGACAGTGGGTCTTGCTGGCGGCGGTACGCCACACCGAGGCGGGAGCGCTCCATGCGCTGGGCGGCCGACCAGGCGAGACAAAGCTGGGAGAGCACCCCTGGGTGATCCGCGTATCCGACGCCCCGGAAGCGGAGAACGTCATTGGGACGGAGACGGACGCCCGCCCCGCAATGCCCGACGGTGTGGAGCAGGCGCTGCAAGAAGCCCTGTCCTTCCGGTATGCCCACGAAGCGGCGACCCGTGCGCCCTCCAAGCAGACGGCGACGAACCGCAAAGGCCGCGCCAAGGATGAAGAGGCGGCGGAGGATACCCAGGAGCCGAAATTCCCCACACGGGATTTCCGCCGCCCGTCCTTCCTTACGGGAAACTGCGGCGGCAAGGCCTACGGCAGCGCCATTCACGCCGTGCTGCAATACCTGCGCTACGAAAACTGCGGCAGCGAGGACGATGTAAAAGCGGAAATTTCCCGGCTGGTGTCTCAGAAATTCATCACCGAGGAACAGGGAAGGCTGGCGGACAGCAGGAAAATCGCGGCGTTTTTCGATACGGAAATCGGGCGGAAGCTCCGCGCCGGATGCCCCTGCCTGCGGGAATTCAAGTTCTCCATCCTGGACGACGGCAGCCATTACGGCGACGGTCTGGAGGGCGAACAGATATTATTACAGGGTGTCGTGGACTGCGCGCTGCTGGAAAAGGACGGCATTGTTGTGCTGGACTTCAAAACCGATCATGTAACGGAAAGTACGGCAGCTGCGGCGGCAGAGCGCTACCGCTTACAGGTGCAGACCTACGCCGAAGCTCTGAGCCGCATTTATGAAATGCCGGTCAAGGCAAAGTATCTCTATTTCTTCCAGCTGGGAAGGTTTGTAGAGGTATAAAGAATTTACGGGCGCCCGGAATCCCGGACGCCCGTCTACCGTTACCGGCAGTTCTTGTTCTGAGACTGGTTTTCGCTGTGGTTCTCGGTACGGTTCTCTTTCTCGTTCTTATTCTGGTTGCTGTTCTGATTTCTGTTCTGGTTCTGGTTATTCATACTTTTCTTCCTCCAGTGTCTGCGGAATCTCTGAATCGGTCGTCTTCGGCTGAGCAGCGGATATTTTTCTCTATTCGTGCGGATTCAAAAACGGGAAATACACAAAGTATTCCTCCGCTTTTGAATCCTTCGCCTAGAGAAAAATCTCTCGCTGTCAGCTCTCGCCGACCGAATCAGAGCTTCCGCGTCTCGCGGTCTTGCCGCTGACATAGCTTGCCCGGAAATTCAGGATTTATCCCTCGCTTTGAAAATCAGGCTGGCGATCAGTCCCGACAATATGGCGGCGGTGATGCCTCCGGCGGAGGCTTTCAGTCCTCCGGTGAAAATGCCGAGGAAACCGTCCTCCTGCACCGCCTCCTTGACGCCCTTGGCCAGGGTGTTGCCGAAGCCCGTCAGGGGAACGTTCGCGCCCGCCCCGGCAAATTCCGAAAGGGGCTGATACACCCCCACCGCACCCAGAAGCACGCCGATGACCACATAGCTCACCAGGATCCGCGCCGGGGTCAGCTGGGTCTTATCAATGAGGATCTGGCCGATAAGACACAGCAAGCCGCCGACCAGAAAGGCTTTTACATAATCCATATTACGTTCCTCCCGTGATGCACACTGCGTGACAGACCCCGGGGATCGGAAGCCCCTGCTGGGTGGAGGTGGGGGAGAGCAGTGCGCCCGTGCCGCAAAACAGTATTTTTTTCAGCTTGCCCCCGTTTAGCTGCCCCAGAAGGTAGCCGCACAGGGTAATGGCACTGCACCCGCAGCCGGAGCCGCCTGCGTGGACGTCCTGCCTGTCGTTGTCGAAGACCAGCGTTCCGCAGTCCGTCAGCTTCCCGCCCAGGGAAACACCGTCCCGCCGGGCAAGCTCCAGAAGCATTTCCTTGCCCAGCTGACCAAGGTCACCGGTGACGATGAGATCAAAATCCTCGGGGGCGGTATTCGTGTCGTCAAAGTGGGCCTTGATGGTGGCGTAGGCGGCGGGAGCCATGGCCGCGCCCATGTTGTTGGCGTCCTTGATGCCAAGGTCTGTGACGGTGCCGACGGTGCAGCCGGTGATCCGGGGGCCGTGGCCTTCGCGGCGCACCAGCGCCGCCCCGGAACCGGTGACCGTCCATTGGGCGGTGGGCGTCCGCTGCCCGCCGTAGCCCAGAGGGAAGCGGTACTGCCGCTCGGAGGCGGCAAAGTGGGACGAGGTCATGGCCACCGCGTTGTCCGCGAAGCCGCCGCCCACCGCCATGGAGGACAGCAGCAGACTCTCCGCCATGGTGGAACAGGCACCGTACAGCCCAAGGTGGGGAATCCCCAGATTGCGCAGGGTGAAGGACGAGCCGATGCACTGGTTCAGAAGGTCGCCGGAGAAAACGAGGTCAAAATCTTCCAGCTTCATGTTGGCCTTTTCTGCCAGCTTTCCCAGCGCCAGCTTCTGCATCTGCTTTTCGCCCTGCTCCCAGGTTTTCTGCCCGAAATAGGCATCCTTGGATGTGATGTCGAAGGTATGGGCGAGAGGGCCTTCGGACTCCTTCTTTCCGGCCACGCTTGCCCAGTGGGTAATGACCGGTGGGTCGGGCAGAAGGAAGCTCTGCCGTCCCCGCTTTTGATTTGCCATAAAAACACCTGCTTTTCGTTTTCTGTGAAATCGAGGTGCTTTTAGTATGTGCCGGGGTTGCTTTTGTGATTCAATTCAATAAAAAACCCGGACGTCAGAAATCTGACGTCCGGGAAATCTTTATTCTGGTGTCACACCATTCTCCGTGCGCCGTAATAGTGCTGCGCCCAGTAGCCGCTGGTGAGGTCGGAGTAGGAGACCGTGGAGCGGGAATTGGGGGAATGGATGAACTGGCCGCCGCCAACGTAAATGCCCACATGGGAAATGCCGCTGGCATATGTACCGGCAAAGAAAACGATGTCGCCGGGCTGTAAGCTGTCTTTTTCAACGTAAGTCCCCTGATTGTACTGGTCAGCAGGGGTGCGGTAGGGGGAGAAGCCCAGCTGCTTCAGAACGTAATACACGAAGCCGGAGCAGTCAAAGCCGCTGGGGGAAGCGCCGCCGTAAACGTAGGGGGTGCCCAGATACTTCTGAGCTTCCGCCACGATGTCGGAACCGGCGGCGGAGGGGGTGGCCTCAGCGGCGGAACCGGCGGAGGAAGAACCCGCTGAAGCGGAGCTTCCCGCGGACACGGTGCCGTTCAGCGCGGCGGCGCTGGGGGCGACGCCGGTGGACTTGCCGAGACGATAGAATTTGGGGCTGTTGGAAGACGCCTGATTTTCGTAGGGGATTTCCGTCAGGCGCAGGTAGTCGCTGCGGATGTAGCAGATGCTGCCGCCGTAGATGACCTTATACCAGCCGTTGTTCAGGCCGAGGATGTAGCATTTTTCGCCGCCGGAAGCGACGGCCACTTTCCCATAGGTAGTGGCGGGGCCGGAACGCAGGTTGACGCCGCTGCCGGAAACCTCGCCGTAGCCAAGCTCGGCGTTTTCCCGGGTAAGCACCTTCAGGTAGTCCTGATGCATGTAGCCAACCTGCAGATTGTAATTGACCTTGTACCACTCGCCGGTCTTGCCGATGACCACTACGCAGTCATTGCGGGGGGCATAGACAAGGGTCGCGGAATTTGCGTCGGGCTCGCTGCGAAGCCGCAGGGAGCTTGCATTCACAAAGCCGATGCCGTGCATGGTTTCCTCTGCGGCGAATGCGGTGATGGACATGGCGCCGACAGAAAGCACCAGCGCCAGCACCATGCTAAGGATTCTTTTGATCTTCATACGTTTGCCTCCGTCTTTGGTAGGCAGCCTGGGTTGAGACTGCGGGGATTAAAGGGTTTATTTACCGGCCAGTGCGCGCTCCAGCCAGACACAGCCAAAGTCAAGGGCGGTGTACAGGCCGTCTTTTTCGCTCTTTTTTACGATCCGGTCGCGGCTTCTGGCGGTGGGGTCGGTCAGCTGGAGCTGCACGGAAACCCGGGTGGCAACGTCCAGATCGTTCACCTTCTTGGTCTCAAGAACCTGAAGCATAACGATGTGACTGTCGGCCATGGAGCCGTAGTAAATCAAGTTGTCCTTCCGCATCAGCGGATGTCCTTTATACATCAGAACTGCATTTTCATCAGCCATCAAAGGTACCTCCTATGCAAAATGTAATCAGATTGTAACACACTGTAATGAGAATGTCAAGCTTTTTGTTGGAAACGGTCGGGAAACGACCCTTGTTAACATAACTTTTCCTGAAAAAAGATTGAAAAACGGAAAGACGGAGGAAGAAAGTATGAGATTGTCAAGGTGCATACCGGCCGCATCCGTTTGGATTTTTCAGGAATCACACGGCCAAAAAGCAAGGGGCTTTTGCCTTGGCAAAAGCCCCTTGGCTGGGTCAGGTTATTTGGCTTCCTTCTCGAAGAGGTACTCGCGCACCAGCACCTGCATCAGCTCGTCCCGGTCGATCTTGCAGATCATGCTCCGGGCGTTGTTGTAATTGGTGATGTAGGTGGGGTCTTCGGTGAGCAGGTAGCCGACGATCTGGTTGACGGGGTTGTAGCCTTTTTCGGTGAGGGCTTCATACACATTCCGGAGAATACGGCGCATATTCTCTTTGTCATCGCTGGGGACGGTGAATTTTACGGTGTCCTTATCCGTCATGGTTTCAGCCTCCTTTTATATTTGTACTGTCGTCATTATAACCGAATTGTCTCGGGCTGTAAAGCCCTGAAACCGGAAATTTTTGTGAATCTTTGCGGATTTTTTGCCAAAGACAAAGATTATCTCAGCGCGGCGTCCAGCTTTTCCTTCAGCGCGGCCAGAACCCTGGTCACCACGGCTTCGGAATCCGTATCGGTGAGGGTACGGTCATCCGCCCGCAGCTCCAGAGAGAAGGCCATGCTCTTCTTGCCCTCGGGAACGCCGGGGCCGCGGTAGATGTCGAACAGCTTCACATCCCGCAGCAGCTTTCCGGCAGCGGCGGTGATGACGGCCTCCGCCTGGGCGACGGTGACGTCCTCAGAGCAAATGAGGCTCAGGTCACGGGATACGGTGGGATACTTGGGCAGGGGGGTGTAGGTGGCGTCGGGGAGCTGCATGTCGAACAGCTTGGTGAAGTTGATCTCGGCGCAGTAGACGTCGGCGTCGATGCCGTAGTTCGCGGCCACCAGAGGATGCACCTGACCCAACACGCCCACGTCCACGCCGTCGATGCTCACCCTGGCGCAGCGGCCGGGATGGTAGCTGGGATTGTCCTTCACGGCGGTGTACGCTGCCTTTTTCAGCCGCAGACCGGCGAAGATGGCCTCCAGCTCGCCCTTCAGGGTGAAGAAGGTCTCGCCGGCACCGTAGGTGCCGAGAACCAGCATTTTCGGCTCCTGGGGCAGGGGCTGACCGGCCACGGGCAGGTAGATCTTCGCCAGCTCGTAGAGCTTCACGGCCTTGTTGTGGTAGGCATTGTTCCGGGAGAGGATTTCCAGCATGGAGGGCAGGGCGATGGTGCGCATGATGGAGGTATCCTCGCCCAGAGGGTTCTGGATGCGCAGAGCGTTCCGCAGGGGAGAATCGGCGGGGAGCCGGATCTGGTCGAAAACGGTGGGGGAGACGAAGGAGTAGGTGATGATCTCGCTGTAGCCCATGGCGCGGCACAGGGTTCCGGCCTTGGCTTCCAGCTTCATCATGGGGGAATAGCCTCCCTGGGTGGAGGTCTTGAAGGCGGTGGTGGGAATCTCGTTGTAGCCATAGGAACGCCCCACTTCCTCGGCGATATCCGCCATCAGGTTCAGGTCGGGACGGAAGGAGGGAACGAGAATGGTGTCGCCCTCCACGGGGATCTCCAGCCGGTTCAGGTACTTGACCATATCCTCCTTGGAAATGTCGGTGCCCAGCAGGCGGTTGATCTTCTCCGGCTCCAGAGGCAGCGTTTTTTCCTCGGGGACATAGTTGATAACGTCGATGGTGCCGTTCAGCACATCGCCGCAGCCCAGCATCTCCACAAGCTCGCAGGCACGCTGCACGGCGGGAACGGTCAGCATGGGGTCAAGGCGCTTTTCAAACTTGCCGGAGGCTTCGGTGCGCATGCCCAGCGCCAGAGCGGTCTGGCGGATGGAGGTGCCGTCGAAGTTGGCGGACTCGAAGACCACCATGGCGGTGTCGTCCTGGATCTCGGAGTTTTCGCCGCCCATGATACCGGCAAGGCCGATGGGCTTAGTCTCGTCGGCGATGACCAGCATACCGGCCTTCAGATTGCGCACGTTGCCGTCCAGGGTGGTCAGGGTCTCGCCGTCCTCGGCTTCCCGCACCACGATCTTGCCGGAGGAAACGTAGCGGTAATCGAAGGCGTGCATGGGCTGGCCGTATTCCAGCATGACGTAGTTGGTGATGTCCACGATGTTGTTGATGGGACGCACGCCGTTGGCGCGCAGACGGCGGCGCAGCCACTTGGGGGAGGGGGCGATCTTTACGTTGGCCACCATCCGGGAGGTGTAACGGTTGCACAGCTTGGTCGCGGGAACGTCCACGTCCAGATGGTCGTAAATATCCCCGGCGTCGGAGCCGTGAACCACAGGCTCATGGTGACGCATGGGCTTGCCGAAGGCGGCGGCAGCTTCCCGGGCAAGGCCGATGATGCTGTAGCAGTCCGGGCGGTTGTTGGTGATCTCAAAATCCACGACGGTGTCGTCGTTGCCGATGACGAGGTTGATGTCCTCGCCGACGGTGCAGTCCTCGCCGTTGAGGATCCAGATGCCGTCGGCGAACACGCCGGGCAGGTCGTTCTGGGTCAGACCCAGCTCGGCAAAGGAGCAGAGCATACCGTTGGATGCTTCTCCACGAAGCTTGCCCTTGGTGATGTGGACGCCGCCGGGGAGCCAGGAGTTGTGCAGCGCCGCGGGCACCAGGTCGCCCTCGTGGACGTTCTGGGCACCGGTGACGATCTGCACGGGAGCATCCTTGCCCACGTCCACCTGGCAAATCCACATATGATCGGAGTTGGGATGGCGCACCATGGACAATACCTTGCCCACGACCACGTTTTTGATCTCCGCGTCCAGCCGTTCCCAGGTTTCCACCTTCTGACCGAAGACGGTCAACGTCTCCACAAATTCCTTATCGGAGACGCCCGACAGGTCTACGAATTCCTCGTTCAGCCATTTTCTGTTGAGCTTCATTGCTTTTTCCTCCTTAGAACTGGTTCAGGAACCGGATGTCGTTGTCGAAAATCAGTCTCAGGTCGTTGATCTTCATGCGGCCCATGGCCATACGCTCCAGACCCATGCCGAAGGCGAAGCCGGAATACTTTTCGGGGTCGATGCCGCAGTTTTCCAGAACCTTGGGGTGTACCATACCGGCGCCCAGCAGCTCGATCCAGCCTTCGCCGTGGCAGGTGGAGCAGACCTGGCCGTCGATCTCGCCGGTGCCGTGGCACTTGTGGCA
>DJNI01000047.1:41917-43970 GCA_002436765.1 Clostridiales bacterium UBA6468
GGCTCGGTGAAGGGGAAGTGATGGGGACGGAACCGCATCACGGCATCCTTGCCGTAGATGTTCCGCATGATGGTGGTCAGCGCGCCCTTCAGGTCGCCCATGGTGATGTTCTCCGCCACCACCAGACCCTCGATCTGGTGGAACATGGGGGAGTGAGTCGCGTCGGCCTCGTCCTTGCGGAACACCCGGCCGGGGGCAAGCATACACAGCGGGGGCTTGTGCTTTTCCATGTAGCGGATCTGCATGGGGCTGGTCTGGGTGCGCAGCAGGACGCTGTCGTCGTCGGTGAAGTAGAAGGTATCGGAGCGGTCGCGGGAGGGATGGCCTTCCTCGATGTTCAGCCGGGTGAAGTTGTAGTCCGCCAGCTCCACCTCGGGGCCGTCCACCACCTGATAGCCAAGACCTACAAAGATGTCCTTGATGGTTTGCAGCACCTGGTTCATGGGGTGCTGATGGCCGATGGACACGGCCTTGCCGGGGATGGTCACGTCGATGGCCTCGGAAGCCAGCTTGGCTTCCAGGGCGGCGGCGTGGATGTCGGCCTTCCGCTTTTCCAGCTCCTCCTCGATGCTTGCCCGGACGGAGTTCGCCAGCTGACCCATGACGGGGCGCTCCTCGGCGGAGAGCCTGCCCATCTGCTTTAATACGGCGGTCAGCTCGCCCTTCTTGCCCAGCAGCCTGACGCGAAGCTCTTCCAGAGCCGCCGGGGTGGCGGCAGCTTCCAGGGCTGCCAGGGCATTGGCTTTGATTTGCTCTAGCTGTTCTTTCATACTGATTCCTCCTAAAAGGTTTACTACAGGTTTACTAAAAAAAATAGACCTTCCATCCCGAAACCGGGACGAAAGGCATTCCTTCCGCGGTACCACCCGCAATTCGCCGAAACGGCGCGCTTTTCGGATGCAGACACACCCAAGACCGTTAACGCAGTCACGCGGCCAACTCTACCTTCCGTTCAAGCGGCAGCTCCCGGGAGAAAGCCCGGCATTGCACGCAAGCGGATCCCACCATCCCGCTCTCTCTGACAGCGCAAACCAACACAAGGCAGCCCATTCAACGCTTTTTCGTATCACTCTCATACTAGCATATACGGCGAAAATATGCAAGCATTTTTTTCGCGGAACCCGTCCAAAACGGGAAATCCCTTGACGAAGCCGCGGGGGAGTGATATGGTTGGGGTATCGGGAAAATAAAGGAGTGCATTGCCATGAAATACGAATCTCTACAGCGGGCGAAGGGATTTACGGATCAGACGGAAAAGTACACCAAGCCGTGCGATCTGGAAAGCGTATGACAAAGCGGTTGGATCACGAAATGGTTTTATCCCTCCTGCCTGACCGGAACCCCTGGGGGCACAAGGGAAATTTCGGCAGGCTCCTGCTGCTGTGCGGCAGTAAGGGATATACGGGGGCGGCGTTTTTTGCCGCCATGGGCGCACTGCGCTCAGGCGCGGGGGTGGTGTTCCTGGGGGTGCCGGAAAGCATCTACGCCATTGAAGCGGTAAAGCTCAACGAGCCGGTGATTTTTCCCCTGCCGGATGCGGGCGGCAGGCTCAGCGCCGCCGCCGTGCCGGAAATTCTTCCGCGGCTTCCCCGGATGGACGCCGTGCTGGTCGGCCCCGGTCTGGGGCAGTCCGAAGGAACGCTGGCAGTGGTCAGGGCGGTGCTGGAAAAAGCGGAATGCCCGGTGGTCGTGGATGCAGACGGCATAAATGTGTTGTCCGCGCATAGAGATTTACTGCGCGGAAGGAAATCGCCCACCATTCTCACGCCCCACGACGGGGAGTTTGCCCGGCTGGGCGGCGTCATCGGGGAAGAACGCATGGCTGCGGCTGCTGATCTTGCCGACGATCTGGGGTGCATTGTCCTGCTAAAGGGTCACGAGACCTGCATCACCGACG
Source organism: Clostridiales bacterium UBA6468 (assembly GCA_002436765.1). GTDB lineage: Bacteria > Bacillota > Clostridia > Oscillospirales > Oscillospiraceae > Faecousia. The sequence continues at coordinate 43,815 of DJNI01000047.1, forward strand.
GCACGGACGGTTATATCAACACAACCGGGAATCCCGGCATGGCCGTCGGGGGCAGCGGGGACGTGCTGGCGGGCGTTATCACGGCGCTGCTGGGGGCGGGATTGCCGCCGTTGGAAGCCGCCGCCTGCGGGGCGTGGCTCCACGGTGCGGCGGGGG
>DJNI01000047.1:44014-44755 GCA_002436765.1 Clostridiales bacterium UBA6468
CGGGGGACCGGTGCGCATCGGAGCTGGGGCAGTACGGGATGCTGCCAACGGACATGCTCAGCGCCCTTCCGCGACTTATGAAATAAGGCGGGGTTTCTTTGAAAAAATTCGCGGCGGCTGTAGCGGTGCTTATGCTTCTCACCGGGTGTTCCGGCGGGTCAAAGGAGATGCAGCGGGGGCTTGACCTCCGCGCGGAGCTGCTGAAGGCTTCCGAATGCCGTTTTTCCTGCGAGATCACGGCGGACTATTCGGACAAGATCTATACCTTTTCCATGGACTGCCGGTGCGATCCTCAGGGCAATTTGACCTTCGCTGTCACTGCGCCTGAGACCATCGCGGGCATCACCGGCAATGTATCCGACGCCGGGGGAAAGCTGACCTTTGATGACACGGCGCTGCAATTTGATTTAATGGCGGACGACCAGGTGACCCCTGTCAGCGCCCCGTGGATATTCATGAAAACCTTACGAAGCGGCTATATCACCTCCGCCGGGATGGACGGCGGGCGTCTGCGGCTGACCGTTGACGACAGCTACGAGGACGACGCGCTTCATCTGGACATCTGGCTGGGGGAGGACAATCGTCCGGAAAATGCGGAAATTCTCTACAAAGAACGGCGCATTCTGTCATTGAAGGTCATAAATTTTGAAACGGTGTAGCTTTTCGGAAAAACCGTGCATAGGATATTTTACCAGCGCGGCCGTATAATACTATTTCTTAATAAAATGATTTCATCATTTT
>DJNI01000045.1:0-4919 GCA_002436765.1 Clostridiales bacterium UBA6468
CCTTTTGTCAACTGCTCTGCGTCTTAAGCAGGGCTTTTTTGTTGCCTCAATATGACCCCAGCAGACGAGCCAGCGCAGCGCATTCCTCCCGGCTCAAATCCGCAAGGTGCTGAAACACAACGCCGAAATCCCCGTCCACCGTCCGTGCCGTGTACTCCGTCACCGCCCGCCGGGCGCAGTGACAGCGCTTTTCCAGCGCCTTCGCCGCCGGTTCCTCCGGGACGGCAGCCTGTGCGGGTTTCCCGCTCCCGCAGCCGGACAGGCGCCCGATCCCCCGCAGGCAGGCGAGAATCTCCGCCTGCCTATCGTGCAGATGCCGGAGCTGCTCCCGCCTTTGCCCGGAAGATTGTCCGGCCAGCCTCCGGTAGACTGCCGCCGCTTCCATCGCTTCCAGCTCCATTGGCCGGAGACTCCCCTGGGGAGCTTCCGACTGCCCCAGCACCCGCTGCCATACCTGCCGCTCCACATCCCGGTTCATAACGCCGCCTCCCAAATTTCATGGCTCTGTTACCAGTATAGCGCCCCAAAAAGAAAAAGTGTCAAAAAAGTTTTTCAAAAGGGCTTTCTTTTTTCGCTCATATGTGCTACAATAAACAAAAAGGGACGCTACGGTGACCCGGGGAGGAAATGCTTATGCCCAGAACCAGCGACAAAGCACAGTTGATCATGGATTATGTCAACCAATTTATTCAGGAGAACGGCTATTCCCCCTCCGTTCGGGAGATCGGGGCGGCAGTGGGTCTGCGCTCCACCGCCTCCGTCAGCTACCATTTACAGGCGCTGCAGGACAAGGGGCTGATCCAGTCCCCCGGCGCAAAGGGACGCAAGCGGGCGCTGGTCACCGGTGCCCGCCCCGGACAGATCCCTGTCGTGGGCGTCGTCACCGCAGGCGTGCCCATTCTGGCGGTGGAAAATCAGGAGGGCACCATGCCCTGGAACGATCCGGGGTGCTTTGCCCTGCGGGTTCGGGGCGACAGCATGATCAACGCCGGTATTCTCAGCGGGGACAAGGTGGTCGTGCGCCCCCAGCAGTCTGCTGACGACGGGCAGATCGTGGTCGCCCGGATCGAGGACGAGGCCACGGTCAAGCGCCTGCGCTGCCGCAGCGGCAAGATCTGGCTCATGCCGGAAAACGACAACTACAGCCCCATCGACGGCACCAACGCGGAGATCATCGGCGTAGTCAGGGCCGTGGTGCGGGAGTATTAGGGAAACTCTGAATAAACCGTCTGCGGCTGGACAGCGGATCTTTTTCTCTATCCGTGCGGCTTCAAAAGTGGGAAATACACAAAGTATTCCTCCACTTTTGAACCCTTCGTCTAGGGTGTATCTGAAAACTGGCGAAATGACCGGCAGCGAGGGATTTTTGTCCTGAGCAAGCCATTTTTCCGCAGGAATACTTGCTGTATTTCAAGGGAAAATGGCGCGGCACAGGGCAAAAAGAGCCGCTGATCGGGCGTTTTGACAGTTTTCAGATACACCCTAGAGAAAAAATCTCTCGCTGCCAGTCCTTGTCGGTTTAATCAGAGCTTCCTTGAAAAAAGTCCGCGCCACGCGAAAAAAAGTTCTTGACAAACGTACACAAATGATGTATAAATGGCGTAACATAAATTGAAACCAACGAAGCGGAAGTAAAGCTGCAAGGCGCATCCACAGAGAGTTCTGCATAGCTGAGAGCAGAGCGAAAAGCGGGGCAGCAAATGGGCCGCCGAGGGCAGAGGGAAATGGGTTGACCGGAGTATCTTCTGACGCATTGCCAGCGTTAACGGGCAGACGGCGTGTTGGCGCCGTGCAGAGCGGTCGGATTTCCGGCAAACAAGGTGGTACCGCAGAAATTGTTTTTTCTGTCCTTGTTCCCCCCAAGGGGAACAAGGGCTTTTTTATTACTTTCGGAAAGGAGAAATGCCTCATGTACGCTCCAGGCAGACGATGGCGACCCCGGCAGGAACCCACAAACCCATCCAACAATCATTTGAATTTCAAAAAGGAGTATTTTATTATGAAAAAGGTTATTTCTCTGGTTCTGTCCGTTATGATGATGCTTACCATGTTCGCCGGATGCAATGCATCCTCCACTGCCGAAACCGCCGCCCCTACCGCTGCCTCCACTTCCGCGACGACTGCTGAAACCGCCGCCGATACCACCGCCGCAGCCCAGGAATTCAACGTTGCCATCGTCCAGCAGCTGGATCACGCTTCTCTGGATGAGATCCGCACCGCCATCGTTGCCCAGCTCCAGACGCTGGCGGAGGAAAAGGGCGTCAAGATCAACATTCAGGAGTTCAACGGCCAGAACGACGCCACCGTCCTGAACCAGATCGGCGCGCAGGTGGTAGGCGACGGCGTTGACCTCATCATCCCCATCGCCACCCTCGCCGCCCAGTGCATGGTCACCGCCGCCGACGGCACCGACATTCCCATTGTGTACGCCGCCATCTCCGACCCTGAATCCGCTGGCCTGACCAGACTGGATAACGTCACCGGCACCTCCGACGCCCTGAATACCGCCTTCATCCTGGACATGATGCTGGCCGTCAACCCCGACATCAAGACCGTCGGCCTGCTGTATTCCAACTCCGAGGCCAACTCCACAATGCCCATTGCGGAAGCCAAGGCCTATCTCCAGGGAAAGAACATTGACATCGTGGAAAAGACCGGCAACACCAGCGGTGAGATCGTAGAAGCCGCCGCCTCCATGGTCGGTCGTGTGGACGCGGTCTTCACCCCCACCGATAACGTGGTCATGGCCGCCGAAGTCACCGTCGCTGAGATTCTGAACGAGGCGGGCATCCCCCACTACACCGGCGCGGATTCCTTCGTGGCCGCCGGCGCCTTCGCCACCTGCGGCGTCAACTACACCGAGCTGGGCACCTACACCGCAAGCATGGCCATGGACATCCTGCTGGGCGGCGCGGTCCCCGAATTTCACGTGATGGACGGCGGCATCATCACCGTCAACACCGAGACTGCCGCTATTCTGGGCATTGACTACAGCGTTTTCGCTTCCATGGCCAACACCGTTGTGGAAGTCAAGACCGGCGAATAATTACACGCAACCGGGAGGGGCGGTGCCCCTCCCGGTAATGTGAAAAAAATCTTACCGAATCTTCCCCGGGAGTGGCACCGCCACTCCCCACTATGCTGTTTTTAGAAGGAGGGGTCAACCATGATCTCAACCGCCGTTATCATGAGCGCGCTGGAGCTGGGCTGTATTTACGCATTGGTCGCTCTGGCGCTGTTTCTCAGCTTCCGGATATTGAACATCGCCGACATGACCACCGACGGCGCGTTCACTCTGGGCTGCGCCGTGTCCGCCACCATCGCCGTGGCGGGGCACCCTTTGCTGGCGCTTCCCGCCGCCATGATCGCGGGCGCCTGCGCCGGGTTCATCACGGCCTTTTTGCAGACGAAGCTGAAAATTCCCTCCATTCTCGCCGGTATCATCACCAACACCGGACTGTACACCGTGAATCTGGCGGTGATGGGCTTTTCCTCCAACGTCAATATGGTGAAGGCCGATACCATGTTTTCCCTGGTAAAGCCCTACCTTGGGAGCTTTTACAAGCTGATCCCCGCGGCGGTGCTCACCGTCGCCGTCGGGGTATTGCTGACGCTGTTCCTGAAAACCCGGCTGGGGCTTTCCATCCGCGCCACCGGGGATAACCCGGACATGGTGCGGGCATCCTCCATCAACACGGCCTTTACCGTCACCGTGGGGCTGTGCCTGTCCAACGCCATGACCGCCCTCAGCGGCGCGGTGCTGGCGCAGTACCAGAAGACCGCCGACATCAACCTCGGCACCGGCATGGTCATCATCGGCCTGGCCTCCCTGATCATCGGCGAGACCCTGATGCCCAAGGGGAAGACCTGGATGAAGGCGCTGGGGGCGATCCTCGGCTCCGTTCTCTACCGGTTCATCATCGCCATTGCCCTGCGGCTCGATCTGCCCAGCGAATGCCTGAAGCTGATCTCCGCCGTCATCGTGGCGCTGGCCATCGGCCTGCCGGCCATCAAATCCGCAGTCCGCCCCGCAGCCAAAGGAGGGAAAGCCTGATGCTACAGATCAGTCACATTTCCAAAACCTTCAACCCCGGCACCGTCAACGAGAAAAAAGCCCTGAACGGTGTTGACCTGCATCTGGACGCCGGCGATTTCGTCACCATTCTCGGCTCCAACGGCGCGGGCAAATCCACCCTGTTCGGGGCGATCGCCGGCTCCTTCGTGGTGGACGAGGGTACCATCCGCCTGGACGGGCAGAATATCACCAATCTTCCGGATTACAAGCGCAGCAAATTCATCGGCCGCCTGTTCCAGGATCCCCTGAAGGGCACCGCGCCCAGCATGACCATCGAGGAAAATCTGGCGCTGGCCTATCTGCGGGCGTCGGAAAAGCGGTCGCCCTTCTCCGTGGTCACGGCGAAGGACCGCGCCGGATTCCGGGAAAAGCTGGCACAGCTGGAGCTGGGGCTGGAGGATCGGATGGATCACCCGGTGGGTCTGCTGTCCGGCGGTCAGCGTCAGGCGCTGACGCTGCTGATGGCGACGCTGGTGACCCCCAAGCTGCTGCTTCTGGACGAACACACCGCCGCCCTCGACCCCGCCACGGCGGAAAAGGTGCTTGCCCTGACGAAAAAGATCGTGGCGGAGAACCACATCACCTGCCTGATGATCACCCACAACATCCCCTCGGCGCTGTCTCTGGGCAACCGTACCATTATGATGAACAACGGCCGGATCGTCTTGGAGCTGGCGGGCGCGGAGCGGGAGAACATGACCACGGAGCAGCTATTGAAGGTATTTCACGAGCAGGGCGTCAGCAATGACCGCATCCTGTTCAGCGCGGAATCATGAGTAATACTAAGGGGCCTCTGAATTAGGGAAGCTCTGATTAAATCGACAAGGACTGTGGGCGAGAGATT
>DJNI01000045.1:4994-6778 GCA_002436765.1 Clostridiales bacterium UBA6468
GGAAAAGATCCGCTCACAGTCGCAGGCGATTTATTCAGAGGTTCCTTAGGGTCTAACCGAAAACCGGAAATATGACCGACAGCGAGGCATTTTTCGCCTGATGAAGCCATTTTTCGCAGGAATACTTTGTGTATTGCAAGGAGAAATGGCGCGCAGCAGGCAGAAAAACCCCGCTGTTTGGGCATGTTGACGGTTTTCAGATAGACCCTAAAAAAATATTACCGTTCCTCCGTCTCCCGGCACAGGGCGATGAAGCGCTGCATACTTTCGGAGAGGTATTTCCGCTTGTGGTAGACGATATTTAAAGTTCGCCGCAGCGGTTCTTTCAGCGTCAGCGGAACGACGTTGCCAGCGGCAACGTCCTGCTGGATCAGCAGCTTCGGCAGCACCGCCACGCCCAGCCCCTCCACGACGGCCTTGATCAGCGCCTGGGTGCTGACGCTTTCCCAGGCGGGCTGCACCGAAAGCCGGTGCAGCGCCAGATACCCGTCCAGCGCCTTTCTCCCGGCGCTCCCCGGCTCCCGCATGAGAAAGGGGAACCGCGCCAGCTCCTGAATGGTCACTTCCCCCCGCCCAGCCAGGGGGGAATCCGGCGGCACGATGGCCTGCAGCTCGTCCCGGGAAAAAGGGACGGCTGCCAGCTCCTCATGCTCCGGCTGGGTCTCGATCAGCCCCAGGTCAATGCGGTTGTCCAGTACCAGCTGCTCCACCTGACCGGCGGGGCAAACCTGCACGTCTACGTGCAGCGCCGGAAATTCCGCCTGATACCGCCGCACCAGCGCCGGCAGAAGATAGGTGCCGATGGTGACCGTCGCCCCGATGCGGACGGTGCCGATGGCGTCCCAGTTGCGCATCCGCTTTTCCAGCTCGTCCATCAGCGACACCACGTGGACGGCGTAGCCGTAAAATTCCCGGCCGCACTCCGTGGGGGATATCCGGTGTCCCACCCGCTCGAACAGCGCCACGCCGTAGTAGTCCTCCAGTTCCCGCAGCGCCAGACTCACCGAGGGCTGGGACAGGTGCAGCGCCTGGGCAGCCTTCGTCACGCTGTTCCGGCGGTAGACCTCCACCAGAATTTTCATGTGCCGCAGTGTCATAGCCGTCCTCCGTTCATATTATTTTTTATATGTATTTCATATCATAATTCTATTTTACAAATAAGTCAAGTGCTGGTAAACTGGGGCTATGAGGAGGCAGATTATGACCGACAAAAAGAAAATTCTGGCGAAATTATTTTTCTCCACGCTGTATTTAAGCGCGTTTACCTTCGGCGGCGGCTACGTCATCGTTACCCTGATGAAGCAGAAATTTGTGGATGAGCTGCACTGGATTCAGGAGGACGAGATGCTGGATCTCATCGCCATCGCCCAGTCCGCCCCCGGCGCCATCGCCGTCAACGGGGCGATTGTGGTGGGCTTCAAGCTGGCGGGGATTCTCGGCGCTGTCACCGCCATTGTGGCAACCATCATCCCGCCGTTTCTCATTATTACGGTGATCTCCTATTTTTACGAGCTGTTCCGGGACAACTATGTCGTCGGCAGCGTCCTTTCCGGTATGCAGGCCGGTGTGGGGGCGGTCATCGCCTCCGTGGTGATCGACATGGGCGGCGGCGTGCTGAAACAGAGATCCGTCCTCTCTATCGTTGTTATGTTAACCGCATTCATAGCGACCTACGTTTACAAGGTCAATGCGGTGTACATCATTCTGGCCTGCATCGCCATCGGCGTCGTCCGCACCGTGATTACGCAAAGGAGGAACGCCCAATGATCTATTTGCAGCTGTTC
>DJNI01000040.1 GCA_002436765.1 Clostridiales bacterium UBA6468
AGGCGGATGATCTCCCGGGTCACGGCGTTGTCCGGGCAGCGGACGGCCACGGTACTCAGGCCTCCGGTGGTGCGCCGGGGAACGCAGTCCCGGGCGGGCAGCACCATGGTCAGCGGCCCCGGCCAGAATTTCTTCGCCAGCTCGTAGGCCACCCCAGGTACGTCGTGGCAGAACAGCTCGATCTGCTCCGCGCCGCAGATATGCAGAATGAGGGGGTTGTCCTGAGGACGGCCCTTGGCTTCAAAAATTTTCGTCACGGCGGCTTCGTCCAGACCGTTTGCGCCCAGACCGTAAACCGTCTCCGTGGGGATTGCCACCAGCTCACCCTGACGGATCAGGTTCGCGGCAATTTCCGGGGTGGCCTTGTCCTGCGCGGACAGAAGAAGTGTCTTCATCAATACACCTCCAATCGAAATAAGGGGCAAAGATGGGCAGCCGCTTTTTCGCGGCTGCCCATCTTTACAGGGTAAAGTTACACGGTGGGCTGATTGGCAGCCTCAATGATCTTGACAAACTTCTCGGGAACCAGAGACGCGCCGCCGATCAGACCGCCGTCGATGTCGGGCTGTGCCAGCAGCTCGAAGGCGTTCTTGTCGTTCATGGAGCCGCCGTACAGGATGGAGATGGCGCGGGCGTTCTTGGAGGAGTACAGCTTGCGCACCACGGTACGGATATTCTCGCAGACCTCTTCCGCCTGCTCAGGGGTGGCGGTCAGGCCGGTGCCGATGGCCCAGATGGGCTCGTAGGCGATGATGACCTTGCGGATCTTGTCCTCGGGGACACCAGCCAGACCCAGCTTGATCTGCATGGTGATCCACTCGGTGGTGATGCCGCTCTGGCGCTGCTCAAGGCTCTCGCCGCAGCACATGATGGGGGTCAGGCCGGCATTCAGGGCAGCCAGAACCTTGGCGTTGACATCGGCGTCGGTCTCGCCCATGGCGCGGCGCTCGGAGTGGCCGATGATGACGTACTTGCAGCCGGCGTCCACCAGCATGTTGGTGGCGATCTCACCGGTGTAAGCGCCGGAGGGGTTGGCGTTGCAGTTCTCGGCGCCGATGCCTACCCGGGTCTCCCGCATGGCGCGGACAGCGGCGGGAATGCACACGGCGGGAACGCACAGAGCCACGTCGCACCAGCGGCCCTTGGGCAGAATGGTCTTCAGCTGGGTCATAAACTCCTTGGTCTCGGAGGGGGTCTTGTTCATCTTCCAGTTGCCGGCAATAACGGTCTTGCGGTATTTTCTGTTCATGATTCCATTTCTCCTTTTATTGGTAGGGATGTAGGGAATCTCTGAATAAATCGTCTTCGGCCGAGCAGCGGATCTTTTTCTCTATCCGTGCGGCTTCAAAAACGGGAAATACATACNNAGTATTCCTCCGCTTTTGAACCCTTCGGCTAGAGAAAAATCTCTCGCTGTCGGCTCTCGTCGATTTAATCAGAGCTTCCTTAATAGAAACTCGATTCCCGAATTATTTGTCTTCCAGGCAGGCGATACCGGGCAGCTCCAGGCCTTCCAGGAATTCCAGGGAAGCGCCGCCGCCGGTGGAAATGTGGGTGATCTTGTCGGCAAAGCCCAGCTGCTCGCAGGCCGCAGCGCTGTCGCCGCCGCCGACGATGGTGGTGGCGCTGGAATCTGCCAGAGCCTGCGCCATGGCGATGGTGCCCTTGGCCAGAGTGGGATTCTCAAACACGCCCATGGGGCCGTTCCAGACCACGGTCTTGGCGTCCTTCACGGCGGAAGCGAACAGAGCGCAGGTCTTCTCTCCGATGTCCAGACCTTCCTTGTCGGCGGGGATGGCATCGGCGTCAACGGTGGTGACGTCGATGGGGCCGTCGATGGGGTCGGGGAAGGAATCGGCGACGACCACGTCAACCGGCAGGAGCAGCTTGACGCCCTTGGCTTCCGCCTTGGCCATCATGTCCTTGCAGTAGTCGATCTTGCTCTCGTCCAGCAGGGACTTACCCACGGCGTAGCCCTTGGCGGCCAGGAAGGTGTAGGCCATGCCGCCGCCGATGATCAGGGTGTCCACCTTTTCCAGCAGGTTATTGATGACGTTCAGCTTGTCAGAGACCTTCGCGCCGCCCAGGACCGCAACGAAGGGACGCTCAGGGTCGGACAGGGCCTTGCCCATGATGGAAACTTCCTTCTGAACCAAAAAGCCGCTGACGGCGGGCAGGTAATCGGCCACACCGGCGGTGGAAGAATGGGCGCGGTGGGCGGTGCCGAAGGCGTCGTTGACGAAAATGTCCGCCATGGAGGCCAGAGCCTTGCTCAGCTCGGGGTCGTTCTTGGTCTCGCCCTTCTCAAAACGGGTGTTCTCCAGCATCATCACGTCGCCGTCCTTCAGCGCGGCGGCCTTGGCCTTGGCGTCCGGACCTGCCACGTCGGCGGCCATGATGACTTCCTTGCCCAGCAGCTCGCTTACGCGCTTGGCCACGATCTTCAGGCTCAGCTCGGGCTTCCACTCGCCCTTGGGCTTGCCCATGTGAGAGCAGAGGATGACCTTGGCGTTGTGGTCAACCAGATACCGGATGGTGGGCATGGCGGCGACGATCCGCTTGTCGGAGGTGATGACGCCGTTCTTGGTGGGAACATTGAAGTCGCAGCGGCACAGGACCCGCTTGCCGGCTACGTCGATGTCCTCGATGGACTTCTTATTGTAGTTCATGATAATTCCTCCATATCCTCGGGAGGTCACTCCCGCATTTTACCGAAGTCGCGCAAATTGGGAAACGACAGCTGACGCAGTGCCTCGTAGACGGTGACGGCAACCGCATTGCTCAGATTCAGGCTCCGGGCATCCGGACGCATGGGAATGCGAACACATGCGTCGTAGTGCGCCCGAAGGAAGTCCTCCGGAAGTCCCTTGGTCTCCTTGCCAAAAAACAGGTAGCAGCCGTCGTGAAAAGCGGCCTCGGTGTAGCTCCTGGGCGCTTTCGTGGACAGGCACCACATTTCCTCCACCTGATTCTTCGCGAAAAAGTCCTCCAGATTTTCGTAGTCCCGAACCTCCACCATGTGCCAGTAATCCAGACCCGCACGGCGGACGGCCTTTTCGGAGATGTCAAAGCCCAGCGGCCGGATCAGGTGCAGTCGGCTGCCTGTTGCGGCGCAGGTGCGGGCGATGTTCCCGCAATTCTGCGGGATCTCCGGCTCCACCAGAACAATATTCAGCATGCATTTCACCCCGGTGGCAGTCGCGTCGGACTGTTTTCTCAAAATCCGCTCGCCCTATATTGTAAGTCAAACGGGCAGTAAAATCAATCGGAAAAATCGTTAATTTTCAACTTTTTATAGTATTCACATAAAAAAAGGACATTGGAAAAGAATTTTGTGAAAAATGCAGAAACCCGCATAATTTGTGCCGTTTTTTCGGAAAAATCCCTGCCGATGCAAGAAAAAACCCTTCCAAAAAATCAACCGGGAACCTGGACAAAATCCCGGTTCCCGGTGTAATTCCGTTATATTCCGTATGCGGCGGATTTTCCTTGCTCCGCAAGGGAAATCCGTTATTTTCCCGCCCGTCCGTAGAGCTTGGTCGTCGCGTAGATTCTCGCGGCCAGAGCGTCGGAGTCGAAGCCCTTTTCCCCGCGCCACGTCCAGTTGGCGCTGGACAGCGTGCCGGGGAAGTTCATCCGGGCTTCCTTGCCAAGCTCTAAGTAGTCCTGCATCTGCACCACGCACAGCCGGGACACGGAGCCCATGCAGCCCCGGATCATGCCCCGGATATAGCCCTCCTCCCGGTTTAAGCCCAGGTATGCCTTCGCGCAGGCCACGTCTGCCGGCGCGGCTTCGTCAAACCACTGCTTCAATGTCACGTTGTCGTGGGTGCCGGTGTAGCACACGGAGTCCACGGGGTACAGGTGGGGCATATAGTCGCTTTCCTCCCGGGAGTCGAAGGCAAATTCCAGAACCTTCATGCCGGGATAGCCGGAGTCCTGCTGCAATTTCCGCACCTCCGGGGTGACAAAGCCCAGATCCTCGGCGATAAATTCCAGGTTGGGCAGAGCCTGCCGAATGGCACGGATGAAATCCATTCCGGGGCCTTTCACCCACTTGCCGTTCCGGGCGGTGGTATCCCCTGCGGGCACCGACCAGTAGCTTTCAAAGCCACGGAAATGATCCAGGCGGATCACGTCGTACAGCTTTCCGGCAGCCGTCAGGCGCTGGATCCACCAAGAGTAATGGGTCTGCGCCATCTTTTTCCAGTCGTAAATGGGGTTACCCCAGAGCTGACCGTCCGCGGTGAAGGAATCCGGGGGGCAGCCCGCCACCCGCTTCGGATGACGGCGTTCGTCCAGCTGGAACAGCTCCGGGTTCGCCCACACGTCCGCCGAATCCAGCGGGACGTAAATGGGAACGTCGCCGATGATGCGAACGCCCTTGGCGTTGGCGTAGCCGCGCAGCGCCTTCCACTGCCTGTCAAATTCGTACTGAACGAAGTATTGAAGCCCGATTTCCTCGGACAGCTCCCGGCGCTTTTCCGCCAGCGCGTCCGCTTTGCGCAGCCGCAGATCTTCCGGCCAGTCCAGCCAGGGCTTGCCGCCTAAGCTGCCTTTCAGCGCCATGAACAGGGCGTAGTCCTCCAGCCAGCTCCGGTTCTGCTCTACGAAGGCCTCGTAGGTTTCATCCGGCGCAAACCGCTGGAACGCCAGCCGCAGCACCGCCATCCGGTGGGCATACATGGCGCCGAAATCCACCCGTTTCGGGTTATTTCCCCAAGAAACGTTCTGAATTTCCTCTTTTTTCAGCAGTCCCTCGTCTGCCAGCGTGTCCAGATCGATGAGATAGTGGTTGCCCGCGCAGGCGCCCAGGGACTGGTAGGGGGAATCGCCGTAGCCCGTGGGGGTCAGGGGCAGGATCTGCCAGTACCGCTGCCCGGCCTTCACCAGGAAGTCCACAAAGGCATAGGCGTCCTTTCCCATGGTGCCGATGCCGTAGGGGGCCGGCAGGGAGGTAATATGCATCAAAATTCCGCTTTCGCGCATTGCAATGGTCTCCTTAATTGGATATGTGATCGTTCCATGAAAATGCGCAATTCAGAATTGAGCATTTTCATGGAATGTCAATGTGAAATTTCCCGCACGCTCTCCCGGGAGAGGACTTCAAAGGGCACCGTCTCGTGGCAGGCGGGCACGTTCCGCTCAATATTCCCCAGCAGAATTTCCACGCTGCGCTTTGCCAGCAGGGAAACGGTCTGGCGGACGGTGGCCAGTCTCGGCACCAGGAAGCTGCTCAGGGGCAGACCGTCCACGCCCATGACCGACACGTCCTCCGGCACCCGCAGACCGTTGTCCTGCAGGGCGCGGATGGCGCCGATGGCCATCACGTCGGCGGTGGCGAAGATCGCCGTGAACCGGCAGCCCTTATCCAGCAGTGCCTTGGTGGCCTGATAGCCCGCGTGGTAGGAATAGCGCACGCCCTGATAATCCCGCTGGGGGTCGAAGGGAATGCCGTGAGCCGCAAAGGACTGCATACAGCCCTCGTAACGCAGGCGGCTGGTATCGGAAACGGTACGGTCGCCGCCGATGATGGCGATGCGGCTGTGCCCCAGACGAATCAGCGTATCCATGGCGCTGCACGCGGCCTCCCGGTCGTCGGTGGAGACGCTGGACAGGTTGCCAAAGGACAGCATGGAAGCGTCGTTGGTGACCAGAACGCAGGGAACGTCGATGCCCCCGAAGTCCCGGATAAAGTTCTCGTTGTTGCCGCCGAGGAACAGAATGCCCAGGGGCTTCTTTTCCCGGCACAGCTGCGCGGCTCTGCGCACCTCATTTTCGTCCTCGTCCATGTAGTCCACCACCAGCTGGTAGCGGGTCTGGGCGATCAGGGTCTGGATGGACTCCACCATCTCCCCGAACAGCTCGTTGCCGATGCCCTTGACCACCACCAGAACGGTGGTGGAATGGTGCTGCTTGAGCTGCTTGGCATTGACGTTCAGCTGAAAGCCGCTTTCGGCGGCGGCCTCCAGAATCACCCGTCTCGCCTGTTCGCTGACGTTGGGATGGTTGTTCAGCGCCCGGGAAACGGTGCCGACGGCATAGCCGGTCTTGGCAGCCAGGTCTTTGATGGTCATGGCATCCGCCGCCCTCTCTTCTTGGGAATTTTTGAAACGCCCACCGGCTGTTTATACAGCCGGTGGGTAAAAATCAGTTGAGGGAGCTTAGCCCTTCACCGCGCCGGCAGCGACACCCTTGATGATGTACTTCTGGCAGAACAGGTAGACAATGATGATGGGCAGGATCGCCATCATGATAACCGCCATGGTCGCGCCCAGATCCACGGTGCCGTAGCTGCCCTTCAGATACTGGACGTGGATGGGGATGGTGCGGTACTTGGTGATATCCAGAACCAGGTAAGGCAGAAGGTAATCGTTCCAGACCCACATCAGCTCCAGAATACCCACGGAAATGAGGGTGGGCTTCAGCATGGGCAGCACCACGTTGAAGAAGGTGCGCACGGGGCCGCAGCCGTCAATGGACGCCGCCTCCTCGATTTCCAGAGGCAGGCTCTTGACGAAGCCCACGAACATGAAAATGGCAAGACCTGCGCCGAAGCCCAGGTAGACCACGGGGATCGTCCAGGGGGTGTTCAGCTTCAGAGAGTCGGCGGTGGAGGTCAGGGTGAACATGACCATCTGGAAGGGGACGATCATGGAGAACAGGCACAGATAGTAGAAGAACTTGGCAAAGCCGCTCTGCACCCGGGCAATGTACCACGCCGCCATGGAGCAGCACACCAGGATCAGAGACGTAGAGACCACGCTGATGAACAGGCTGTAGCCCGCAGACCGCAGGAAGGGGTAGTTGCCGAAGGTCATGCCCTTGACGTAGTTATCGAACCACACAAAGCTATCCGAATTGGGCAGGGCAAACACGTCCAGGTTGATGGCGTTATTGGACTTGACAGAGTTGATGACGACCTCGAAAACGGGCATGATCCACGCAAGGCAGATCAGCACGAAGGCGATGGTCAGCACCGTGCTGCCCGTGGAATACTTTCTGATTTTCGTACCGTCTTTACGCATCACTGCTGCACCTCCTTGCTGCGGGTCGCGGCTTGCTGGGCAATGGCCAGAACGGCCACCAGAATGAAGAAGATGACAGCCTTTGCCTGGGCAACGCCGTGCCAATTCTTGTTGATGTTATAGGTAGAGTAAATGTTCAGCGCCAGCAGCTCGGTCTGGTTGAACTTCGCACCGTCCTGGATGACGCTGGGCAGACCGCCGGTCAGCGCCAGGTTCTGGTCGAACAGCTTGAAGGAATTGGTCAGGGTCAGGAAGGTGCAGGTGGTGATGGAGGGCATCACGTTGGGGATGATGACCTTGAACAGCGTCTGGCTGCCGCTGGCGCCGTCGATTTCGGCGGCCTCCAGCATATCGCCGGATACGGCCTGAAGCCCGGCGATGTAAATGATCATCATGTAACCGATCTGCTGCCAGGCCACCAGAATGACCAGGCCCCAGAAGCCGTAGGTGGCGTTGGCGGTGAGGTAGGTGGAATAGTTCCGCAGAATGCCGTCGAAGATCATGCTCCAAATATAGCCCAGCACCACGCCGCCGATCAGGTTGGGCATGAAGAACACGGTGCGAAACACGTTGGAGCCGCGCATCTTCTGGGTCAGGGCATAGGCAATGAAGAAGGCCAGCACGTTGATCAGAATGATGGAGACGACGGCGAAAAATGCGGTGTTCCTGAAGGCGTTCCAGAAGCCCACATCCGTCCAGATCTTGGCGTAGTTGCCCAGGCCGACCCACTTTGCGTCCTTGGGAATGTTGAAGTTGCAGAAGGACAGGTAGATGCCCTGCAAAAACGGCCACACAAAGCCGATGCAGAAGGCGGCAAACACAGGGAGAATGAACAGCGGCGCCCACCGCTGAATGGGGCGGCGGATCAATCGGCTGTTCAGGCCGGCGCCGTCATTTTTCTTGCTCAATGGGATTCCCTCGCTTTCCTGTATTTTACTATATTGTATGGGGTTGCTCTTACTGTGAGAACGGCACACCGTTCCGGTACTGCCGCGCAGGACAGGAGGCTGCATCCGCGTGGTGCCGACGCACCCTCCCACCCTGTGCAGGCCGGGACATTCAAAGGGGCGGGCTTACCGCCCGCCCCTTTGGGTTTCAGTTGTTTTGTTCGGATCAGCCGTTCACAGTCTGGTACTCGATGGCCCAGCCGTCAACAAAGGCGGTCTTAACGGCTTCCCAGTTGGCGTCGGTGGGATCAGCGGAGTAAGCGGCCAGAGCGGTGACAACGGTAGCTCTCCAGGAGTCCACGTTGGGCGTGTAGTTGAATGCCCAGGAGACGTTGTAGTTGCCCTTTGCCAGCAGTTCGTTGCCATCGGCCAGGAAGGTGTTGGTGGACTCAGGGCAGCTCTTGAAGGGCAGGGCGCCCAGAGTGTCGACCATCTTCTGAGAAGCGGTGGGATCGGTGACCAGCCAGTACAGGAAGTCGAGAGAAGCCTTCTGATCTTCCTCGGACGCCTGGCTGTTCACGGCCCAGCAGTTCTCGGTGCCGGAGCACAGGCCGGCCTTCTCCTCGCCTGCAACGCCGCAGTAGATGGGGATCATGGCAAGCTCGTCGCCGCTCATGCCGAACTTGTCGGCGGAGGTCAGGTTCGCGTACTCCCAGGTGCCGTTCTGATAGAAGACAGCCTTGCCTTCGCCGAACTCAGCCTCGGACTGGTCGCCGGTGCTGGTGGTCAGGGTCTTGGCGTCAGCGGCAGTGTCGGTGATGTACAGATCCCAGATCTGGCGGAAGTTGTCCAGGTAGGTACCCTTGATCTCGGCGGGCTGCTCGGTCACGTTGTCGTCGCGGAACTCGTAGAACAGGGGCATGTTGGCCAGGTGACCGGAGAACCGCCAGGAAGAGGAGCTATCCAGACCGGCGGAGGAGAAGGCGTCGAAGCCCAGCTCGGAAGCGCGGGCGTGGATGTCGTCGGCAACGGCCTTCAGAGAAGCGAAGTCCTTGATCTCGTCCAGGGAGTGACCGGCCTTCTCCAGCAGGGTCTTGTTGACGATGATGCCGAAGGACTCGAAGCAGTAGCCCATAGCCTTCAGCTCACCGGCCTCGTTGTAGAGGTTGAAGTCGTTGGTGGTCAGCTCACCGGCCAGAGCCGTTCCGGTCAGATCCAGAGCGTACTCGTCCCAGTCCTTCAGACCGGACATGTTGCCGATGTTGTAGATGGTGGGAGCGCCGTCCTTGCCCATCTGCGCGGTCAGGGTGTCGGAGTAGGTGCCGGAAGCAGCGGTAACAACCTTAACGGGGACGCCGGTGGTCTCGGTGTAGAGCTTAGCCAGCTCCTGCAGAGCGCCGTCTGCTTCGGGCTTGAAGTTCAGGTAGTAAACGGAGCCGGTCGCGGCGGGAGCCTCGGTCGCGGCAGCAGTGGTGGCGCTGACATCGGCTTCGGTGGGAGCCTTGGTCTCGGTGGTGGTCTCGGAGCCGCAGGCGGCCAGACCCATCACCATGACAACTGCCAGCAGCAATGCAATCAGCTTTTTCATTCGTATTTCCTCCTATTTTCGTTCCGGCTGAGCCGGATGGTGGTTTGGAAACGATTCCAACGTTTCCATGTCAACATCATAGCGCACTTTATCCAAAAGTGCAACTATAATTTTCGCCCTTTTTGAAAGTTCTGCATATTCCACAATTTTGGATTGGCCGTTTTGGTGATATTTTCAGTCGCCCTCTGAATCCGGCGGCAGGTTTTCCACGGAACGGAAGCAGCGCCGCCGCCAAAAAGGCAACGGCGCCGTCAATTTCTCCGGATTTTACTTCTTGTACAGGATGCGGATGGAGTTGAGAACACACAGCATTGCCACGCCGGAGTCGGCGATCACAGCCAGCCACATGGAGGCGTAGCCGCACAGACCCAGGATCATGACGGCCAGCTTCACCGCCAGCGCGAACACCACGTTCTCCCAGGCGATCCGGGCGGTCTGTCTGGAAATGCGCAGCGCCTGTGGCACCGCCGCCACGTCGGAGGTCATGAACACCACGTCCGCCGCCTCGATGGCCGCGTCCGCGCCGCTGCCCATGGCCGCGCCCACGTCCGCGCCGGCCAGCACGGGGGCGTCGTTGATGCCGTCGCCGACGAACATGGCCGCGCCCTTGGCCTCCCGGATGGATTGCAGCCGCTCAAGCTTCTGCTGGGGCAGCAGCCCTGCGTGAACCTCCCGGATGCCGACGGCTCCGGCAACGGCCTTGGCCGATTCCTCGGCGTCACCGGTGAGCATCACGGCCTCGATTCCGTAATCCCGCAGGGCGCGGACGGCGCTCTCCGCGCCGGTCTTGATGGTGTCGGCAATGAGCAGGTAGCCCCGATAGACGCCGTTCACCGCCACCAGCACCTTGGTACCGTATTCCTTGGACTTGGGGAAGGTCACACCCTCCTCCGTCAGCAGCTGCCCGTTGCCGCAGAGAATTTCCCTGCCGTCCAGCTTCGCCCGGATGCCCCGGCCGGCCAGCTCCTCCAGCTCCTCGGGACGGCGAAGCTCCATATTCCGCGCCCTGGCCGCCGCGACGATGCTCTCGGCGATGGGGTGGGTGGACTGCTGCTCGCAGCTTGCGCAGAGCGAAAGCAGCTCGTCGCCGCCTACGATCTTCTGCACGGTAAAGTCGCCCTTGGTGATGGTGCCGGTCTTATCCATGATGACGGCCTTGATCTTGCCCATGGCCTCCATGGACTGACCGCCCTTAAAGAGGATGCCCCGCTTGCCGCCCGCGCCGATACCGGCGAAGAAGGCCAGCGGCACGCTGAGGACCAGCGCGCAGGGGCAGCTCATGACCAGAAATGTCAGGGCGGTGTAGACCCACTTGTTCCAGTCGCCTGTAACGAGGGAGGGGATGATCGCCGTCAGCACGGCGATGCCCACCACGACGGGGGTGTAGACCCGGGCAAATCGGGTTATAAAGCGGTCGATCTTGGGCTTGCTGGCGGCGGCATTTTCCACGCTGTCCAGAATGCGGGTGACCATGGATTCGGACAGAGGCTTTTCCACCCGGACGGTTAGCTGACCTGCGGTATTGACGCAGCCGGAAACCACGCCGTCTCCTTCGGCCACGGGAACCGGCACCGGCTCGCCGGTGATGGGGGCGGTATCAATGCGGCTGCTGCCGCTGACCACAATGCCGTCCAGCGGGATCCGGTCGCCGGGACGAACCAGTACGATGTCGCCGATCTTTGCTTCCCCGGCAGGGATCTCCCGCACCGTTTCCCCATCCACCAGCTGCACCACCTCGGGGCGCAGGTCAACGGCTTCCATGATCTGGCTGCGGCTGCGGGCGACGGCTCTGTCTTCAAAGTATTCGCCCACGCGGTAAAACAGCATGACGCCCACCGCCTCGGTAAAGCTGCCGATGAAGAAGGCGCCGATGGAGGCAAGAGCCATCAGGAAGTTCTCGTCCAGCATCTGACCCCGGGCAAGGTTCCTGACGGCCGTCTCAACGACCTCCTTGCCCAGCAGGACATAGGCCACCAGGCACACGCCCAGCGTCAGCCAGGTAAGTCCGAAATGCTCCAGCACCAGCCCCACCACAAACAGAACCGCGCCAACCAGGATCGGCTTCAGGTCTTCCGATTCCTCGCCGCCGTGCGCGTGGGTATGTTCATGCTCATGATGCTCGTCTTCGTGGTCGTGATCGTGGTGATGCTCATGGTCGTGACCGCAGCAGCAGTCGTGGTGATGCGCATGTTCGCCCCCATGGCTGTGAGCGCCGTCTCTGGGGCAGAATTTCACCTCCGGCTCCACCTTTCGGGCGACCTCCTGCAGCTTGGGGAGCAGAGCGTCCGGGTCTTCGGCGGTGATCCGAAGCTGCCTCGTGGCGTAGGTAAGCACCGCCTCCTGCACCTCGGGGAGTGCGCCCAGCGCCGCCTCCACCTTCGACGCGCAGTTGGCGCAGTCCAGATTCTCTACCAGATATACTTTCTTCACCATGGGAATGCCTCCCTAATTAAGTGTATATATGAGCATACGCTCATTTGTTGATATCAGTATACATCGCGTTTCTCTCTTTGTCAATAGGAAAACAGGAAAAATTTCGGGCAGCGCCGCATGGATACGGCGCTGCCCGGATGGTTTTCATACTGAACTTCAATTAAAATCTTTTCTAGGGAAAGGATTTTAATTGCCCGAAGGGCACGGAGTTCATATGAGACGTGTTTTGTGATTTCTTTCCTTATAAATCACAAAACGAGCAGCGCCGCTAGGCGATGCCTTAATCAGGAAATAGTATCAGAAAAGCAGCAGGGAAATCCAGGTCACAACGTTATCCCCGTACTGGAACTCGATCCCGCAGTGCTCCAGTGTGGGAATAATGTTGATGCCCTGGCTTTCCACACAGGGGTGCATCCGTTCCGGATGGCGGCAGGGCAGGTTGTCCAGGAAAGCGCACCGGGGGCAGATGGCGCAGGATTCCGTGGACAATATATAAGGTTCCACGCCCTGTTCCCGGAAGAAGCCGCCCACCTGATTGGTGATGTCCTCGTGGTCGGCGCGGGTGGCGAGGGTCTGCTTGATGTCGGCGATGTCTGAAACCTCCGTGACGGTGGCGATCATCAGGCAGTTTTTGTAGCGCATACACTTCTCCTGACATGTCTCCACACTGCCGACGCCGGGGGGACACGCCCAGCTTTTGCCGTACATGGGGCATTCATGCTCGCAGATCCACCGGACGCGCCGGGAAAATTCCAGCTCCTGCGGGTCAATAAACTGATAGCAGTACAGGGGCAGCTCCGCCAGCTTTTTCTCTAAAATTTCCCGATTCATCCAAATTCCTCCATGATCCGGGTGCAGCCCTCTACCAGGTCGTCCCAGGTTTTGCCAAAATCCCCCGTATACCAGGGGTCGGCCACGTCCCGGTCAAGCAGCGGCCGGATCTTCTCCGGGTCGTCGGGAAGCAGCCGTTTCAGAAGCCGGGCGTTGCTGTGATCCATATAATAAATCCGGTCAAAATGCCGCAAGTCCGCAGCGGTCACCTGCCGTGCGGTGTGATTCCCACAGAAAACGCCGTGCCGTTCCAGTTCCCGCCGTGCGGCCGGGTAAACGGGGTTGCCGATCTCCTCCCGGCTCACCGCCGCGGAGTCGATCTCGAACCGATCGGCCACTCCCGCCCGTGCGGCCATGTCCTTTAAAACACAGATACCTTAATTTTTACGTAATAGATTCACGCCGAGTGCCTCTAACAGTCCTTGTGTCTTCTTTTGAATGGCGGAAATTTTGACTCCTCGCCCATCCCCGGTGTTGACCTG
>DJNI01000077.1:0-2541 GCA_002436765.1 Clostridiales bacterium UBA6468
GATACTTACGGATGTTGTAATCTTCGACGACCAGGTCACCGACCTTGTCCTCGCGGGCGTACCAGCGGGAATCCCAGTCCTTGATTACGCCAACCCGCAGTCCATGGGGATTAACTTTCTGTCCCATAGCTACCTCCTGATTAAGCCTTCTCGCTCACACCGATGGTGATGTGAGTGGTTCTCTTATTGATCCGTACAAAACCACGGCGGGATGCAATGCGGCCGCGCTTCAGGATGGGGCCGGGATTGGCAACGGCGGTGGAGACGTACAGATCGTCAGCGTTCATGCCGTGGTTGTGCTCAGCGTTGGCAACAGCGCTCTTCAGCAGCTTGGCCATAGGCTCGCAGGCTGCCTTGGAGGTCTGGCTCAGGTAAGCAGTGGCGGTCTTGACGTCCTGACCACGGATCATATCACAAACCAGCTTGACCTTACGAGGAGACATACGGACAAATTTAACATATGCAAATGCTTCCATTTTCGTACCTCCTTACTTGGCGTTCGCGGTCTTGTTGCCGGAGTGGCCGCGGAAAGTCCGGGTGGGAACGAACTCACCCAGCTTGTGGCCGACCATATCTTCCGTGATATAGACGGGAACGTGCTTCCGGCCGTCGTGAACGGCGATGGTGTGACCGACGAAGGAGGGGAAGATGGTGGAAGATCTGGACCAGGTCTTCAGAACCTTCTTGTCACCGGCCTTGTTCAGCTCCTCCACGCGCTTGTACAGCTCAGGAGCTACGAAAGGGCCCTTCTTGATACTTCTGCTCATTTCATTTCCTCCTTACTTGCTGTTTCTGCGCTTGACGATGAACTTGTTGGTGGGGTTCTTCGTCTTACGAGTCTTATAGCCCATAGCAGGCTTGCCCCAGGGGGTAACAGGGCCGGGACGGCCGACGGGGGCGCGGCCCTCACCACCACCGTGAGGATGGTCGTTGGGGTTCATGACGGAGCCGCGGACGGTGGGACGGATACCCATGTGGCGGGTACGGCCGGCCTTACCGATGTGGACGTTCTCATGATCCAGGTTGCCCACCTGACCGATGCAGGCGGTGCAGTTGGTGTGAACGTAGCGAACCTCGCCGGAGGGCAGACGGATCTGCGCCAGATCGCCTTCCTTGGCCATCAGCTGAGCGGCGGTGCCGGCGGAACGAACCAGCTGAGCGCCGTGGCCGGGCTGCAGCTCCACGTTGTGGATCACGGTACCGACGGGGATGTTGGCGATGGGCAGGCAGTTGCCGGGCTTGATATCGGCGCTGGCGGAGGAAAGAACCTGGTCGCCCACATTCAGGCCGTAGGGAGCCAGGATGTAGCTCAGCGTGCCGTCCTCATACTTGATCAGCGCGATGAAGGCGGAGCGGTTGGGATCGTACTCGATGCGCTGCACGGTAGCGCTCATGTCGGTCTTCAGACGCTTGAAGTCGATGACGCGGTACTTGCGCTTGTTGCCGCCGCCGCGATGGCGGACGGTGATGTGACCGTAGCTGTTGCGACCTGCGTTCTTCTTGAGGGTCTCAACCAGGCTACGCTCAGGTTTTGCCTTCTTATCAACACCGTCGAAAGCGGAAACAGTCATGTTTCTGCGGGCGGGGGTGTAAGGCTTGAAAGTCTTAATAGCCATTTGCGTTTCTCTCCTTTATTGAGATTTGGTTTAGACCATACCCTCGAAGAACTCGATGGTCTTGGAGCTGGCGGTCAGGGTGATGACAGCCTTCTTGTAGGCGGCCTGCTTGCCGGCGGGATAAGCGCCGGTGCGCTTGACCTTGCCCTGCATACGGACGGTGTTGACCTTCGCGACCTTCACGCCGAAAATCTGCTCGATCGCGGCCTTGATCTCGGTCTTGTTGGCGTTCACGTCCACCATAAAAACGTACTTCTTGTCAGCGACAGACTCCATGGACTGCTCGGTGATGACAGGTCTTCTGATGATATCGTAAGCGTTCATTATGCGAATACCTCCTCAATCGTGGCCAGAGCAGCCTTGTCAACCACCAGCTTGGTGGCGTTCAGCACGTCGTAAACGTTCAGCACGCCGGCGAAGGTGACCTCGCAGCCGGGGATGTTGCGGCCGGACTTTACCACGTTCCGGTCGGCGGCGGCGGTGACGACCAGGGTCTTGCCTTCGCAGCCCACGGCCTTCAGGAACTTGGCAAACTCGGAGGTCTTGGGGGCGTCCATCTTGATGGCGTCGATGACCACGATATTTGCCTCGGAAGCCTTGGCGCTCAGGACGCTCTTCAGCGCCAGGCGCTTGGCCTTCTTATTCAGGGTGTAGCTGTAGGAGCGGGGCTTGGGGGCGAACACGATGCCGCCGTGGGTCCACTGGGGAGCACGGGTGCTGCCCTGACGAGCCCGGCCGGTGCCCTTCTGACGCCAGGGCTTACGGCCGCCGCCGGAAACCTCAGCGCGGGTCAGAGCGCTCTGGGTGCCCTGACGCTTGTTGGCCAGATGGTTCTTGACAGCGTCATGAACCACAGACGCATTGGGGGTGATGCCGAAAACTGCTTCGGAGAGTTCGATCTCGCCAACCAGCTTGCCGGACATAT
>DJNI01000077.1:2601-34065 GCA_002436765.1 Clostridiales bacterium UBA6468
GCGGAAGCCTTCTGGGGATTTCTGCCGGAAGCCTTCTGCGGGTTCTTGCTGATGCCGAGCTCGACATTCTTGACCTTGTTGTTCTTGACGGTGTTGCGGATGTAGACCAGACCGCCCTTGGGGCCGGGGATGGCGCCGCGGATGACGATCATGTTCAGCTCTGCATCCACCTTCACAACATCCAGATTCTCGATGGTGACCTGCTCATTGCCCATCTGGCCGGCGCCGATCTTGCCGGGGAAGATACGGGACTGATGAGAAGATGCGCCCATAGAACCGGCATGACGGTGGACAGGGCCGCCGCCGTGGGTCATGGGGGTGCGGCCTGCGCCGTGGCGCTTCACAACGCCCTGGTAGCCGTGGCCTTTGCTGATGCCGGTAACGTCAATCTTGTCGCCGGCAGCGAAGGTGTCAGCCTTGACTTCGTCGCCGACGTTCATGTCGGCAGCACCGTCCAGCTTGAACTCCTTCAGGTACTTCTTGGGGGCAACGCCGGCCTTCTTCAGGTGGCCTGCCTCCGGCTTGCTGAGCTTCTTCTCGGCGACGTCGCCAAAGCCCAGCTGGACGGCTACGTAGCCGTCGGTCTCAACGGTCTTCTTCTGGGTAACGACGCAGGGGCCTGCTTCCACGACGGTCACAGGGATCACCTTGCCGCTCTCATCGAAGATCTGGGTCATACCCACTTTTTTGCCGATGATTGCTTTCTGCATGGTTTGGTTTCTCCTTTTTTATAGGTTATTGGTCGGCAGCCCATTGGGAGGCCAGCCGACATGACCCGTCCGCCCGATGCCAGACAGTGCGGGCTGCCATAACTTCGCTTGCGCGCCGTTACAGCTTTATCTCAATCTCAACACCAGCGGGAAGATCCAGGCTCATCAGAGCCTCGACGGTCTTCTGGCTGGGGTTGAGGATATCGATCAGACGCTTGTGGGTTCTGCGCTCGAACTGCTCACGGGAGTCCTTGTACTTGTGGACAGCCCGAAGGATGGTGACGACTTCCTTCTTGGTGGGCAGCGGGATGGGGCCGGAAACCTGAGCGCCGTTGCGCTTTGCGGTCTCCACGATCTTTGCAGCGCTGGAGTCGATCAGCTGGTGATCGTAAGCCTTCAGCCGGATGCGGATCATCTGGTTTGCCATGTTTGTTTTCCTCCTTGAATTACGTACTCAGTTTGCGTAGTGTCTGGGTACGGTCGAACCACTATTGTCCGCGCCGCCGTGCGTATCATTCCGAGCCATGAAAAATGGCCGACCGAGGCCGACCCTTCTTCCGTTCCCGGCGATATACGCCAGCGCTTCCAGAAGCAGTTCAGCCGCCCGATGACCGGACATACTCCGCGGAAGTTACCGTTTTTCAACGCAATCTCCCGCATCATCGCAGTGCACGCGCAGAATCTCCCTACACGCGCCCGATTATGATACCATCTGTTTCCCCGTTTGTCAAGAACTTTTTCAGAATTTTTCACGAAGTTTTGTATTTATTTTCGGTAAAAACAGAGAATTCTTCTGCCCACCGCCGGGGTTCTTATAAGGACACGATTTCAGTTGCAATCCGGGGCAATACGTATTAAAATAAGGAAGGGGGAATGGATATGATAAAATACGACCGTCTGTGGCAGACCATGAAGCAGCAGGGCATTTCTCAGTATGATCTTTATACCTATTATAATGTAAACCGCTCCCAGCTCAATCGGCTCCGGCACAATGAGAACGTGGAGATCAATACCATCGACAAGCTCTGCAACATCCTGCAATGCCGGGTTGAGGACATCATGGAGCATTTTCCTGACGATAATCGGTTCTGAATTTACAAAAAGCGCTTCTGCCGCCAGCAGAAGCGCTTTTTCATTATTTCAGCTCCCAGGCTTTGACCTGGCTTGCCTTTTCGTACAGCTTCAGGTAGCTTTCATACCGGGTCTTTTCGATCTTCCCTTCCCCGCAGGCTTCCCGGACGGCGCAGCCCGGCTCCCTGCGGTGGGTGCAGTCGTCAAAGCGGCACTTTCCTAAGTATTCTCCAAAATCCGCGAAGGCGTATTGGAGATTCTCCTTAAGGATCACGTCCATTTCGTCGGTGTCGAAGGAGGAAAAGCCGGGGGTGTCCATGACGAAGGTGTCGTCCCCCAGGCTGTACAGCTCCACATGCCGGGTAGTGTGCCGCCCCCGCCCCAGCTTTTCGGAAACCTCTCCGGTGGAGAGGTTCAGCTCCGGCGCCAGACGGTTGAGGATGCTGCTTTTGCCCACGCCGGAATTTCCGGTGAAGGCCACCAGCTTGCCCCGGATCAATGTCCGAAGCGCCTCCACACCGCCGCCGGTCTCGGCGCTGGTGCAGATGACGGGGAAACCGGCGCTGCGGTAGATACGCACCAGGTCCACCGCCGGGTCAAGGTCGCACTTGTTGACGCACAGATAGACCGGCACCTCCTGATCCCCCGCGATGGCCGCCACCCGGTCGATGAGAAACGGCTCCGTCACCGGGTTGACGTTGGCCGCGAATACCACCAGGGCGTCAATGTTGGCAACGGCGGGGCGGACAAAGCAGTTGCGCCGGGGCAGCACCTTTTCCACCATGCCCTTTCCCCGCTCCACGGTGATGTTCACCATATCGCCGGTGAGGGGCGTGCAGTTTTCCTTTCGCAGAATGCCCCGGGCGCGGCAGGTGACCACCCCGTCTCCCGTCTGCACGTCATAAAATCCGCTGATGGAACGGACGATCCGCCCGGTACGCTGTTTTTCCATACTCAATTGAACGGCACTTCCTTGGACTGGTAGAATTCTCCGTCGATGTAAATGTCATAGGTCTGGGTTCCGGTGCCTGTCAGGTCGCAGACGAAGCTGGACGTCCCCGGCACGATCTCCCGGGACTCGATGACCTCCTTGCCGTTCAGGAAAATGCTCAGAATGTACGGCTTGTCCCGTTCCGGCAGGGAGAACTGCACCCCGATGGTCACCGGCTCGTTGGGATCTTTGGGGGTCGTGGTCTGGGTGGGGCCGGTGGTCTCCTCCGGTCCTTTGGAGATTTGCAGAACGATCTCCGTGTTCACGTCGATCTCCGCATTCTTCGCCGCGGACTGGTGAATGACCTCGCCCTTGGGCTTCAGGCTCTCCACCTCCTCGGTCTTGACGTTGGTGAAGCCCGCCTGACCCAGCAGCTCCTTGGCCTTGTCCACGTCCAGCCCCATCACGTTGAGCATCTTCGCCGTGATCACATCCGGGCCGGTGCTGACATAGATGTACACCGTCTGCCCCGCCGTCATTTCCGTGCCGGCGGACGGCTCCGTGCGGATGACCTGTCCCACCTCGTATACATAGCTGATCTCGTTGCGGGTGATGGGCTCAAACCCCTGCCCCAGCAGGATGGACTTGGCCTCCTCCGCGCTGGTACCAACGAAATCGTCCATGGTCTTGGCTTCCGGCTGCTGCCCTAAGCTGACGGTGATCCAAAGCTCCGAGCCTTTGACCACCTTGCTGCCGCCGGTTGGCTCCGTATGAAGAATTTCTCCCTTGGGTCGGGTATCGTCGTACTGCTGCTGCAGCTTGATGACAAAATCCGGGTACTGAGACGCCAGGCCTTCGTCATAAACGCTTCCCTCCAGATAGGGCACCTCCACCAGCGCCTTCTCCTTGCTCAGCAGAGCGCCGTTGAACAGCGCCATCAGGAAGATGAGGATCGCGATCACCGTCACGGCGCTGCAAACCACGATGGCCGTGGTGGCGACCCGGCTGCGCTCCTCCTTGCGTTCCTCCTTGCGCTGCTGCTGCTGCGCCTGGCGGCGCTGCTGGGCGCGGTGGATGGACGCATTGTCCCGCCCCGCCTGGGTGCCTCCGCCGTTCTGGTGCAGGCGGATGCTGTCCGAGGACGTCCGGACGGGAGCCGCCCCGGTCTTGGCCTGCACCAGCTTCTCCGCCGTGGTCATGCCCTGGGAGAGGTTGGGCAGCACCCGCGTTGCGTCGTCCGCCATGGTGTGGTAATCGAAGATCATATCCGGATTCTGCCGGAATTCCTCCATATCATGGAGCATCTCCGTGGCGGAAGTATACCGGTCGTTGACCTCCAGCGCCATGCCCTTCATGATGATCTGCTCCAAGCCCCGGGGAATGTTGGGGTTCAGAGTGGAGGGCAGCGGCGCGCCGCCGTTGATATGCTGGATGGCCACCGCCACGGGGGATTCCCCGTCATAAGGCGGGCGGCCGGTCATCATTTCATACATGACCACGGCCAGAGAATAAATGTCGGAACGGTTGTCGGTATGGCCGCCCTTGGCCTGCTCCGGGGAGATGTAGTGGACGCTTCCCAGGGCTTCCTTCGTCAGGGTGTTGCTCTTGCTCATGACCCGGGCAATGCCGAAGTCCATCACCTTGACGGAGCCGTTTTTCAGCACCATGACGTTATGGGGCTTGATGTCCCGGTGGATGATCCCCCGGCTGTGGGCGTGCTCCAGGCCTTTGGCGATCTGCATGGCAAAATGCAGCGTCTCCTTCCAGTTGAGCACCCCTTTTTTCTCCATGTACTGCTTCAGGGAAATTCCGTCGATCAGCTCCATGACGATGTAATTGGCGCTGTCGGAGGCGGAAACGTCGTAGACCTGCACGATGTTGGGATGGCTCAGCATGGCCACGGCTTCGCCCTCGGCGCGGAACCGGCGGCGGAATTCCTCATCCCGGGCAAATTCATCCTTGAGTATTTTAACGGCCACCAGCCGGTTCAGCCGGTGATCCCGCGCCTTATAGACGACGGCCATGCCGCCGGTGCCGATGATCTCCAGAATTTCGTACCGGTCGTCCAAGAGCCGTCCAATATATTGATCCATATTCAGAAATTGCTCCTTTCGCGGTACTCAAATGGCGATCAGCACGCTGGTGACATTGTCCGGCGCACCCCGGTTTTTGGCGATGTTTAATAGGCGCTTGCAGCAGTTCTGCTTATATACGCCGTGGACGACCTCAAAAAGAATTTCCTGGTCGTCTAAAAGGTTGCTCAGGCCGTCGCTGCACAGCAGCAGGTAATCTCCCTTGCCCACGTCCAGGTGGAAGATGTCGCACAGCACGGTGGCCTCCGTGCCGATGGCGCGGGTGATGAAGTTCTTGCCGGGGTAGCTCTTCGCCACCTCCGGGGTCAGCTCTCCCCTGTCCACCATCATCTGCACCAGAGAGTGATCCTTGGTCACCTGCCGGATGCCGCTTTTGCCCACGTGATAGGCGCGGCTGTCGCCTACGTTGACCACGGTCGCCTTCCGTCCCCGCACCATCACCGCCACCAGCGTGGTGCCCATGCCGTCAAATTCCTCGAACTGCCGGGACTGATCGTACACGGTGAAGTTCGCCAGCTTCACGGCGCTGCGGAGCATCTGGTCAACCTTGTCCTGCTCCATAACGGGCTTCCAGCAGCGGCGGACTTCCTCCACAAACACATCCACCGCCAGAGAACTGGCAATGTTTCCGGACTTGGCGCCGCCCATGCCGTCGCAGACGATGCACAGCAGGTTGCTGCGGTCAAGCTGTTCCATTTTGTAGGAATCCTGATTCTGTTTCCGGACACAACCGGGATCGGTCAATCCCCAGCTCTGCATAGGCTCGCGCCTCCTTTATCTATGGATTTTCTTTGCTTTGATTATATTTCCGCCGCAGCTGCCCGCAGGAGGCGTCGATGTCGCCCCCCAGGGTTCTGCGGACGGTGGCGGGAATGCCGCCGTCTTCCAGGGTTTTCTGAAACGCCGCCACCGCCGCCCGGGTGCTGGGCTTCAGGGGGCTTTCCTCCACATGGTTTAATGGGATCAGATTGAAGTGGGCGGGCAGCCCCTTCAGGCGCCGGAGCAGCTCCTTGGCATCCTCCGGGCGGTCGTTGACCCCGTCGATCATGGCATACTCAAAGGAAATCCGCCGGGAGGTCGCCTGATAGTACCGGCGGCAGGCCGCCAGCAGCTCCTCGCTGGGATACGCCTTGTTCACCGGCATGATCCGGTCCCGCACGCCGTCGTTGGGCGCGTGGAGGGAAACCGACAGCGTCAGCTGCAATTTCCGCTTCGCCAGCTCGTCGATCTTCGGCACCAGGCCGCAGGTGCTGAGGCTGATGTGGCGCATGGAAATATTCATGCCCTCCGGGCTGTTTACCAGCTCCAGAAAGCGCATCACATTGTCAAAATTGTCCAGCGGTTCCCCAATGCCCATCAGCACGATGTGGGAAATGGGCAGGCCGGAGTCCACCTGGGTAAACAGCACCTCGTCCAGCATTTCATAGGGCTCCAGCCGCCGCACCAGCCCGCCGATGGTGGAGGCGCAGAAGGCGCACCCCATGCGGCAGCCCACCTCCGTGGAAATGCACACGGTGTTCCCGTAGTGATAGCGCATCAGCACCGTCTCCACACAGTTGCCGTCGGACAGCTCCCAGAGGTATTTGATCGTGCCGTCCCGTGCGGATTCCTGTCTGCGCACCGCCTTCGGGGCGCAGATGGGGTATTCCCGCGCCAGGGTGTCCCGGAGGGACTTGGGCAGGTTCGTCATTTCGTCATAGGTGCGGACGCCCCTGTGCAGCCAGGTGTAGACCTGTCTGGCACGGAACTGGGGCTGCCCCAGCTCTTTCAGAACCGCCGACATCTCCGGCAGGGTCATGGATTTCAGATTCATGCTTTTCTCCCCAAACGGCAGATAAAGAAGCCGTCGGTGTCATACTCGCCGGGAATCAGAGTCAGCATCCCGGTTTCGTTTTTGGGAAATACATCCGGCAGCGGCAGCGGCTCCGTCGCGAACTCCCCGTGATCTGCCAGAAAGGCGGAAATCACGTCCTCGTTTTCCCGCTTCAGCACGGTGCAGGTGGAATACAGCAGCGTGCCGCCGGGCTTTACGTAGGACGCCTGGGTCTCCAGGATTTTTGACTGCAGGGCCGGAAGAGCTTCCAGCTCCTTCAGGTTCTTGTATCGGATATCCGGCTTTTTCCGGATGATGCCCAGGCCGGAGCAGGGCACGTCGGCAATGACGGTGTCCATGGTGCCGACCCATTCCGGCACGGTCTGGGAAGCGTCCTGCTGCCGCGCCGTGATGTTCGTCAGCCCCAGACGCGCCGCGCCGTTTTCGATCAGGGCCGTTTTGTGGGGATATATGTCGCAGGAGACGATGCTCCCCCGGCCGCCCATGGCGATGGCCGCGGCGAAGCTCTTGCCTCCCGGCGCGGCGCAGCAGTCCAGCACGTTCCCGCCGGATTCCGGCAGTCCCGCACACAGGACGCTGAGCTTTGCCGCCGGGTCCTGTACGTAGAACAACCCTTCCCGGAACGCCGGCAGCCGCTCCAGGCTTCCGGTTCCGGACAGCACCAGGCAGTCCGCCATCCATTCGTGGGGCTTAGCGCTGACATGCTCCCGGTTCAGCCGTTCGGCCAGTTCCTCCGGGGAAATCCGGAGGGTGTTCACCTGCACCACCGTCTGGGGTGCGGCGTTGTCGGCAATGAGCATAAGTTCCAGCTTGCCCTTGGGCAGGTTGGCTTTCAAGAGGGAGATCAGCTCGTCCGGGTGGCTGTAGCGGTCGGCGTAGGACACCGGCTCCTGTAAAGTCCCCTTCGTCGCCGCCGCCTTGCGCAGAACGGCGTTCACCAGCGCCCCGGCCTTCGGATTCTTGCCATATTTTTTCGCCAGCGTCACCGATTCGTTCACGGCGGCGCTTTCGGGAACTTTGTCCAGCTCGTAGATCTGGTACAGTCCCAGATGGAGAACGTCCCGCACAACGGGATGAAGGTCTTTCAGCCGCCCCGTCAGGAGCTGCTTCAAGTAAAAATCCAGCTTGTTCCGGTTTTGCAGGACGCCGTAGCACAAACGCGTCGCCAGCGCCGCATCCCTGGGGGACAGGCGATCCCGGGCGATATATTCCTTCAGCACGGCATTTGACCACGCGCCGCTTTTGCGGCAGGCGATCAGCGCGTTCAGCGCCGTTTCTCTCCCACCCATCAGCGCTCTAATGGGTGACCCCGGAAATAATCGGGCGCCGCCATGCGCTTGCCGCCCTCGGCTTGCAGAGAAATAACTTCCACCGCGCCCTCGCCGCAGGCGATGCGCAGTCCGGTCTTCGTCAGACCCAAAATTTCGCCGGGCTTGCCGCTGCCCTCCACCACTCGGGTTTCGTGGACTTTGAAGGTCTTGCCCTGCAGCTCCATGGTCGCCACCGGCCAGGGGTGCAGCCCCCGGACGTGGTTATGCACCTGCTGCGCCGTCTTCGTCCAGTCGATGGGGCACATGGACTTGTCCAGCATGGGAGCATAGCTGACCCCCGATTCATCCTGAGGCGTGGCAGGCACCTTTCCGCTTTCAAACCGGGTCAGGGTCTTGCTCAGCAGCTCCGCCCCCAGCGCCGCCAAATGATCCAGCAGCTCCCCCGCCGTTTCGTTTTCGCCGATGGGGGTCTTGGATACGTCAATGATGTCCCCGGCGTCCATCTCCCGGCTCAGATACATGGCGGTAACGCCGGTCTCCGTCAGGCCGTCCAGCACCGCCCACTGATAGGGGGCGGAACCGCGGTATTTGGGCAGCAGGCTGGCGTGGATGTTGATGCAGCCGTATTTCGGCACGTCCAGCACCTTCTGGGGCAGGATGCGCCCGTAGGCTACCACGGCGCAGATGTCCGGCTGCAAGGCGCGAAGCTGCTCCACCGAAGCATCCTCCCGGAAATTTTCCGGCTGAAACACGGGGATTCCGGCGGCCACGGCCACCGCCTTCACCGGGGACGCCACCAGCTTCATCCCCCGCCCCTTGGGACGGTCGGGCTGGGTGTAGACGCCCACCACGTCGAAGCCGTCGGCCAGTATTTTTTTCAGGCAGGTCGCCGCAATGTCCGGCGTACCCATAAACACAACGCGCAAGGCCCTTCCCCCTCTTATTCTTCCTGCTCCAATTCTTCCTCCGTCAGGAACCGCTCCATGACCTCGGTGTAGACGATGCCGTCCAGATGATCCAGCTCATGGCAGAAGCACCGGGCGACCAGCTCCTCCCCCTCGGCCTCGAACCACTTGCCGTTTCTGTCCTGGGCGCGAACCTTGGCATAGTTGGGGCGCTTCACCAGGCCGTATTTGCCCGGAACGCTAAGGCACCCCTCCGCGCCGCACTGCTCACCGCTGGTCTCCACCAGCTCCGGATTCACCAGCTCCAGAATTTCATCGCCGGTGTCCACGATCACCACCCGGCGCAGAATGCCCACCTGGGGCGCAGCCAGTCCCACACCGTTGGATTCGGCCAGGGTGTCGGTCATGTCGTTCAGCAGCTTGTGCAGCCGCCAGTCGAATTTCTCCACCGGACGGCATACCTTGTGCAGCGCCGGGTCTTTGTATGTCAGAATTTTGCGCAGTCCCATGATGTTACCTCGTTTCTCTTATGGTAAGCGGCTTGCCGGTCAGTCGAACCCGTTTACGTCGATGTAGGCGCTGACGCCCCGGTTGGCCTTGTCCTTCCCGAACTCCCGGAGAAGATAGGAAAGCAGCTGGCGCATCGTCCGGGTCAGGCGGCAGCGCAGGGTCAGCCGGTAGCGGAAATGGTAGTTGACCTTCGGCACGGCGCAGGGCGCAGGCCCCAGCACCGTGCAGCGCTCCTGCCGGTAGCTTTCCTGCCGCAGGCACGCGATCAGGCTGTCCCGGAATTTTGCCGTGCCCCGGAGCACCGCCGTCTCCTCCCGCCCCGTCACCACCACGGCGGCAAGGTCGCCGAAGGGCGGCGCGTTCTGCACCCGGCGCAGCTGGATCTCCAGATCGTAAAATCCGTCGTAATCCTGCTCCGCCGCGTAACGGATGACCTGATGGTCGGGCACCATCGTCTGAATGATGGCCTTTCCGGGGCTGTCCCCCCGGCCGGCTCTGCCCACCACCTGGGTGAGCATGTTGAAGGTGGTCTCCCCCGCCAGATACCCGCCGGTGTACAGGCTCAGGTCGGCGTCCAGCACGCCCACCAGCGTGACATTGGGGAGATTCAATCCCTTGGCCACCATCTGGGTGCCAAGAAGCACCGGAACATTCTCCTTTTGGAAGTGTTCCAGAATTTTTTCATGTGTATTCACGGCGCTTACCGTGTCGGCATCCATCCGGTCGGTCTCCATGTCCGGGAAGAGAAGCTCCAGCTCCTCCTGCACCTTCTGGGTGCCGGTGCCGATGGCTTTCAGGGGGCCGCCGCACGCCGGGCAGCGCTCCGGCACCGGCTGGGAAAAGCCGCAGTAGTGGCACATCAGCCGGTTGTTGGCGCTGTGGTAGGTCAGGCGGACGCTGCACCGGGGACATTCCGGCGCTTTCCGGCAGTCCACGCACACCAGCGCCCGGCTGTTGCCCCGGCGGTTGAGCAGCAGAATCGTCTGCTTTCCCGCATCCCGGTTGTCGGACAGCGCTTCCCGCAGGGGGATGCTCAGGGAAAGGTCGTTTCCCAGCTTCAGCTCCTCCCGCATGTCCACGATGTCCACGGTGGGCAGCTTCCGTCCGCCGTAACGTTCCGCCATAGTGTACAGGCGGTAAGCGCCGGTCTTCGCCCGGTACATGCTCTCCACGGAGGGCGTGGCGGAACCCAGCAGCACCAGCGCATTTTCCTTCGCGCCCCGCCAGATGGCCACCTCACGGGCACTGTAGCGGGGGGAATTTTCGGATCTGTAGGAATGCTCCTGTTCCTCGTCCAGAATGATCAGGCCGGGGGCGCAGGGGGCAAACACCGCCGAGCGGGTCCCAACGACCACTTTCGCCTCGCCGCTTCGGACGCGCTTCCACTGGTCGTACCGTTCCCCCGCCCCAAGACTGCTGTGCAGCACCGCCACCTTGTCGCCAAAATAGGCTGTCATCAGCCCCAGCAGCTGGGGCGTCAGGGCGATTTCCGGTACCAGAAGCAGGGCGCTTCTGCCCGCTTCCAGACAGGCTTGGATGAGGCTAATATAGACGGAGGTTTTCCCGGAGCCGGTCACGCCCCGCAGGAGCGCGACGCCCGGATTTTCCTGCGCCATTTGCTCCGCAAGCCCCTCAAAGCAGCGCTGCTGGTCGGGGCTGAGCACCAGCGGCCCGTTTAAGCTTACCGGGCGGATCTCCCGGCAGCGAAGCACCGGCCGCTCGGTCAGCGTCAGGTATCCCAGCTTTTCCAGCCGGTTCACCGTCGCCGTGGATGCGCCGGTAAAATAGCACAGCTCCTTTACCGACACGCTGCCAACGCCGCACATCAGCTCCAGCACATTTTTCTGCATAGCGGCGGATTTTGGGCGGTGGGAGGCGTACTCCATGGCTTCCTCGGCGGAAACCGCCAGAGAAGCGATCTTCTCCGTCCTGTCATTGGTGCGGCGCAGAAACTCCGTCTCGGCGGATATCCACTTTTTCCGCGCAAGATAAGAAATCACGCCGGCAAGCGCTTCCTCGTCGGGGATCAAGGTGCGCAGAGCGGATTCCTCCGCCTGACCGCCCAGGTTTTCCAGCAGTGCCAGTACCTCCGCCGCGCCGTCCTTGCGGATGGTCTTTTCCTTCCAGGAGCGGTCGCCGGTGAGGGAGATCCGTTCCCGCGCCTGAAACCACAGTCCCGCCGGGAGCATGACCCGGAGGCATTCATAGAAGGTGCAGAAATACCGCTCCCGCAAAAACGCCGCCAGCCGCAGCTGATGCTCCGACAGAATCGGCGCCTCGTCCAGGCACCGCTCCACGGCCTTCAGCTTTTCTTCATTTCCCGTCTCCACGGTGAGAACCACGCCCTCGGTGCGCTTGTTGGCGCGGCCGAAGGGCAGCTGTACCCGCTGACCGGGCTGCAAGTTCATTCCCTCGGGGATCTTGTAGGAATAGGGTTTGTCAATGGCATAGGTCGCGGCGGAAACCGCGATTTTCGCAATCATCCTTCAAACCCCCATCCTTTCAGGCTCCTATTTCCGGAGGGCGGCATACGCCCCCGGAAAAGCATTATTTCATATACTCTTCCTTCACGGTGGCGGAGAGCTCGCCGTCCGCCACTTCCTCAATGGCCATGGTCACGGGCTTTTCCGGCAGGTCTTCCTGAAAGGCCTCGGCCTCGGCGGCGATCTGACGGGCGCGGTGCGCCACCAGGTTCACCAGCAGATAACGGCTGTCCACTTTCTTCAGCAGTTCGGCAACAGGGGGGTATAGCATAATTTCGTTCCTCCAATACAATATCAGTCAGCCAGATTGGCAATGATTGTCAGAATTTCTTCGGCGCAGCGCTTCGCGTCGTCGTTGACCACGGTGTAGTCGTACCAGCTTCGCTGCTCCATTTCCCAGGACGCCCGTTCCAGACGGATTTTGATCTGTTCCTCCGAGGTATCCCCCCGGCCGCGGAGACGGCGCTCCAGCTCCTCCCGGGACGGCGGCATAATGAAAATGAGAACCGCGTCAGGGGCGGACTGCTTCACCTGCTTCGCGCCCATGGGCTCGATGTCCAGAAGCAGCAGTCCCTGCTCCATTTTCTCCTCCGCCTGGGCGCGGGGGGTGCCGTAGTAATTGCCCGCATGGGCGTCGTATTCCAGGAACGCGTTCTCCCGGATCATCTCCTCGAAGCGCTCCTTGGTCACGAAGTAGTAGTGTACCCCGTCGATCTCCCCCGGTCGGGGGGCGCGGGTGGTGACAGAGACGGAGAATCTCAGGTCGTCCCGGCCGTCCATCACCCGCTTCAGAACGGTGCTTTTCCCCACGCCGGAAGCGCCGGAGAGTACAAACATTTTTCCCTTGCTCACGGCTTTTCCTCCTCTGTCTCTTCCTCCGGCCTGTCCATCCACCGGGCGGAAAGGGTTTCGGTGGAGATGCCGGAGAGGATCACGTGGTCGGTGTCCATGAGAAGCACGGCCTTTGTCCTGCGCCCGTAGGATGCGTCGATGAGCATCCCCCGATCCCGCGCCTCCTGGATCACCCGCTTGATGGGCGCGGAATCCGGCGCGACGATGGCAAGCACCCGCCCCGCGGCGACCATACTGCCGAAACCGATGTTCACAAGCTTCATAGCCGCTCCTTACTCGATGTTCTGGGTCTGCTCCCGGATCTTTTCCAGCTCGGCCTTGATCTCCACCACGATCCGCGCCAGGCGCACGTCGGTACACTTGGAGCCGATGGTGTTGGCCTCCCGGTTCATCTCCTGAAGCAGGAAGTCCAGCTTCCGCCCGATGGCGCCGCCGGTGGTGAGCATGGTGTTCATCTGCTCTAAGTGGCTTCTTAAGCGGACGGTTTCCTCGTCCACCGCCACCTTGTCGGCGAAAATGGCAGCCTCCGTCAAAATGCGGCTTTCGTCGATGGCGGTGCTCGCCAGAACCTCTTTGATCTTATTTTCCAGACGGGTGCGGTAGTCCGCCACGGTCTGGGCGTTGCCCGCTTCCACCTGGCTGACGAGAGACAAAATGGTCTGCCCCCGGCTGCGCAGGTCGTTTTCCAGTGCCTTGCCCTCCGCGGTGCGCATGGCGTCGAAGCCTGCCAGCGCCTTGTTCACGACGCTCAACAGATCCTCCAGCAGCTGCTGCTCGTCCACCTCCGGCTTTTCCACGGTGAACACATCCGGCATCCGGGACAGGAGGGACACGCTGATGTCCTCTTTCACGTCGTAGTTCGCGGCCATCTGCTTCATGGCGGCAAGATACCCCGCCACCATGGATTCATTCAGCGTGACCTTTCCGTCGTTGGCGCCCTCGGAGCGGACGGACAGGAACGCGTCCACCTTTCCCCGGGAAATGGTGTTCTTCACCGCCTGCTTCACCGCGTCCTCACCGAAGGACAGGCTGCGGGGCAGCTTTACGGTGCAGTCCAGATAGCGGTTGTTGACGGAGCGCAGCTCCACCGTAAATTCTCTTCCGTTCACGGTCTCTACGGCGCGGCCGTAGCCGGTCATACTCTTAACCAAACGCATTATCCCCTTTTTCATGGCATTTCTCAGCTTTTTCTGGCGAAAGCTGTGATCGTATAGTCAATATTGGCTTTTTTCGCCACTTTGCGGTCGTATACCAGCACCAGAACGATGCCAAGCAGGAATCCAAGCCCCCCGACCGGCGCGCCGAAGCCCCCCAGTCGGAAGCCGATATAATACCCCAGGAAGAACAGCACCAGCGGCAAAACGTACAGTACCGCCGCCGCCTTCAGCACCGGAGCGGTCCGGGATTCCACCTTTACCAGCTCCCCCGGGCGGGCGCCGATGGGATTTTTCGCCGTAAACGTCACCGTTTCCTTCGCCGCGCCGCAGCCGGAGCATTTGTGGCAGTCGCCGGAGCAGGCGCTTTCCCGGATGCGGAACACCAGCGCCGTGCCGTCGTCATAAACTTCCTTCACCCGGACGAGCTGTTCCATACCGTCATCCCTTTACCGTGGCCGACACGGAGTACGGCCCCATGATCGCGCCCACCGCCGTGAATTTCTCGCCAAAGGTGATGGAGGCCTTGTAGGTGGCCGTTCCCACCACGGCGTTGGAGAAGTCCACCACGGCCTTGATGTCGTTCTCCGTCAGCTCACTGATCTGCCCGGTCACGCCCCGCACCCGCACCGTCAGGTTGGCGTTGATGATCTCCGCCTCCATGCCCTCCGGCACATTGACGGCCTCAAAATTGGCGACAATATATTCTCTGGTGCTCAGTCCGGAGAACTGAACGCTCACCGTGGCCTCGCTCACACCGGTCTGGTTGGTGATGCCGTCTGGCAGGCTGATGGTGTAGAGCATATTCTGGGATCTTTCCACCGCCCGCAGGTCGATCTCGGCGAGGGTGTAGCTGTCGCCCAGCTCCGCCAGTGCGGCATCGCTGCCGGTGACCCGGATAGACGCAGGGTTGACCGTTATGGTGGTATTTTCTTCCGTGGCACCGCCGCCGTAGGTGACCTGCGCCACCAGACGCAGCTCCTTGATTCTCTGGATCTTCATGTCCAGATGGATTTCTTCCACGTCGGTGGTGATCTCCGCCGCGTCCACGGGGTTGCCCTCCCCGTCGCAGAGGGTATAGCGGTAGCTTTCGCTGATGGACTCCGACTGATCCGTTAAGTCCACCTCGATCACCGCCTGCTGGATTTTGTCTGCAACGGAGGCGGGGCCGATGATATTCACCGTGGAATAGTCCAGCTGCACGTTCTCCGTGTCGTACAGATAATCCTCCGACCGGGTGCCCGTGTACTGCACCACCACCGGAATATCCTTCACCCGGCGGTATTCCACGTCTACATAGAAATCGCTCTGGGACAGCGTCTCAAAGGCGTTCTGCGCCACATTGCCGGGGTAGGAAATGGTATAGCGCAGATTGATCTTCTGCCCCGGCTCGGTGATGGCGGACAGGTTGGCCTTCACGGTAATATTGTTCTGATTGACCTTGATCAGGTCGCTTCTGGCGCCCGCCAGCCGAAGCGACACCGTAGAGGAGGATGTGGAGGTACACATCAGCCCCCGCTCGTTCAGGACGCTTTCGCCTTCCAGAACCACCGGGATATTATAGTAGGTCTCCTCGGAATTGGGGCTGACATAGGTGATGACGTACAGCCAAAGCCCGAAAGCGATGACGATGGACAGCAAAATGGAGCCAAGTCTATTTTTCATTGCCGTCAGTCTCCTTCCTGTGGGGCAGCAGCTTTTGCTTCAGCCGCAGACTTAAGTCCTGCTTCTCTTCCCCGTCGTCGGCGGGGCACAGTTCATTGTGCAGCAGCTTGTCCAGCGTCTGGGGGGCAAGGTGGCGCTTGAGCATTCCGCCCACCGCCACGGAAATGGTGCCCGTCTCCTCGGAGACGATTACCACCACCGCGTCGGAAACCTCGCTCATGCCCACGCCGGCGCGGTGCCGGGTGCCTAAGTCCGCGCTGAGTCGGTTGCTGTCGGACAGGGGCAGCACACACCCGGCGGCGGCGATCCGGCCGTCCCGGATGATCATTGCGCCGTCGTGGAGGGGGGAATTTTTGAAGAAAATGTTCCGGATCAGCTGCTCGGAAACCTGGCCGTCGATCTGGGTACCGGTCTTGAAGTATTCCTCCAGCCGCTGCTCCCGGGCGAAGACGATCAGCGCACCCACCTTTTCCCGACCCATGACCTCGCAGGCCCGCACGGTCTGGGTAATGACCGCGTCCATCTCCTGCTGCACGGGCTTGCTGACGCCGAAGATGCTCGTCAGCTTCACGTTGCCCAAGTGGTCCAGCATCCGCCGCAGCTCCGGCTGGAACAGAATCACCAGCGCCAGCAGTCCGATGGACAGAAACTGCTTCATAAAGAAGGCCACGGTATACAGATGCAGCACATCGGTCAGCCACGCAACGATCAGCACCGCGCACACAGCCTTGGCGATCCGGGTGGTGCTGGGCGTCTTGATCAGCGGCAGAATTTTATATATCAGAAACGCGACTACGGCGATATCCAGATAGTCCGACCACTGCATTCGCTGTATCTGATACAGCAAATTCTGAATGCTCTCCATAAACGTTCTTACCCCTTTTATGTCAACTTTTGTATAGCGCATACTCCGCTATCGTAAATTAGCTAGTATCCTGTCTATTATAGCGAATACCGGCGCCGATGGCAATAGCCAATCTGTAAAAAATTTGCGGCTAAACTCCGGGAAGTTTGGATACCGCCCTTAAGAATGCGTCGGTTTGTGCGTCGGACGCGTCATGGCCGAAGCTGACCCGCACCGTTCCCGATTCCAGCGTCCCCGCGCTTTCATGGGCAAAGGGGGCGCAGTGCAGCCCGGCGCGAACCGCAATGCCCTGCTTCGCCAGAAACGCCGCCGCTTCCTCGCAGTCCATTCCCGGCCGGAAGGACACCGTCGACGCCTGATGCGCCCCGGCGAATACCTCCATCCCCAATTTCTGTAACCCCTTGGCGCACCGCTTCAGCTGCCGGTGCTCCCGGCGGAAAACGGTCTCCACACCTGTGCGGCTGACGA
Organism: Clostridiales bacterium UBA6468; assembly: GCA_002436765.1. Classification (GTDB taxonomy): domain Bacteria; phylum Bacillota; class Clostridia; order Oscillospirales; family Oscillospiraceae; genus Faecousia. Next base: position 19,414 of record DJNI01000077.1, read on the forward strand.
AGCGCAGTCCCTCCGTCAGTCCCGCGTAGCCGGGCACGTTCAGCGTCCCCGCTTCCAGGCGGTCGGGCAGGTAATCCGGCATGGCCTGATTGACGGAATCGCTGCCCGTCCCCCCGAACAGCAGGGGCTGGGCGTCGCCGCCGCAGAGCAGCAGCCCCGTCCCCTGAGGCCCCAGCAGGCCCTTATGCCCCGGCATGGCGATAAAATCCGCCCCCAGCGCCTGAAAATCCACCGGCAGTGCCCCGGCGGACTGGGCTGCGTCGATGATAAACGTTACCCGCCATTTCCGGCACATTTCCGCCAGCTGCTCCACCGGCAGAATATACCCGAACACGTTGGAAACGTGGGTAAACACCGCCGCGTCCGCCCCCTGCTTCAGCTCCCGCCCGAAGCGGGAAAGGGTGTCCTCCCAGTCAAACAGCCGCCGCCCCGCCACCCGGATATCCGCCCCCAGCGCATGAAGGGGGCGGGTCACGGCGTTGTGCTCGAACCCGGACACGATCACCCGTCCCCCGGGCTTTACGACGGAGCGGATGGCAATATTCAGCCCATGGGTGCAGCTGGTGGTCAGCGCGACCTGCTCCGGCCGGCAGTGAAACAGCTCTGCCGCGGCTTCCCGGCAGGCGTATACCGTCTCCGACGCTTCCATTGCCGCGCTGTAGCCGCCCCGCCCCGGATTCGCGCAGATGTACATCGCCCGCTCCACTGCCCGGTACACCCCCGGCGGCTTGCGGAAGGAGGTGGCGCCGTTGTCCAGATAGATCATACCGTCAGCTCCTCCAGAGTTCCGTCCGGGCGCTGGGCGTAAATTTTGCGCAGGGGCACGCCGTTCTCCCGCAGAAGCTCCACCACCGGGATGATATCCTCCGTTTTGATCCGCAGGCTGTAGCCGCAGCCCTGCTGCTCCATCCACTTGGGCGTCCGCTGGAGGACGCAGCGGTGGTTGTTCCGGTTCAGCAGCCGCTCGCCCCGCTGGGCGAACGTCACCGAGCGGAACGTGATGATAAAGATTCTCATAACGCAAACCCTCCCGGCACAATCTATGCCCGGGAGGTCGAAACCGTGCGTATTCCGGCAGTGCAACTAGGGCAGCCGCGCAGGCGGCTGCCCCAAAAATCAAGGTTTATTTTCGTTTTCCAGCGTGATGGTGGTCACGTAGTCCGGATTGGGGACGTAAAGACGGTAGCTGGTCCCCGACAGCTCCATATAGTAATAGCTCCAGCCGGATTTGAATTTCAGCCCCACCGTGATGGACGGCTGATCCTGAGCGGCGGCGGGCAGGTTGTTCAGTACCAGACATTCCCCTTCCTCCGTGGTGTAGTCCCCCCGATCCGCGGGTTCATCCGCCCCGTTCAGAAGAATGTGGTCGCCGACGTAGGGTTTCATCGGAATGGCTACGCAGCACGAGCCCGTTTCCCCGAGAATTTCCCAGAATTTTTTGTATTCCTCGTCGGTCAGCGTCGAGCGCAGTTCGTCGTCCATGTAGATCTGGGAATTCCTGCGCAGGTCGTATTTCTTTGCGTACTCGCTTCTTCCCGCCAGACGATAGTCATACGCCTCCTGCGTCCAGACGCCCGCTTCCAGATACTGATCGACAGTGTCGTCCGTCAGACCGTACATCTCGCACCAAGACTGATCGTCGGGCCATTGCAGGATCTCCTGCTTCAGCGCGTCCTCCGGCGTAAACCCTACCACCGTTTCCCCAGGCATGACCCCGGACAGGTCGTAGCCCAGCGCAACGGATTTTCCGTCATAGTAGCTCTGAAACAACGTGAACTTGGTGTAGTCCGCTTCGGCAAATTCGACGGTTTCCGGCGTCTGGGGCTGGGTCACACTCTGCGCCGCTTCCAGAACCGGCGCATCCAACGGCGTCGCCTTAGGCTGAGCGGCGGCAAAAATGTTGGGTATCCACCCCGCCGCCGCAGCGGTCACGGTGAGCAGACTGACGCAGATGGCCGCAGCCAGAATATAGAGGATGGTTTTTCTCCCGGAAAAGTGCTTTTGTTTCATATCGGTTGCCTCCTGTAAGGCGGCGTCCACCATGTCCAGATACCTTTCATCCACGTATTCCAATGCTCTGAAAAGGTTCTTTCCGTTCATATGCTGATCCCCTCCCTTTCCAGCTGCTTGCGCAGCTTTTGCCGCAGGCAGCTCAAGCGGTACTTTACATTCCGTTCCGTCAGGCCGAGCTTCTCCGCGATTTCACTGATGGTCAAGCTGTAGTAATAGCGGCTCAGGAACACGGCGCAGTCCTTCTTGTCCAGCCGGGACAGGAACCGGTTCACACTCCCCGCAGCCAGTTTTGCGTCCACGGCGGCCTCCACGTCGAAGCGGGGGTCCGGCAGGCAGGCGTCCAGCTCCGACAGCAGCGTTATCATGTGCACGTCTCTGCGTTTGGCGGTGATATAATCCAGCCGGTCAAAGGCCAGATTCCGGGCGATCCGGGACAGGAAATGCTTCAGCACCCTGGGAATTTCCGGCGGAATGGCATTCCAGGCGGCCAGATACGTATCCGACGCGATTTCCTCCGTATCCTCCCGGCAGCGCAGGATGTTGTAGGCGATCTGGTTTATGTAACCGCCGTATTTCTTCGCCGTCTCGCCGATGGCCGCCTCCTGCCGGGACAGGTAAAGGGCGATGATCTGGGTATCTTCCATCAGGACACCTCCTTGTGATGTGTAAGGCCTTACACCGCTATAGTAGGAAAACAGCGGCCAACGGACAAAAGCAACACCGCACAATTGCGGCTGAGACTCAAAGACGCAATTGTGCGGTGTTGCCCAGGGAAAGGAAGCGCGGCCCTGATGCGCACCCGGTCAAGAAGGGTAATGTACATGCACCGCCAGTGTTCGGCGGAGACTTTCCATGCTTCCCGGTAATGCCGCCGTCGCTGCTCCGACGGCGGCATCCAGGGAGGAAAAGCTGTTCCTTGGGCAATCAAAACAGCTCTCACTTATTACGGGCTCGCGCAGGGGGTGCGCGGGATCCGGTAATAGCAAACTTATCGGCGCTCTGCATTAGCGAACCTCTGATTCAATCGGCAGAGACTGTGAGCGGGAGAATTTTCGGCCAATCGGGGCATCGAAAACGACGCAATATTGTATGTACCCGCAAGGGGTATGCCGCATCCGTAAGCCGGCTTGTGCCGCCGGCGCGGGGACTTGCACCCCGTTCTCTTGTTCAGCCGGACAGTCTGAACGCCCCGCCCGGCCGCGGAAACACGAATAAAATTGTACTGGGAACAACGAAAAAACGGTCATCGCGAGTTCCACCAAAAGGGTAGAACATCGCCATGACCATTCCGAAGCAACATTCTGACGAACAGTAGGTCTCCCGACTTGCGTCTCAGGCAAAGCCTACCCTGCCTTCTCAGGTTGCCCCAATGACTGGCTTTCGCCGACGGACAGGCTTCTCAACGCACACGGTATTGGTCAATGCGGGGCTTCCAGAACGCTCTGATTACCCCATTTCCTTGTTAAGCCCTGCGCCTGACGAAACCGCCGTTACGAACGCAGCGCCTCTGCTCGTGTTTTCTAATCAGTATTATAAGACCGATTTCAGAAATTGTCAATACATATTTTATGATCTGCACAACATCTTATGGTCAAAAAGCCACCCGGTTCCGCATATTGTTACAGATTTGCAATCATTTCGTCTCCGCTGCCGTCACCCGGAACCACGCGCCGCTGGTTTCGATCAATCCGGCCTTTTTGAGCTTCCCGATCTCGGCCGACATGGCGCTGCGCTCCACCCCCAGATAATCCGCCAGCGCCTGACGGTCATAGGGGATCGTAAACTCCGCGCTGCCCCGGCGCTTCGCCTGGTCGAGCAGAAATTCCATTAGCTTTTCCCGGGTCGTTTTCCGGGACATGAAGCGGATTTTCTCCGTCAGCGCCAGATTTTTTCTGGCCATGCCCCGCAGGAGGTTGTAGACCAGCCGGCTGTGGAACAGGCAGTCGTGACCGCAGCCGGTCATCACCCGCCGGCAATCCAGCAGGAGCACGGTGCTGTTCTGCACGGCGAAGGCGCTGACGGGCAAAGCGTCCAGCCCCGCGCAGACGAAAGCCTCCGCGAACATCCCGCCGGGTGCGACCACCGTCAGCACGCTCCGGTTTCCGTAGTAGTCGTCCCGGACGATCTGCACCCCGCCGGACAGCACCACTCCCACAAACCGGGCAGGCTCCCCCTCCAGGAACACCGGGTCGCCCTTGGGAATTTCGACCACCTTTTTGTCCAGGCAGTCCAGAATCTCCGGCATTTCCTGCCGGGAAATGCCCGCAAACAGCGGACATTGGGTCAAAATTTCATAATATGCTTCCATAATCGCTCCTTTGTTGGAATTCCAACATACCTTTCTGCAATAGTATAGTAGACTATGGACATAAAGTCAATCAGGAGGAACACTTATGATTCGCAGAATTATTGAGATCAATCAGGAAAAATGCAACGGCTGCGGCGCCTGCGCGGCGGCATGCCACGAGGGCGCCATCGCCATGGTGGACGGCAAGGCGCAGCTGATGCGGGACGACTACTGCGACGGTCTGGGGGACTGTCTCCCCGCCTGCCCCACCGGCGCGATCACCTTTGTGGAGCGGGAAGCGGCCGCCTACGACGAGGCCGCCGTTCTGGCCGCGAAGGCGAAGCAGGAAGAAAAGCTGCCCTGCGGCTGCCCCGGCACCGCCGCGCGGGCCATTCACCGGGAGGAATCCCCTTGCGACGTCAGGACGCCCCAGCAGTCCCAGCTGCGCCAGTGGCCGGTGCAGATCAGGCTTGCGCCCGTGAACGCCCCCTGGTTTGACGGGGCGAAGCTCCTGGTCGCCGCCGACTGCACCGCCTACGCCTACGCCAATTTCCACCAGGATTTCATCAAAGGGCGCATCACGCTGGTAGGCTGTCCCAAGCTGGACGCGGTAGACTATTCCGAAAAGCTCACGGAAATTCTGAAGCACAACGACATCCGCAGCATCACCGTCGTTCGGATGGAAGTCCCCTGCTGCGGCGGCATCGAGCAGGCGGTCAAGAAAGCGCTGCTGAACAGCGGCAAGCCGATCCCCTGGGACGTGGTGATCGTCTCCACCGACGGAAGAATCCTGGACAGGGTGTAACGCACCGGGGAGAACGCCTCCTCAGGGTTTTCTCCGAACCTTACAAGAAGGACGTATTGCAGCCAATTGCAATGCGTCCTTTTCTTTCATTTTTAGTTTACATAACATCATCCGCCGGAATGGTGTCCCGGTAAATGCCCAGGAGCCGTACCGTCGGTCTGGAGATCGGGAGCAGCTCGTCGTAGGCAGGTATCGTGCCGTGGATATTTTCGCACAGCCAATCCATGTGAAGCAGGTCTTCCGCCCCCAGCGTCCGTAAGCCGTCGTTCTTGATCACGCCGCCCTGGGCGACGATCTTTCTGCGGAAGGGGTCGATCACGCCGCTTTTGATACCGTTTCGCAGGTAAAGCGCCAGATTTTTCACGCCCTCCGGCAGGTCGTCCGCCAGCTTTACGTCGATCACGCCGCTGCTCAGTCCCCACCAGTCGTTCACGGCCTGGCCGTGGCTGTCGTCCCAGGTGCCGGACAGAATCGCCCGGATCACATTCTCATAGAACTTTCCCCAGACCCAGCAGGGCGAACCCAGGGGGATAAATTCCCCGTTGTCGCCGACATAATAGGTGCCGTACTCCGTGTGCAGCTTGTCCTCCGCCGGTGTATCCCGGTTGGAGATCACCCGGATTCCCTCCCGGATGAACTCCCGGGTCGGATTGCCCGGCAGGCACGACCATTTCAGCTCGATCTGCGCCCTGGGATTGGTGAGCTGCGCACCGAGAGCAAAGGCGTTGATGGAGGCGGGAACGCCGAAAATCGGATAGGAACCCACGTAGCCGATCCGGTTATTGTCCGCGATGGCGCCGGCTATCGCGCCTGTGATGAATTTCCCCTCGTAGATACGGCTGTAATAAGTGCGAACCGTGGAATAGGGCATGTGGATGGAGCAGTTCAGGAACCGCACCTTGGGATAGCGGATGGAGACCTTCAGGCTGGGGGCGATCAGCTGAGGGGTCGTGGTAAAGACGACCTCCGCGCCGTCGGCGACGGCCTGCTCCAGAAGCGCCTCCGCCTGGGCGGCCGTGTCCGCGCCGAAATAGCTGCGCACCGTCACCGCATTCCCCAGAGCGTCCTCCAGGTGTCTTCTCCCCACGTCATGGGCGCAGGTCCACGGACTGGTCTCCACCGTGCGCTGGTGAACGAAGGCAACGTTGACGTGACCCGGTCGCAGCAGCCGGCCGAACAGCGACTGCCTGGGGGCAGTCCCCGCCGCTTCCGTCCGTACGACCAGATCCGGCAAGTCCATCGCCACCACGTTTTCCCACAACTCGCCGAGGGATTTTTTCAGCTGGGCGCCGGACAGCGCACCCAGGTCGGAAAAGGGATGCACGTGCAGCCACAGCAGCAGCGCTTCCTCCGGCCGGATATGCAGCCCCCGTCCGCCCAGAGCGTCGAACGCCTCCCGGAAATACTGGAAATACGCCCGGAAATGGCGGCGCTCATCCTCCGTCCACTCCCGATCCTTGGGCAGGTTGGTAAGCGTCAGCAGCTGCATATAGTACCCCGGACGGGTGTAGCGTACATCATAAAGCCTTGCGCATTTGAAAAAATCCAGGAATTCATAATAGGCGCGGATCTCCACGCCCTGGCTCAGCGGCGGAACGATCCGGTAAACGACGCTGGGGATCCTGGTCGCCCCGTAATATTTCAGCACGCTCAGGCGCTTATTTCCCTCCTGAACGTAGAAATTTCCCAGATATTCGTAGCAAATAATGGGATCGCGGATGCCCTCGTCCCCCTGGTGTGCCTGACACAGCGCGATCCACTTCATCGCAAATTCCGACTCGCAGTCCAGCAGCGGGAAAAAGCCCGCCGAAAAGGCGGAAATTCTTCCGGCGCTTTTCACGCCAACGATCCGTTCAATGGGGATCTCCAGGGTGCCGATATTCTGCGCCCCCTCGGAAATGCCGCCGCCCAAAATCTGATCCAGCACCAGGGGAAAAGGGTTCTGTCCCTTCCCCTGAAGCATGGCGCACTCCTTCTGCCCAAGCCTGACCGCTTTCAGGTATTCGTCCTCGGCCTCTGCAACCGTCATTCCGATTCCTCCAAAATTCTTATCCGTTTGACAAGATCATACTTCTTTTCCCAGGAAAAAACAATGCGCAAAAGGATTAAAAAGCAGCGGGATTTTCCGGTCAATCAAGGCGAAAGCAATAAAAAATTCCGCAGAAACCGGAATGCACGGCAAAGCAGTTCCCCCTGACGGAAGCCGTCAGGGGGCGCGCCGGGGAAGGAAGTATTCTTTTCGCAGCACGCGGTTATGGTTGCGGCCGATGTTGTCCCACAGCTCCAGCGCGTCCTTGGCGGCAACGGACGCGCCGCAGCCCATCAAGCCGCCGCTCGGATTCCTTGCCGGCTTCTTCGCTGCCTCTCAGGGTACCGGAACCGATGTGTTTCCCGCTTTTTGGTACCGAAGCGTGGGGGGGAAAGATCCGCTCACGGTCGCAGACGATTTATTCAGAGGTTCCTCAGTCGTCGTAGTCCTCGTCCCGTTTTTTTCTGTAAATGAGCAGGCCGATGAGCAGCAGGCTCAGCGTTCCGGAGACGATGAGAACGCCGATGAGGATGCCGATTACCGGGGAGCCGTCTTCCTGTTCCTCGGGAAGCGTCGGAGGAACCGTCTCCTGCGTAGGCAGGGTCTCCGGCGCCTGAGTTGCTTGCGTCGTTTCGGGAACCGTAGGCGGCTGGGTGGTGGGGACGGTGGGCGGCTCGGTCGCGGGCCGGGTGGTGGGCGGCGCCGTCGTCTCCGTCGGCCGGGAGGTCGCCTGCGTTTCGTTTCCAAAATTGTAGGGGTCGGAACCGTTGGCCGTCAGCACCTGCAAACGGCCGTGGAAATTGGTCTCCAGCTCCTCCACGTACTCACTCGGCCAGACGTTGTTCACCGGGCAGTAGATGGTGATATTGCTGCCGTTCCACAGGCAGTTGGCGTTGAAGGAGGGCATACCGCCGCTGCAATAGACCTCCGTCAGGTTGGTGCAGCCCTCAAAGCAGCTTGCGCCGAACCGGCGGAAGGTAGCGGGGAGGGAGATCTTCGTCAGCCCCTCGCAGCCCTGAAAGGCGCTTTCGCCGATCTCCTTCAGGGAATTGCCGAAGTCCACCGCCGTCAGGTTTTTGTAGTCGGTGAACGCCCCTGCGCCCACGGTGGTCACACCGTCGGTGAGGATCACGGTGTGGATTTCATCCGCGCTGCCCGACCAGGGCGCGCCGTCTTCAAAGTCCTTCATGGCGCCGCTGCCGGAGACGGTCAGGGTGTTGCCGTCCAGCGACCAGGAAAGTCCGTCGCCGCAGCTCTCCACGGGCGGGTCCGTTTCCGTGGCAAAGCCCCGGGGGGCAAGGAGCGTCAGCAGCAGGAAGGCCGCCAGAATGTGCAGAACAAATCGCTTCATCATATGTATATACTTCCTTTCTGTAGCTTCGACCTCATGATACCAAATCCGTCATGAGAAAATTGTCAAAAAGCGGCTCCGAACAGGCTCAGAGCCGCCTAAAGGTTCCCTAAGATTCGTCCTCCACCCGGCGGATGTCCGCGCCCAGCGCCCGGAGCTTTTCCACCAGATTTTCATAGCCCCGTTCAATGAAATGAATGTGCTCGACAAAGGTGGTGTCTCTTGCCGCCAGACCCGCAATGACCAGCGCCGCGCCTGCCCGCAGATCGTGGGCAAAAACGGTGCTGCCCGTAAGGTGATCCACGCCGGTGACCGTCGCCGTCTTTCCGCTGATGCGGATGCTTGCGCCCATACTTTCCAGCTCGGTGCAGTAGCCGAAGAACCGGGTCTCGTAGACGCTTTCCGTCAGGCGGCTGATCCCTCCCGCCAGCGCCATGCACACGCAGACCTGTGCCTGCATATCCGTGGGGAAGCCGGGATAGGGACGGGTCTTGACCGTGGTCTGCCGCAGCCTTCCCGTGCGCATGATGCGGATGGAATCGTCATAATTGATAACCTTCGCGCCCATTTCCTGCAGCTTGCTGGTGATGCACTCCATATGCTTGGGGATCACGTTCTGCACCAGCACGTTGCCGCCCACCGCCGTGACCGCGGCCAGGTAGGTTCCCGCCTCGATCTGGTCGGGGATGATGGCGTAGGTGCCGCCCCGCAGGGCGTTGACGCCCCGGATCTTGACGGTATCCGTACCCGCGCCGGTGATCCGTGCGCCCATGGTGTTCAGGAAGTTGGCAAGGTCAACGATGTGGGGCTCCTTCGCCGCGTTTTCGATGATGGTCTGGCCGGGCAGCAACGTCGCCGCCAGCATGATGTTGACGGTGGCGCCCACGGACGCCATGTCCAGACTGATCCGCCCGCCGTGCAGTCCCTCCTGACCGGGGGTCAGGGCAACGTATTCTTCCGTCTCGTCCACGTCCGCGCCCAGCGCCAGAAAGCCCTTGATGTGCTGGTCAATGGGACGGGAGGCGAAATTACAGCCGCCGGGCAGCGCCACATGGGCTCTGCCGAACCGCCCCAGCAGCGCGCCCATCAGATAATAGCTGGCGCGCATTCTGCGCACGAGCTGCTGATCCGGCTCGCTGCACTGAATGTCCGTGCAGTCGATCTCCACCACGCCGGGTTCCGGGGTAACGATGCTCGCCCCCATTCCGTCGAGGATACTCAGCAGGATCCGGACGTCGGAAATATTGGGAACATTCTCGATCCGGCACTTGCCGCTGACCAGCAGGGCGGCGGGCAGGATCGCCACGGCCGCATTCTTCGCGCCGCTGATCGTGACGGTGCCGTTCAGGGGATGACCGCCGTTAATTTCATATCTTGCCAAGGAATATCCTCTCCTTGTGATTGGATTCGTCAATCGTCATACATAGGCCAGGGTATTATACCATACATAGCGAAAATTGTAAAGTGTCATTGCCGGCAGGGAAATTTTCGAAATTTTCCTCTGTGAAACTCCTGAAATTACCGCCGCAATCCCTTCGGATAATGATTTTTCAGAACGCGACCGTCGCCCTTTCCCCAGCCGATGGAATAGCCCCCCGCCGAGACGAGGCACCAGCCCTTCTGCATGGACGGCACCACATCCCCCCGGAGATAAGCGCTTATCGCCCCGGAGTCCGCCGGGTAATCCTGTTGGTTTTCGCAGGTCTTCAGCCACAGCGCCAGGGCGTGGGCAGGCTCGAAGCGGTCTTTTTTCACCGTCCCCAGCTCCAGACCGGGGCGGAGGACCTTCAGCTTCCGGATGTCCGGCATATCCGGCGGCGCCCAGTACAGGGTGTCTCCGAAGGTGACCGCCTTTCCCTCGGGCAGACAGATATCCAAGCTGGCCGCAAAGGGCTGCCAGGTCTTCGGAAGTTTTTCCCCGGCGGGAATCACGGTGCTTTCTTCGCTGCCTTCCATCTTACGCAGCACGGCGGCAAAATGTCCCTCCCCCAGCAGCTTATGGGGCCACAGGCGGAAGCTTCCGTTTTCCCCGGCCTCGAACCAGGGCGCATTTGCGTCTTCCGGGGCAAATTCCGGGTGATTTTCCAGAAACCGCGCCACCGCCTGCTCGTCCTCCTCCGGGGAAAAGGTGCAGGTGGAATACACCAGATGCCCGCCGGGGCGAACCAGCGCCGCCGCGGAATTCAGGATCTCCTCCTGCCGCCGGGCGCACATCTCCACGGTCTCCCGGCTCCAGTCCGTGACGGCGGCTTCCTCCTTCCGGAACATCCCCTCCCCGGAGCAGGGCGCGTCCACCAGCACCCGGTCAAAAAATCCGGCAAACCGCTGCGCCAGGGCGGCCGGGTGCTCGTTGGTCACCAACGCGTTGGCAACGGCCATGCGCTCGATGTTCCGGGAAAGGATCTTTGCCCGCTTGGGGTTGATCTCATTGCAGAGCAGAAATCCCTGCCCCATCATCCGTCCGGCGATCTGGGTGGTCTTGCCGCCGGGAGCGGCGCACAGGTCGCAGACCCGCTCCCCGGGTTGGGGGTCGAGCAAGGCCACCGGCGCCATGGCGCTGGCTTCCTGAAGGTAGTAGACCCCCGCCTCATGAAATACGTGCAGGCCGGGGCGGGCGTCCGGGTCGTAATAGTACCCCATCGGCTCCCAGGGCACCGGCTGTCCCACGAAGGGCAGCGGCGGGATTTCCCCCTTCAGGGGATTGAACCGCAGCGCCACCGCCCGGGGGCGGTTCAGGCTGTCAAGATAGCGCTCATATTCGTCTCCCAGCTGGCGCTTCATGCGCTCCAAAAAGGCTTCCGGCAGCATACGTTACCTCCAAAATCACGACTGCGCTCCATTATAGCACATCCTAAGGCATTTTTCCACCACAAAGCGCAAAATGCCGGCGCGGCAGGATCGCCGCGCCGGTCAATGAATCGGGGTCAAAAGAGTCGGTTGTCGTTGTGGGTGTTGAACGCGCCCTCAAAGCCGATGATCAGGCCGCCCTCCTCCGCGTAGTAGCTGCACAAAGCCGTCGTCGGCTCCAGCAGGAAGCGGGCGTGGGGGAACTCGGCCAGCAGCGCCTCCCGGAAATCGGCCGCCGCTTTCTCTGCAAAGCAGTGGGCGACCCGGATATATCCGCCGTCCCGGAAGCCACGCTCCTTGACCATGTCCACCAGCATCTGGGTGGTTTTTCTCAGTCCTCTGGGCTTGTGCACCGGGGCGACCTGGCCGCCCTTGGCCTCGCCCGCCACCCGGATACCCAGTATTCCGGCGATCTTCGCCACCGCGATGTTCACCCGGCCGTTTCTTGCCAGGTTATTCATGGATTCCAGGCAGAACAGGGTGTGCAGGTGGTTGTGGTAATCCAGCACCTTCTCCTTCGTGGTCTCGAAATCGTCCCCCGCGTCCTTGCACTGACGGATCTTCTGCGCCAGCATCATCATTTCCGGCCCCGTGGCGAGAGAATCGAAGATAAATACCTTTCTTTCCGGATGCTCGGCCATGTACGTATCGGCGGCGTGTCTCGCCGCGTTGTAGCTGCCCGACAGGTGCTTGGAAATGGTGATGCCGAAAACCTCATCCGCATCGCCGAAGGCTTCCAGCCACTCCCCCACGTTGGGGCAGGAGGAGCCGGACTTGCCCTTATATTGCTTCAGATCCTCCACCATTTGTGCCACGTCCAGATGGGCGTCGTCCACATATTCCTTTTCCGCCACGATTTTCATGGGAACGGAGGCAAACGTACCGTCCTCCCCGGAGACGATGTTGCAGGAGGAATCCGCTACGATCTTATATTTCATAATTATCCCTCGATCAAACCTAGTCATCGGTTTTTTAATAACCGATGATATTATATCAGCAACCGACCAAGATGTCAAGATAATCTTAAGACAAGATTATCATATTGACTTTTCCCTGCTCTTACGATATAATACCCCCGGTGATATGGATGAAACAGGAAATCAAACAACAGCTTGGTCAGTCCGTTCAGGGCTTCCGTCTGCCCCGTTATCAGGAAATTCCCGACGTGGGTCTGTATCTGGAACAGGCCACCAAATATATCTGCCGCTACCTGTCCCCCATTCTGGCGTCGCCCCTTACGGCGTCCATGATCAGCAACTACGTCAAGCGGGGGCTGCTGTCCAGCCCGGTGAAGAAGCAGTACAGCCGGGATCAGGTGGCGTATCTTTTCTTCATCGCCGTGGCGAAGAACGTCCTGTCCCTGGACGCGCTGGCCTGCTTCCTGCGGCTCCAGGAGCGCACCTATCCCCTGGAAAAAGCCTATAATTACTTCTGCCGGGAGCTGGAAAATCTCCTGCTGTTCCAGTTCGAAATAAGCGAAACCATGGAGTCCTCCGACGAGGATTCCTCCGACGAAAAGCGGCTGCTCTACAGCTGCACGGCGGCGGTGGTGCAGAAGGTGTACATGGAAAAATGGCTGGAAGCCGTCGCGGCGGAAGAATAATAAACGCGGGAGCGGTATCCCAACGTAGAAAGGGATACCGCTTTTTCGTTTCTCAGAGCGCAAATTCCTTGCCGGAAAGATTGACTTTTCCGGTCGTTTGTGGGATAATAGGCAGGCTAAAACAGAAAACGCCAGATATAAGAGAGGTTTTCATCCATGATGCAATCCAGAACCCATAACTGCGGCGAGCTGCGTCTTTCCGACGCGGGCAAGTCCGTTACCATCGTCGGCTGGCTGGAGAACGTCCGGGAGGTGGGCGCGAATTTCGCGTTCTGCGTCCTGCGGGATTTCTACGGCACCACCCAGGTGGTCATTGAAAACGAAGAGATGATGAAGCTCATCAAGCCCATCAACAAGGAGTCCACCATCTCCGTCACAGGCCTCGTCCGGGAGCGGGAGAGCAAGAACCCCAAGCTCCCCACCGGCGAAATTGAGGTCGTCCCCGAAAAAATCGAGGTGCTGGGCAAGTGCATCCACAACCAGCTGCCCTTCGAGATCAACAAGAGCAAGGACGCCGACGAAAATACCCGTCTCAAATACCGCTTCCTCGACCTGCGCAACCCCGCGGTAAAGTCCAACATCGTGCTGCGCTGTCAGGTGGTGGCCGAGCTGCGGCGGCTGATGACCGAGAAGGGATTTTTGGAGATCACCACTCCCATCCTCACCGCTTCCTCCCCCGAGGGCGCCCGGGACTATCTGGTTCCCGCCCGGAACCATCCCGGCAAGTTCTACGCCCTGCCTCAGGCGCCCCAGCAGTTCAAGCAGCTGCTGATGACCTCCGGCTTTGACCGTTACTTCCAGATCGCCCCCTGCTTCCGGGACGAGGACGCCCGTGCCGACCGTACCCCCGGCGAGTTCTATCAGCTGGATATGGAAATGGCCTTCGCCAGTCAGGCGGACGTGCTGAGCGTGCTGGAAGATGTGCTGGTGCCTGTGTTCCACAAGTTCGGCAAGTACAAGCGGGTCTCTACCGCCCCCTTCCGCCATATTCCTTATAATGAAGCCATGGAGCGCTACGGCTCCGACAAGCCCGATCTGCGTATCGACCTGGAAATTCAGGACATCACCGCCGAGGTGCAGGGCTGCGGCTTTACCCCCTTCGAGGGCGCGACCGTCAAGGCCGTGGCCGTGGACAATTTTACCCAGGCGAGAAAGTGGATCGACAAGCTGCTGGCCGACGTGGAAGTCCAGACCGGCAGCAAGGCCTGCTGGGTGAAGGTGGACGAAAACGGAAATCTCACCGGCGGCGTTTCCAAGTTCCTGACCGGCTGCAAGGATGCTTTGACCGCCAAGCTGAATCTGAAGCCCGGCAGCTTCGTCTGCATGGCGGCGGGCAAGAAGGCCGCCGCCCAGAAGACCGCCGGCGTCATCCGCACCATGCTGGGCAAGCGCATTCCCGGCCACTTTGACGAGGAGCAGTATGCCCTGTGCTGGATCGTGGACTTCCCCATGTACGAGATCGGCGAGGAATCCGGCGCTCTGGAATTTTGCCACAACCCCTTCTCCATGCCCCAGGGCGGCCTGAAGGCGCTGGAGGACGCCGAGGGCGATATGGACAAGCTGCTTGCCATCAAGGCCGACCAGTATGACCTGGTGGTCAACGGTTACGAGTCCGCCTCCGGCGCCGTGCGGAACCACGACCCGGAGATCATGGTCAAGGCCTTCGAGATGGTGGGTCTGGGCGAGGCCGACGTCAAGGCCAAGTTCCCCGCCATGT
>DJNI01000077.1:34103-47574 GCA_002436765.1 Clostridiales bacterium UBA6468
CCCCGCCATGTACAACGCCTTCACCTACGGCGCACCCCCCCACGCGGGCGCCGCTCCCGGTGTTGACCGTCTCATTATGCTGCTCACCGGCGAAGAGTCCATCCGGGAGGTCATCACCTTCCCCATGAACAAGAACGCCCAGGATCTGATGATGGGCGCGCCCACCACCGTGGACAAGAGCCAGCTGGACGCCGTTCACATCGCGGTGCTGGAAGAAGAATAAGCTGCTGCGCCCCGCCCTGGTTCCCCGGCGGGGCGCGTATTCTTACAAAATTTTTTCATTTCTGCAACCAACTTCAAAATTTGTCGAGATATTATCTATACAGGAAGGAGTGACGCGCATGGAAGACGAACAGATCGTTACCCTGTACTGGGATCGGGATGAGACCGCCATTCAGGAGACCCAGACCAAATATGACCGCTACCTGACCAAAATCGCCTGCAACATCCTTGCGGACATGGAGGACAGCCGGGAGAGCGTCAACGATACATACCTCGCCGCATGGAATTCCATTCCGCCCCAGCGGCCGTCGGTGCTTTCCGCGTACCTTGCCAAGCTCACCCGGCGCATTTCCATCGACCGCTTCCGCTACCGCACCCGGGACAAGCGGCGGGATTCCCAATATGCCCTGTCCCTGTCAGAGCTGGACGACTGCGTGTCCGGGGGCAATACCACGGAGGAGATCATCAACGTCAGACTGCTGGCCGACACCATCGGCATTTACCTGCGGCTGCAAAGCGAGGAGGCCCGGAACGCCTTCGTCGGGCGGTATTATTTCCTAGACTCGCTGAAGGAGGTCGCGGCCTACTGCGGCATGTCGGAAAGCAAGTGCAAGAGCCTGCTCTACCGCACACGGGTGGGGCTGAAGGAATACCTGGAAAAGGAGGGCTTTTGCGTATGACTTCCGAAAAGCTTCATGACGCGCTGAATCTGCTCCCCGCCGATCTGGTCGCCGCCACGGACGCTCTGCGCACCAAACCCAAGAAGCGTCAAGTGCATTGGCAGCGCTGGGCGGCAATGGCCGCTTGTCTCGCGGTGATGCTGCTGGCGGGCACCATGTTCTCCTATTTCTTCGGCCACATGGGTTCCTCCAAGACCTCCGCAGCCGTGGATAAAGCCCCGATGTCCATCGCCGAAGCGGCCGGTCAGAAGAACGCCGCCCCCAATTTTGATACCGTAGAAGAAGCCGCCCCCGCGGACGGCGGTCACACCCACGCCCCCGCAGGCGAACCCGAGGTCACCGGCGGCACGGAGAACGGTTACAGCGGCAGCACCTCCGTCACGGTAACGCTGGACAAAGGCGTCCACACGATCTCCGGCAGCGACGCCGATACGCTGACGGACATTCTGGAGCATCTGGACTATAGCAGCGATGACATTTGCAGCTGCTCCGCAGAGTTCCTGGTGGAGACCGAGGTCGGCACCGAATACGGAGTGAACCTGACGGAATACTTCGCCCGCTGCAACGCCGGGCAGGCGGCGCTGACGCAAACGCAGGTAGACGCCATCGGGGAGATCATCAATCGGTTGGGAGAATAAGCCACTTTATTCCCCGAAATATTTCGCTCATTATGTTTAACCTCCGGAAATCCCGGCAATAATCAGCCTCGGAGGTGCTTAACAAATGAGCGACAACAAACATGCCGGCCGCGGCGGAAAGGGCTACTACATAGCCCTGATCCTGTGCGCAGCCGCCATCGGGATCACCAGCTATGTATACTATCGAAACGCCAACCGCGTGGAGGAAGTCTCCATTCAGGAATCCGTGGGAGAGGACATTCTCGTAGGAACCATGGAATCGGAGGACGTTCCGGCGCTGGCCACCCAGCCCCAGACCCAGTCCACGACCCCCGCGACCCAGGGTACGACGCCCGCTCCCACCGTGAAGAAGCCGTTCAGGACCACGTCTCCGGTTTCCGGTGAGGAGATCTCCGCCTACTCCATGGAGGCGCTGAGCTACAACGAGGCCACCCGGGACTGGCGCGTCCACAACGGCGTGGACATTGCCGCGGAGGCAGGGACGGAGGTCTGCGCCGCCGCGGACGGCGAGGTTTACACCGTCTACGAGGACGATTCCATGGGCTACACCGTGGTCATCCGCCACGACGGCGGCTACCTCACCCGGTACGCCAGTCTGAGTCAGGACATCCCGGTGAAATCCGGGGACGCGGTGAGCGCCGGGCAGGTCATCGGCTACGTGGGCGACAGCGCTCTGGTGGAGACCGCCCTTGGCAGCCACATCCATTTCAGCGTCACCCATCAGGACGAACCCATGAACCCGGCGGATTTCCTCGCGCTGGGCGAATAACGAACCTTCTTCCTCTTTGAAGCAAACGAGCCGCCGATTACCCGGCGGCTCAACTTTATTCATGGGTAACCTGTTCTTTTTTCGTCACGCGGAGGATATACACTGCGTATGCCAGTGAAACCAGGCACAGAAATGCGCTGCCCGCGATGCCGTGCCACTCCGGTGCGCCGCCGTCGTTTGCGAACGCGCTCAGACTGTTGATCGCGCTGTGGGTGAGGATGCACGGCCAAAGGCTCTTTCCTCTGAGAAAGAGGATCGTAAACAGGAAACCTATGGCGACGGCGTAGCAAATCTGCAAGATGGTTTCGGGGATGTCCCGCCCGTTCAGCAGATTCACGATATGGCCGATGCCGAAGGTGACGCTGGAAATGACCACCGCCTGCTTTATGTTCGTCCTGCACAGGGCTTTGAACAGGAAGCCCCGGAAGATCACTTCCTCCAGAAAACCGACGCACAGCATACTGACAGCGTACAGCGCGGTTTCCACCGGGGTGTATTTCAGCCCAACGCCCCACCAGAGATTGGTGGATGCCAGCAGCACCAGAGGGATGAAAAACAAATACTGCTTCGCGCTTCCCTCAAGCGGGCAAAGGCCGTATTTCTCTTTCAGGCCGTTCCCGCGAATCCACAGATACATTGCCAGCACCAACCCGACGCAGACCGGCGCGGTGACGATTTTCGCAATGCCGATCGTCTCCGAAACACTGTCGGCAGCGCTCATCAGAACGACGTAAATGCCAATCCATATCAGCGCAAAGCACAGTTCGCTCTTTTCATAAATTTTCCTCATTTTCCCTCTCCTTCTCCGCATATACGGCGCCCAGAAATACCTTTTTCAGGGACAATTCCAGTTGGTCTTCTTCCAGCTTCATTTCGTTGTTTGCCAGCAGACTGGCATAGCCGTGAACGAAAACGAACAGCGTAGAAAATATCTCTCTGGCCGCGTCCTCCGTCACTCCTGTCTCCTGACGCAGTGCCTGAATAATGGGGTTCAGCTCCTCCGACGAAACCAGATCGTTCAGGCTGGCTCCCGAAAACGCGCCGGGCTGGAACAGCAGATGGAACAGGTTCCGTTCCTCCGCCGCGAACCGGACGTACCGCAACCCAATGCCCAGCATTCCGTCGCCCTCCGCGCCCAACAGAAAACGGGTGTGATACGCGTCCGCCCGCTGGTATACGGCTTCTTTGATTTCCTCCACGGTCGCAAAGTAGTACAGCACCGGCTGCGTGGAGCATTTCAGCCGCCGGGCAATGCCCCGGGCGGTGATCTTGTCCGCTCCCTGAGTTCGCGCGATCTGGAACGCTTCTTCTACGATCATTTCCTTTGTGATTCTCGCTTTTGGCGGCATGGGTGGCCTCCTTTGTATAACTGATATTATATAATATATGTTATGTTTCCGAGTTTGTCAAGTCTTTCATAGTACAAAAAGCGCACATGTGGGGAAATCCCCTCATGTGCGCCTTTCGTGTTTATTTTTAAGAAGCAAAGGGAACCAGCGTTCCATCAACATACCCAACAAAGTACATGAGCAGACCCACAACAATCAAGCTGCAAACCCACACCGCGCCGGATACGATTTTGTTCTTCGTCAGTTTATTCAGGGCCGCAAAATACTTGCTCAGCGGCCAGATCTCCGAAGCAAAGAACAGAATAAACAGCCAATCTGATCTAAACAGAAATGTCATGCAGCTGAGCGCGTAGCTTATGATAATGTAGTTTACCGATTCAATGGCAACCTCTGTCCATCTTTTTATTCCCGTTTTCATTTCATCACCTGATATTCTTATCTGCTGAAACAGCCACGGCAAAATCGCCGTGGCCGTTGACCGTTTTTATTCCTCCGTCTTTTCCGCTGCGGGAAGGGTGTTCCTGTCCGCGTTGACGTAGGCCATCAGCTCGTCGCCGGTGATGGTCTCCTTCACCAGAAGGAACTCGGAAATTTCGTCCAGCAGTCCCCGGTTCTCCGTCAGGATGCGCTTGGCGTCGGCGTAGGCCTTCTGCAGAATCTCCATGACCTCCTTGTCCACCTCGGCGGCGGTCTCCTGGGAGCAGTCCATATAGGCCTGACCGTCCAGATACTGGTTCTCCACCGAAGCCGTGGACATCAGCCCGAACTTTTCGCTCATGCCGTACTGGGTCACCATGTTCCGCGCCAGCGCGGTCGCCCGCTGGATATCGTTGGCGGCGCCGGTGGTCTGGACGCCGAACACCACCTGCTCGGCGGCACGTCCGCCCACCAGCGTGCGCAGCTCGGTACGCAGTTCCTCGGCGGTGGACAGGAACTTTTCTTCCTCGGGCATCTGCATGGTGTAGCCCAGCGCGCCGGAGGTGTGGGGGACAATGGTGATCTTGGACACGGGCTGGGAGTGCTTTTCCAGCGCCGCCACCAGGGCGTGACCCACCTCGTGATAGGCAACCAGCCGCTTTTCCATGTCGGTCAGAACCGTGTTCTTCTTCTCCGTACCGGCGATGACCGTCTCGAAGGATACCAGCAGGTCTTCCTGATTCACCGTCTGACGGCCCTTGCGCACGGCCCGGAGGGCGGCCTCGTTGACCAGATTGGCAAGGTCGGCGCCCACCGCGCCGGCGGTGGCCTGGGCGATCTTCCGCAGATCCACGTCATCGGACAGCTTGATCTTCCGGGTGTGTACCTTCAACGTATCCAGACGTCCCTGGAGGTTGGGCTTATCCACGATGATCCGGCGGTCGAACCGGCCGGGGCGGAGCAGCGCCTTGTCCAGGATCTCAGGACGGTTGGTGGCCGCCAGGCACACGATGCCCTTGGACGGCTCGAAGCCGTCGATCTCGCTGAGCAGCTGGTTCAGCGTCTGCTCCTGCTCGGAATTGTTCCCGTAGCGGTTGTCCCGGGCGCGGCCCACGGCGTCGATCTCGTCAATGAAAATGATGCAGGGCGCGACCTTCGCCGCCTGCTGGAACAGGTCACGGACACGGCTTGCGCCCATGCCCACGAACATCTCCACAAAGTCCGAACCGGAAATGGAGAAGAAGGGAACGTTGGCCTCCCCCGCCACGGCCTTGGCCAGCAGGGTCTTGCCGGTGCCGGGGGAACCCACCAGCAGCGCGCCCTTGGGCAGCTTTGCGCCGATGGCGGTGTACTTCTGGGGATTGTGGAGGAAATCGATGATCTCCTGCAGGGATTCCTTGGCCTCGTCCTGGCCGGCCACGTCCTTGAAGGTGACGCCGGTCTGCTTTTCCATGTAGACCTTGGCCTTGGACTTTCCGAAGCCGCCCATCATGCCGTCGCCGCCCATGCGCCTGGTGAGCAGATTCATCACCAGGAACAGCCCGCCGATCATCAGGGCGTAGGACAGGATCATCATGATCAGGGAATTGTCTTCCACGATCTTTTTGTCCACCTTCACGCCCATGGCGTCCAGCTCCTCGGACAGAGCGATCAGGTCGCCGCCGCCGGGAAGGCCGGTATAGCAGGCCTTCTGCATCGCCGCGGGCTTGCCTGCCTCTTCCTTGGTCATATAGATAATGCGGTCGGACTGAATTTCCACCTCGGCCAGCTGCCCCGCATCCTTCGCCGCGAGAAAGTCCGAAAAGGAAGTCTGCGTATATTGGCTCTTGGAGATACTTCCGTAGATCCAGTTGATCAGCAGAACAATCGCCAGCGTGACCAGCAGCGCGGTGCCGATGCTGCCCTTGGGACGATTTCCGCCGGGCTTCTTCCCGTTGTTGTTATTGTTGTTGGGGGAGTCATTGCGATTAAAGTCCATTCCCTCGCCTCCTTCGTTACAGTGGAGCTATCATAACACATTTTTCCGTGGTAGGCAATCGGCGATTCCCCTTCGTGCGGTAAATTTTCTGTTAATTTCCGCCGGAAACAGCCGTTTCTCCCGCCCTCGGTGAAAAATAAGAGTTGTGAAACGGGAGGAAATCTGATATAATAGTACGGCTTGTATCTTTCCCAGGAAAGGAATTTGGATTTATGAACGAAAAACGCCGCTCCCAGGGGCGGAATTTCCCGCCCCGCCCCGCCCAGGCTGCGCCTGCGGAGGAGCCCGAGGGGCAGCTGGAGGGGCGCAACGCCCTCCAGGAAGCGCTCAGAAGCGGGCGCACCATTGATAAGGTATTCATCGCCGACGGCGACACCGACCGGGGCTTGCAGCGTCTGGCCGCCGAGGCAAAGGACGCAGGGGCGGTGGTGGTCAGCGTCGATCGGCGGAAGCTGGACGCCATGTCCTTCACCCACGCCCATCAGGGCGTGATCGCCCTGGCCGCCGCCCACGCCTACTTTACCGTTGACGACATTCTGGAGGAAGCCGCGTCCCGTGGGGAGGCGCCCCTGATCGTCATCTGCGACGAGCTGTCCGACCCCCACAATCTGGGCGCCATCCTCAGAAGCGCCGAATGCGCGGGCGCTCACGGCGTCATCATTCCCAAGCGCCGCAGCGTGGGTCTGACCGCCACCGTGGCCAAGGCCTCCGCCGGCGCCGTGGAGTACATGAAGGTCGCAAGGGTGACCAATATCAACACCGCCATCGCCGAGCTGAAAAGCAAGGGCGTGTGGGTGTTCGGCACCGCCGCCGAAGGCTCCATCCCCATGTACAAGGCCGACCTGACCGGCCCCGCCGCCATTGTCATCGGCAACGAGGGTGAGGGCTTAAGCCAGCTGGTTCGCAAGAACTGCGACGTGATGGTCAGCATCCCCATGAAGGGAAACATCAGCTCTCTCAACGCGTCCACCGCCGCATCCATTCTGCTCTACGAGGCGGTACGCCAGCGCATCGGCTGACAGCAGCCGAATTTCACCAGGAGGAGACCCATATGGACAATACCAACGAATCTCAGGAATTTGACCTTGACGACATCCTGCGGGAATTTCACGAGGATCCCGACGAGGATGCAAAAGACGCCGCACCGGAGGAGGAGCTGGACGTAGACGTGCTGCTGGTGGAGAAAGTTATTTCCCCGGAGCAGCCCGACGCCGAAGCACCGGAAGCCGCCGAGGAGTCCCCCGACCCGGTTTCCGACGATGCCACCGTCCGCTTTGACCCTGCCGAAGCCCTTCCCCAGGAAGCGGCGGAGGCCGCCCCCATTGACGACACCAAGGCCATCGACGATCTGATCGCCGAAGCCCTGGCGGGCAGCGGTCTCGACGCCCCCGCGCCGGAAGCCCCCCAGCCCCAGACCCCGCCCATCACCTTTG
Organism: Clostridiales bacterium UBA6468; assembly: GCA_002436765.1. Classification (GTDB taxonomy): domain Bacteria; phylum Bacillota; class Clostridia; order Oscillospirales; family Oscillospiraceae; genus Faecousia. Next base: position 41,590 of record DJNI01000077.1, read on the forward strand.
ACCCCCATCAGCGTCTGCGGGAGCTGAAAAAGAAGCTGGTGGCAGGCCCCGAGAAGCGGTACTATGAGCTGACGGAGCTGGGCATCGGCAAGCTGCAGATCGGAATCTTGCTGAATGTTGTCATCGTGCTGCTGTGCGCCGGTGTCACCACCCTGCTGGCGCTGGATATGGTACCGGAAAACCGGATGCGTCTGGTGATCTTCAGTCAGGTGCTGGCCATGCTGGTGTCCGGTTTGCTTGGCAGCCAGCTGATGCTGGACGGGCTGGGCAGTATCTTCAAGGGCAGGTTCAACCTGAATTCTCTGCTCACCTTCACCTTCATCGCCTGCTGCGTGGACGCCGCGTCCTGCCTGATGGAGGTGCGGGTTCCCTGCTGCGCCGCCTTCTGCCTGGAAATGACCATGGCCATGGCCGCCCGCTGCCAGCGCCGCTCCACCGAAATGGGGCAGATGGACACCCTGCGCAAGGCCGTCCGTCTCAAGGGCATCACCAAGATCCCCGACTATTATGAAGGGAAGCCCGGTCTGGTGCGTGGCGAAGGGGAAGTGGAAGATTTCATGGACGCCTACAACCGCCCCTCCGCTCCCGAAAAGGTGCAGGGCGTGTACGCGCTGCTGAGCCTGCTGATCTGCATCGGCATTGCCGTGTTCGCGGGAATGCTCCACGGCACGAGCCTCGGTGTGCAGATCCTCGCTACCAGTCTGCTGGTGGCCGTCCCCGCCAGCTTCTTCATTTCCTACACCCGTCCCATGGCGGTGCTGGAAAAGCGGCTGCACATGGTGGGCACCGTGCTGTGCGGCTGGGATGGCGTGAAGGGTCTGAGCGGCAAGGCCGTCTTCCCCCTCCGGGACGAAGACCTGTTCCCCCTGGGCAGCACCAAGCTCAACGGCGTCAAATTCTACGGCAAGCGCAGCCCCGACGAGGTCGTGTCCCTGACCGCCTCCCTGATCACCGCCGCCGGCGGCGGGCTGGTTCCCGTGTTCCGGCAGCTGATGAAAAACCGCAATGTGGAAGAGCATCCCGTGAAGAACCTCCAGAACTACGGCACCGGCGGCATCGGCGGCGAGGTCTGCGACGAGCCGGTCCTGCTGGGCAGCCTGAACTTTTTGCAGGATATGGGCGTGGTGATCCCCGAAGGCACCATGGTCAATCAGGCGGTGTACGCCGCCATCGACGGCCAGCTGTGCGCCGTGTTCGCCATTTCCTACGCCAAGATGCGTTCCGCCGCGGCGGGTCTTGTGACCCTGTGCGGCCACCGGTCGGTGACGCCCGTGATCCTGTGCGGCGACTTCATGCTGACGGAAAGCTTCCTGCAATCCAAATTCGGCGTCAAAACCCGCCGGATCGTCTTCCCCACCCGGGAAGTCCGAAGCAGTCTCCTGAACCGCCGTCCCGACCCGGACGCGGCCGCTCTGGCCATCACCACCCGGGACGAGCTGGTAAGCGCCGCCTACGCCGTCACCGGCGCGCGCAGTCTGCGTTCCGCCGCCACCCTCGGCACCGTCATCCATTTGATCGGCGGCATCCTGGGAATGCTCACCATGCTGGCGCTGGGCTACCTCGGCTCCACGGAGCTGCTCACCCCCACCAATGTTCTGCTGTATCAGCTCATCTGGATGATCCCCGGCTTCCTCGTCACGGAATGGACGAGAGCTGTGTAACGTACTCTGCCGTCCCCGGCGCTGCAAGCGCCGGGGACGGTTTTGTTTTGCCGTTTCCCCCGGGCGGCGATTGTATACCTTGCTGGATTTCCACGCCGGAATTTGTCTGTTTTGCACACAAAAACAAGTGTCCGCCCACCAATTTACACAATTTCACAAAGTGACGAAAATAAGCATTGCATTTGGCGTGTCTTTCGTGTATAATGTCACTATTCGGGTGTCCGCGCCCCAAATGGAAGGTTCCCTTCCCGAAAGGAGTATTGACCACAATGTACACTGTTAATTCCATCCGCAATATCTGTCTGCTGGGTCACAGCGGCAGCGGCAAGACCGCGCTGGCTGAGAGCCTGCTTTACATGACCGGCGCCATCGACCGCATCGGCAAGAACGCCGACGGAAATACCGTCTGCGATTACGATCCCGAGGAGATCCGCCGTCATATTTCTATCTCCACCTCCGTCGTTCCGCTGGAATACCACAATGTGAAGATCAACCTGCTGGATACCCCCGGCGCGTTCGACTTCTCCGGCGCCGTCATGGAGGCGCTCCGCGCCGCCGACGCCGCGATCCTGGTTTGCTCTGCCAAGGACGGCATCACCGTTGGCTTTGAGAAGGCATGGAAGTACTGCGAGGATCGGAATATGCCCCGTTTCGTCTACATCTCCAAGGTAGACGAGGACAACTCCGACTACAACGCCACCTTCAACGCCCTGCGGGCGAAGTATGGCAACAAGATCGCTCCCGTTGTCATTCCCATCTGGAATTCCGCCCGGAAGGTCACCGGCATCATCGACGTGCTGAACAAGCGCGCCTATGAAATGCAGAACCTGAAGCGCGTGGAGATCGACGTTCCCGCCGATAAGGCAGCCGTCATTGAGGAGTTCAACGACGCGCTGAAGGAAGCCGTCGCCGAGACCGACGAGGCTCTGATGGACCGCTTCTTTGAGGGCGACGATTTTACTTACCGGGAAATGATCACCGGCCTGCATCAGGGCGTGAAGGATCTGAGCCTGTTCCCCGTGCTGTGCGGCTCCGGCCTGACCTGCCTGGGCAGCCTGATGCTCATGGATCACATCATCGACCTGCTGCCCAACCCCGTGCAGGGCAACTACCACAAGGCCACCACTGCCGACGGCAAGACCGAGGAATTCGTCGTCTCCCCCGGCGGCGTTCCCTGCGCCTATGTATGGAAGACCGTATCCGACCAGTACGGCAAGTATTCCTACGTCAAGGTGCTGTCCGGTGAGATCACCTCCGACACCACCCTGGTCAACGCCCGCACCGGCGAGACCGAGAAGCTCGGCCGTCTGTATACCATGTGCGGCAAGAAGTCCACGGAGGTCAAGGCTTTGGGCTGCGGCGACATCGGCGCCATCGGCAAGATGGACAGAGTCCGCACCGGCGATACCCTGTGCGACCCCAGGAAGGTCGTCTCCCTGAAGCAGATCCCCTACCCCGCTCCCTGCTATTCCATGGCCATCGCCCCCAAGGTGAAGGGTCAGGAAGACAAGGTCAGCACCGGCCTGAACCGTCTGAACGAGGAAGATCCCTCCTTCACCCTGACCAACAACGCCGAGACCAAGCAGCAGGTCATCTCCGGCACCGGCGATCAGCAGCTGGACGTGCTGGTCTCCAAGCTGAAAAGCCGCTTCGGCGTGGACGCCGTGCTGTATCCGGCAAAGGTCGCCTACCGGGAGAAGATCAAGAAGAAGGTAGAAGCCCACGGCCGTCACAAGAAGCAGACCGGCGGCAGCGGCCAGTTCGGCGACGTCTGGGTTCGCTTCGAGCCCCAGGAGGAGCAGGACGACATGATCTTCGCCGAGGAGGTCTTCGGCGGCTCCGTCCCCAAGAACTTCTACCCCGCCGTTGAGAAGGGCATTCAGGAAGCCGTTCAGAAGGGGCCGCTGGCCGGTTACCCCATGGTCGGCCTGAAGGCCACCCTGTACGACGGATCCTACCACCCCGTTGACTCCAACGAAATGGCCTTCAAGCTGGCCGCCATCCTGGCCTTCAAGGAAGCCATGCCCAACGCCAACCCCACCCTGCTGGAGCCCATCGGCGCGCTGACCGTCACCGTGCCGGATTCCTACGTGGGCGATGTGATGGGCGATCTGAGCAAGCGCCGCGGCCGTCCCATGGGCATGTCCCCCGATCATGAGGGCAACACCGTCATTGAGGCGGAAGTCCCCATGGCGGAAATGAGCAGCTACGCCATCGACCTGCGCGCCATGACCCAGGCCAGAGGCAGCTTCACCCTGGAATTTGTCCGCTACGAGGAAGTTCCCAAGGCAAACCAAGCCAAGATCATCGCCGACGCGAAGGCCGACGACTGATTTTACTTACATCCGATTCATCGGCGCGGGGGGATCCCCGCGCCGAAACGCTTCCCTAATTGTTAAATTTTGTAATTTCCCCAATAAATGGTTGCAAAGTGTTACAGTTTGTTGTATACTGGAGGAAACAAACGTTCCGGGCGGGTACAAAGATCACTCGCCGGGATGCACAAGGGAGGAACCCAAAATGAAAAGAAAGAATCTTCTCGCTGTGATCGCTCTGGTTGCCGTATTTGCGTTTGTCCTCGCCGGCTGCGGCACCAAGGATGAGGGATCCACTGTCAGCACTGCCGCCAGCGTTCCGGAAATGTCCGCCGGGCAGGAACTGACCCTGACTTCCAGCGCCTTGACCGCCACCACCTGGAGCAGCCCCAACGGTGCCACCGTCAACCTGACCGCCACCCCCAACGGCTACGCCCAGGGGCAGAGCGCGGCATTCATCGTCCGTCTGGAGGGTGAGGAAGCGGCCAACGTTCCCTGCGAGTGGAACGGCAGCGCCTACACCGCCTCCGCCGATCTGAACGCCGCCGACGGCTACTGCTACTATGTCCTGCTCACCGCTGCGGACGGCACCCAGACCGAGGTCGCCATCAACACCCCCACCGTGCCCACCGACGACGCCCTGATCAACCTGGAGTCCGCGCTGAACTCCTACTGCAGCATGACCGTGGCGTCCGCCACCCAGGACGGCAGCACCCTGACCATCACCGGCGGTTCCGTGGAGGTACAGGCGCCCCGGATCACCAACGAGGGCGAGACCATCACCTGCAGCAAGGCCGAGCTGGTGCTGACCTTCAATGAGGAGATCGTGGGTACCGCCGCGCTGACCATGGAAGCCGCCGAGATTCCCGGCAGCTACACCGCGGATATCTCCGGCATCACCTTCAGCATCCCCACCATGGAGGACGATCAGCAGCTGTCCATCCGTCTGGATGTGACCCTGTCCAACGGCCAGTTCCTCACCGCCCCCGGCGGCACCTTCTCCTTCCTGAACGGCGAAATGGTGTCCTCCGTCGGCTGATACTTGCATAACATAGAGGGGTCAGGCTTACCTGATCCCTTTTTTTCGCAAAAAAAGGAGTGAAAATGAACTACGCCAATATGGTATCCGGCACCTTTCTTGCCCGCCCCAACCGGTTTATCGCCTATGTGGACATCGGCGGGCAGACGGAGACCGTTCACGTGAAAAACACCGGACGATGCAAGGAGCTGCTCGTCCCCGGAACACGGGTCTGGTGTCAGGACGCGCCCTCCCCCGCCAGAAAGACCCGTTTTGACCTGATCGCCGTCCAGAAGGGCAGCCGCCTGATCAACATGGACTCCCAGGCTCCCAACGCTGCGGCCAAAGAGTGGCTGCTCTCCGGCGGCCTTGGCAAGGTCGAGGCCCTCCGGGCGGAGGCCGTCCACGACGATTCCCGGTTCGATTTTTCTTTTCTCAAGGACGGAAAGCTCTGGTTTCTGGAGGTCAAGGGCGTGACGCTGGAGGAAAACGGCGTCTGCGCCTTCCCCGACGCCCCCACCCTCCGGGGGGCGAAGCACCTGCGGGGTCTGACCCGCGCCGCCGCGGAAGGATATGGGGCGGGCGTCCTGTTCGTCATTCAGATGGCGGACGTAACATACCTCCACCCCAACGATGCCACCGACCCGGATTTTGGTGCCGCCCTGCGGGATGCCGCCGGGAACGGCGTCCGGATTCTCGCCATGGACTGCGCCGTAACGGAGCAGTCCATGACCATCCGCCGCCCGGTAGCGGTGCGGCTGTAAAATCCAAAATTGTTTCCTTCGCCCTTATTGTAAACCGGAAATTATTTATGGTTGACAATCAGGCGCTTCCTGTGCTATACTCCTTGCAAATTCAACAGCTCGGAGGAAACAACCATGGAAGCACCTGTTTCAAGAAAGTGGAAGACCGTTGACATGGCGTATATCGCCCTGTTTGCCGTTCTGATGGCGGTCTGTTCCTGGATCTCCATTCCTGCGGTCGTCCCCTT
>DJNI01000077.1:47603-61801 GCA_002436765.1 Clostridiales bacterium UBA6468
ACCCTGCAAACCTTCGGCGTCTTTGTCGCGGTGAGCGTCCTGGGCGGAAAGCGGGGAACCCTGGCCGTCGTGCTGTATCTGCTCATGGGCGTCGTCGGGCTGCCGGTGTTCTCGGGCTTCTCCGGGGGGCTGGGCATTCTCCTTGGAAGCACCGGCGGGTATATCGTCGGCTTTGTGTTCACCGCCCTAACCATGTGGCTCATGGAGCGGCTTCTGGGGACGAAAACCTGGGCGCTGGCGCTTTCCATGCTGCTGGGGCTTACGGTGTGCTACGCCTTCGGCACCGCCTGGTTTCTGGTGGTATACGCCAAAAACACCGGCGCCATCGGCCTGTGGACGGCGCTGGGCTGGTGCGTATTTCCCTACATTCTCCCGGACTGCCTGAAAATCGCCCTGGCGCTGGCCATCCGCAAGCGTCTGGCCGCCGCCATCCGGCTGCGGTAACGTTTATGGAGGATAAAATCGTTTCCCTGCGCGCCCACCACGGCCTTTGCCTCCACTTCTTTCAGGGGAAAGGCTACAGCGGGGCCTTCGTGGAAAACATGGCGCAGAAAAAGGCCATGCTGGAACGGAATCCTCTCGTCCGGCCGACCGATCAGGCGGATGAAATCTGCCGTGCATGTCCCAACAATCTGTCCGGCCAATGCGAATCCGCCGAAAAGGTGCGGCGCTACGACCGGGAAGTGCTGTCCCGGTGCGGCCTGACCCCCGGGGACGTGCTGCCCTACCGGGAGCTGGCGGAACGGGTGCAGGAAACCATTCTGATACCCGGCCGCCGGGAGGAAATCTGCGGCGACTGCCAATGGACGGATTTGTGCCGATAAAAGGAGGATATGCCGTGGCCACCAAAGAAAAGCTGCTTGCCCTGCTGGAAGAAAACAAAGGGACGTTTTTCTCCGGGGAGGAGATTGCCCGAACGCTTCAGGTCTCCCGTGCGGCCGTGTGGAAGGCGGTAAACGCCCTCCGGGGGGACGGCTGCACCATCGACGCCGCCACCAACAGAGGCTACCGCCTTTCCCCGGATTCGGACATCCTGTCCCCCCAGGGTATCCGCAGATTTCTGAAACCGGAATACCGGAATCTTAATTTAACGGTGCTCCCCACCGCCCCCTCCACCAACGCCCTCGTCCGGGAAAAGGCCAATCAGGGCTGCCCGGAGGGCTGCGTCATCGTCGCCTGTGAGCAGACCGCCGGGCGGGGGCGCTACGGGCGGCAGTTCTTCTCCCCGGCTGACACCGGCGTATACTTAAGTCTGCTGCTCCGCCCGAGGGCCTATTCCCCCCAGCAGGCGACCTGCCTTACGGCGGCGGCTGCGGCGGCCATGTGTCAGGCCATCGAAGCGGTGACCGGTCAGCAGCCCGACATCAAATGGGTCAACGACATTTTTCTCCACGGCAAAAAGGTCTGCGGCATTCTGACGGAAGCCGCCGTGGGTCTGGAAACCGGCTACCTGGACTACATGGTGCTGGGGGTCGGCGTCAACCTCTACCCGCCCTTGGAGGGATTCCCAGAGGAAATCCGGCCAGTCGCCGGGTCGGTTCTGGAGCACAGCTGTCCGGAAGCGAAAAGCCGGCTGGCCGGAGAGTTCCTGAACCGCTTTTGGGATTTCTACACCCACCCGGAACGCAGGGCGTATCTGGAAGACTACCGTGCCCGCAGTCTGGCAATCGGGCGAAATGTCACCGTTCTTTCCGCCGGGCGGGCGGTCAGTGCCTATGCCTACGGCATTGACGATGATTTCCGTCTTCTGGTGCGCTACGAAAACGGCCAAACCGAAGCGCTGTCCTATGGTGAAATCCGCATTCCGCTGGATGCGGACAATCCCTGACAGACACATACAAAGGCACCCTGTACGGGAAGTACAGGGTGCAAGTTTTTTATCGACTCAGAAACTCTTTCGTGACCTCAACAATGTGTTCCGCGCTCAGGCCGTAGGCCTTCAGCACCTCCGCCGCCGTACCGGAGCAGCCGAACCTGTCGTCCACGCCGATGCGCTTGACCGGGACGGGGTAAGTTTCCGCAAGGTAGCTGCACACCGCTTCGCCCAGGCCGCCGATGATGCTGTGCTCCTCGCAGGTGATGACTTTGCCGCACTCCTTGGCGCATTTCAGCACCAGCTCCTCGTCCAGAGGCTTGATGGTGGACATGTTCACGATTCGGGCGTGGATGCCCGTGGCTTCCAGCGCTTCGCCCGCCTTGATGGCCTCGTAGGTCATCAGGCCGTTGGCGATGATGGCGATGTCCGTGCCCTCCCGCAGGATCTCGCCCTTGCCGATCCTGAATGCAAAGCCGTCCTCATGGAATACCGGGATCGCCAGACGACCCATCCGCAGATAGACAGGCCCCTGGTATTCATAGGCCGCTTTCGTGGCCGCCTCGGCCTCCACACCGTCGGCGGGGCAGATGACGACCATGCCGGGGATGGAACGCATCAGGGCAAAATCCTCGCAGCACTGATGGCTCGCGCCGTCCTCGCCCACGGACAGGCCGCCGTGGGTGGCGCCGATCTTCACGTTCAGGTGGGGATAGCCGATGGAATTGCGGATCTGCTCGAAAGCCCGCCCCGCGGCGAACATGGCAAAGGAGGACGCGAAGGGAACGAAGCCGCTGGCCGCGAAGCCCGCCGCCACGCACATCATGTCCGCTTCCGCAATGCCGCAGTTGATGTGACGGTCGGGGTACGCCTTGGCAAACATGCCGGTCTTGGTGGAGCCTGCCAGATCGGCGTCCAGCACCACGACGTCCTCATGCTCTGCGCCCAGGGCGACCAGACCCCGTCCGTAGCCCTCGCGGGTGGCCATTTTCTTTACGTCTGCCATATTACATGCCCTCCAGATCACTGAGCTGCTGCTTCAGCTCCGCCATAGCCACTGCGTACTGCTCGTCGTTGGGCGCCGAGCCGTGCCAGCTCGCCTGATTTTCCATGAAGGAAACGCCCTTGCCCTTGACGGTCTTCATAATGATCGCGCTGGGCTGACCCTTGACGGTCTTCGCCGTATCCAGCGCCGACGCGATGGCGTCAAAATCGTGGCCGTCGATGGTCTCCACGTGGAAGCCGAAGGCTTCCAGCTTCTTATCGATGGGATAGGGGCTCATGACCTTGGCAATGCTGCCGTCAATTTGCAGCCCGTTGTTGTCGATGATGACGCAGAGGTTGTCCAGCTTGTAGTGGGCGGCGAACATGCACGCCTCCCAGACCTGCCCCTCCTGAATTTCGCCGTCACCCAGCAGGGTATAGACCCGGTTGTCCCGCTTCTTGAAACGGCTGGCCAGCGCCATGCCGCAGGCGACGGAAATGCCCTGCCCCAGAGAACCGGTGGACATGTCCACGCCGGGGACGGTGTTCATGTTGGGGTGCCCCTGCAAATAGCTTCCCATTTTCCGCAGCGTCACCAGATCCTCCACGGGGAAAAAGCCCCGCAGTGCCAGCGTCGCATACAGGCCGGGCGCGGTGTGACCTTTGCTCAGGACGAACCGATCCCGATCCTCCCAATGGGGATTTTTCGGATCCACGCGCAGTTCCTTGAAATACAGATAGGTGAACATGTCCGCAGCAGACAGACTGCCGCCGGGATGTCCGCTTTTGGCTGCGTGGACGCCCTCGATTACGCCCATACGCACTTTGCAGGCCATGACCTGCAGCTGCTTTTTTTCCTGGGGTGTCATAGTATCCTCCTTGAAATATATGAATGCGGAATTTTCTATAGTCATACCAAGACAAGAATATTATACATATTACAGCCGATATTTGTCAAGCAAACTGTCTGAAAATGCAGTTTATCCCTGCCTCTTGAGAAAATCCAAAAAAATTTTTGACCGGGTGCAGCAAAATGCCCGGCGCATCGAGGGAGAAATGAACCGCGCCATTCGTCAGAAGAAAGGTGAAAAAAGGTTTATGAAAAGCGAAAAAACGGTAAAAAGCAGAGCTGGGGCTTTGCGGTCGTGCTGGTGTGTCTGGTGCTGGCGGTATCGGTGGGAGTCGTGTTTTTCTTCCTGAACGCCTCCGGGTCGAAAGAAACCCCCGCCGCGCCGGCGGGGACTGAGCAGCTTGTCCGGTCGGATGTCCCAACGGAACCTGACACGGCAAGTACGGACGCGGATTCCTTCAGCCTGAGCGAAACCGGCAAGACTTTCCTGGAGAAGATGTGCTGCTATGTGCCCGACTGGTCGAACGACGCTTCCCTGAACGACGAATTCTGGCGGAATTTCCTGTTTTCCTCTTTCACCTGTCCGGAAATAACCGGTGAAGAGACGGCGATGACCGTCTGTGGCGAGCAGGCGCTGGTCACCACCCCCTGGGGACAGGCGGTAAAGGTCAGCCGAGAGGACAGCGTCATTCCCTACGTCCGTCTTGCCATTGGCCGGGAAATGCCCGCCCCCGCCATTCAGGACGTGAGCGCCGGACAGACCCTGTTCTATTTTGAGGACGGCTTCTACTACATCGGCCTTTCCGACTTTGGCGACGTGGGCTACGCCTTCCGTGGCTGCTACCCGGATTCCGTCGACGGCGCCGCGGTCATTTTTGACGTCTACAGCGGCACTCCGGATGACACCATCGGAACCGTCTGCTTTACCCTCGTCCCGGCGGACAACGAAAACGGCTTTACCATTGCCGCAAAAAGCGCCGATTTCGGCGGATGATCCGCTTTTCTGACCATTTATGACGAAAACCTCCCTTGCTGTCTCGCAAGGGAGGTTTCTTAATCCAACCTTCAATTGACAAGTTTCCCGCCGCCCTGTATAATAAACGCTATATGGAAAATCCGAGGTGTGCATATGAAAGGATCCAAAATTTTTTCCGCCCTGTTCGGCGTTCTGGGCATCCTGTTGATGGTGGCGACGGCGGCGGTGAGCATCGCGTCGCGGAACGCCCAGCCGCAGATGCTGGAATCTCCCGAAGCCGCCTCGGCACAGGCACAGCGCATGATGGACGCCCTGTGCGCCGGCGACTACGAAACCGCCCAAAGCTGCATTTACGGTCAGCCGGATCTGGGTGCGGGGGAGCCGGAGAACGCCGTGAGCAAGCTGCTCTGGGACGCTTTCACGGACAGCCTTTCCTATGAATTCACCGGACTTTGCCGGGTCACGGACACGGGGTTTGCCCGGGACGCGACCGTCACCTGTCTGGACGTGTCCGGCGTGACGGATGCAGTCCCCCAGCGGGCGAAGGCGCTGCTGGAGGCAAAGGCCGCGGCGGCAGAGGACAAAACGGAAATTTACAACGAGGATAACGGCTACCGCAGCGAGCTGGTGGATCAGGCGCTGAACGACGCAGTGACCCAGGCGCTGAGCGAGGACGCCCGGACCGTCACCCGGGACGTGACGCTGGGTCTGATCTATCAGGACGGTGCGTGGTGGGTGGTTCCGGATCAGGCGCTGCTGCAAATCATCTCCGGCGTGGCGTAAGGAGGACGGACATGGCATATCAACCGAAATTTGCCCGAGGCAAAAAACGGGTCAGTCCGTTTTTCGTCCTGCTGGGGGTCATTGTGGTGCCGATCTCTCTGGCGCTGACGGTCGTCCTGCTTGGGAAAATGGTTCAGTCCGTCGGCCGTCCCAAAGCGGCGGCGCAGACGGCTCCGGAAAACATGGCGATCATGGAGCAGTTCGACGGCTTCGTCTCCGCAAAAATGGACGCCGCCCGGGATGCCCTCACTGCCGCCCAGGCATCGGAAGGCGTTTCCGAGACCACGGTACCCGTGAGAGAAAAGGTCATCATTGAAATTCCGGACGACGCCCAGGTCGCCCCGGAGCCGAACCCGGAATGCTACGGTCAGGCCGACGACCCGTCCTCCCTGCAATGGCTTCTGGACGAGGCGGCCTTCCTTCTGGACGGGCAGGCGCTGTATTTCAGCACCGACGCAGAGCTGTTTGAGGGCAGTCTTGTCAACTATTATCTGGACGATACCATTTTCGCCATCACCTGGAAAGAGGTCCACGACGGTTCCGTGTATACCTTCTCCGAGGTGAAGGTCAACCATCCGTCTCAGTTCCGGCGGCATCTGGCCGGCGGCGAATACGGGTCGGCGACCCAGTTCTACACCACGGAAATGGCGGAAAGCGTCAACGCGGTGGTGGCCTCCTCCGGCGATTTCTACAATTTCCGCAGCTTCGGCATCATTGTCTATCAGGGGCAGGTGCGTAAAGTGGAGGGCACCTACGCCGAGACCTGCTATATCGACCGCAGCGGCGATCTCCACTTCACCTACGGCGGCGACATCACGACCACAGCGGCCGCCAAGGAATACGTGGCGGAGAACGACATCTGGTTCAGCCTGGGCTTTGGCCCGGTGCTCATTGACAATTACGAGATGATCGACCACACCTGGTACGGCGTTGGCGAAATCACGGAAGGGTACGCCCGGGCGGCGCTGTGCCAGATGGGCGAGCTGCACTATATCGTCGCCACGGCAAACACGGAAGGCCCCTGGCAGGACATCCCAACCGTCAAGACCTTTGCCCGGAATATCGCCGCCACCGGCTGCCGCATGGCCTACTGCTTAGACGGCGGGCAGACCGCCGCCATCGTCATGGGTAACCAGCTTATCAACCGCCCGGTCTACGGCCAGCAGCGGAAGATCAGCGACATCATCTACTTCGCCACGGCAATGCCGGAAGGAGGCTGACGGTATGGAAAAAATCGCGTTTATTTCCGGGGAGACCATCTATTACTGGAGCTCCATCGTGCTGACGCTGGCGACGCTGACCGCCATCTGCTTCTTCTGGTCGCTGTATCTGGGAAAGGGCGGCAACGCCGTCGCCGCTTTCAGCGTGGTTCCGCTGGCCATCGCGCTGTCCCTTCTGCTCGGGCGGCTGGTTCACTGGTACTGCCGCACCAGCAGCTACGACAGCTTTGAAGCCGCCATGAAGCCCTTCTCCCCCGGCGGATATGCCCTGCTGGGGATCTTCGCGGGATGTGTGCTGGCGGCAGTGGTCGTTCGTCTGCTGCATTTTGACCGGAATCTGCCTCAAATGCTGGACTGCATGGCCGTGGCCGGGTGCGCCGGGATCGCCGTGGGGCGGCTCGCCTGCTTCTTCAATTCCACTGACCGGGGGCAGATCATTGCTTCCACCCAGTCGCTGCCTTGGGTCTATCCCGTGACCAACGCCGTTTCCGGTGCCACGGAGTACCGTCTGGCAACGTTTATTTTGCAGGCCATGGCGGCGCTGGTGCTGTTTCTGATCCTGCTCATCTTCTACCTGCCCCCAAAAAAACAGCGGAAGGACGGGGACACGGCACTGATTTTCCTGCTGCTTTACGGCGTGTCCCAGATCGTGCTGGACAGCACCCGGTACGACAAGCTGTTTTTCCGGAGCAACGGCTTTGTCAGCGTGGTGCAGGTGCTGGGTGCGCTGGGGCTGCTGCTGGTGATCCTGGTCTTCTCCGTGCGGATGGTGAAAGCCCGGGGCTTCCGGTTCTGGAATGTACTGGTGTGGCTGGGGATCGCCGCCTGTATCGGCGGCGCGGGCTTTATGGAGTATTACGTCCAGCGCCACGGCGACCTGGCAGCCTTTTCCTACAGCATCATGAGCGCCTGCCTGCTGGCGGCGGCAGGGCTGGTGCTTCTGCTGCGCAAGCTGGCGCAGCCCGTCCGGCGCAGACGATAACCGGATTTCCGGCAAACCCCTCCGTATGCACAAGCTGTCATACGGAGGGGTTCGTTGTGTTTATTCCGGCTTTTCCCGGGCGATCTTCTCTCTCGTCCAGTCGTTGACCTCTGCTTTGAGCCGGCGCAGGTAGGGGGAAAATTGTACGTTTTCCTCGCCGTAGGTCAGCTGCAGGTCATATTCCAGGGGCAGCCAGGTGGAAATATCCGACTCGTTGTGCTGGATCACCGCTTCCATTCTGTCCAGCGCCTTGTAGATTTTCGCTTCCCGGGTCTCCAGGGCGTTCATCTCGGTGAGCAGCGCCGTCCATTCCTCCCGGGCGTCCGCCGGGAGGGTGCTCACCCAATTCAGCAGGATATCGTCCTCTTTCCGGGTATCGGCGCCGGTTTTCTCAAAGGTCGGGATATCCCCGGTGAAGGCTTCTCCCATGTCGTGGATCAGGCACATGCGGATCACCTTGTCCATGTCCGCCTCCGGAAATTCCTTCGTCAGCAGCATCGCCATGAGGGCCGTCCGCCAGCTGTGCTCCGCCACGCTCTCCCGGCGGCCGGAGGAGGTATAGCAGTGCCGGGTATTGCATTTCAGCTTTTCCGCCACGGACAGAATTTCCAGCAGTTCTTTGGGCTTCATTTCGTTCCTCCCAGTGAATTTCAGGGCGCGCAGAAATGCGCGCCCTGTTGATCATATCAGGAAAGTAAGAGCTTGTCGTCGGCCTCGTCGGAGCCGGAGGCCCTGCTGAACAGATTCAGCAGCTGCTCCACCGTCAGATTCTTCTTTTCCTCCCCGGAAACGTCCACCACGATATGCCCCTCGTACATCATGATCAGGCGGTTGCCGTAGAAAATGGCGTCGCGCATATTGTGGGTGATCATCATGGTGGTCAGATGGTTCTTTTCCACGATCCGCTGGGTCGCTTCCAGCACCTTGGCCGCGGTCTTGGGGTCAAGGGCTGCGGTGTGCTCGTCCAGAAGCAGCAGCTTCGGCTGCTGCAAAGTCGCCATCAGCAGCGTCAGCGCCTGACGCTGACCGCCGGACAGCAGGCCGACCTTGGTGGTCATCCGATCTTCCAGTCCCAGGTCAAGGATCCGCAGCTGCTCCTTATAGAACTCCCGATCCGCTTTGGTGATACCGGGACGGAGGGTTCTGGGCTTGCCCCGGCGCGCCGCCAGAGCGAGATTTTCCTCAATCTGCATGGTCGCGGCAGTGCCCATCATGGGATCCTGAAACACCCGGCCGATGTACTTTGCCCGCTTGTATTCCGGCAGAGCGGTCACGTCCACGCCGTCAATGAGAATTTTTCCGGTGTCCACCGGGAACACGCCGGCGATGGCGTTGAGCATGGTGCTCTTGCCCGCGCCGTTGCCGCCGATGACGGTGACGAAGTCGCCCTCGTTCATGGTCAGATTCAGTCCGTTCAACGCCACCTTCTGGTTCACCGTACCGGCGTTGAAGGTCTTGCTGATATTTTTCAGCTCCAGCATCGTCATACCTCCTTCTTCCTGGGGAGCACGATGGTCTTCCAATAGGGAACCGCCAGGAACAGCGCCACCACCAGCGCTGTCAGCAGCTTCAGGTCATTGGTGTTCAGGCCGAGCTGGAGGACGATCTGAATGACCACATAGTAGATCACCGCGCCGATGACCACGGACACCAGCTTCAGGGCAAAATTGCGGAACACACGTCCCAGCAGCACCTCGCCGATGATAACGGCGGCAAGGCCGATGACGATGGCGCCCCGTCCCATGTTCACGTCCACCGCACCCTGGTACTGGGCAAGCAGACCGCCCGCCATGGCAACCAGACCGTTTGCCAGCATCAGGCCGAAAGTAATGCCCGACTTGGTGTCGATGCCCTGGGCGCGAGCCATGTTCTGGTTCGCGCCGGTGGCCCGCAGGGAGCTTCCGTATTCGGTGCCGAAGAACCAGTACAGCAGGCCGATCAGCACCGCCAGAAACAGGATCACCAGGAGGATGGGATTGTTCAGCGCCAGCTCCCGGACGTACCGCTGGGAGACCAGCAGGTCGTACTTATCCACGCCGATGGGCTGGTTGGCCTTACCGGTCATGATCCGCAGGTTGACGGAGTACAGCGCCAGCTGGGTAAGAATACCGGCCAGAATGGCAGGAATGCCGCACCGGGTGTGCAGCAATCCGGTACACAGTCCCGCCAGCACGCCCGCCAGGAAGGCACACAGCAGCGCGACCCAGGGATTCCACCCGGCGCGCATGAGCATGACGCACACCGCACCGCCGGTGGCAAGGCTTCCGTCCACCGTCAGATCGGCCACGTCCAGAATGCGGTAGGTGATATACACACCGATGGCCATGATTCCCCAGAGCATTCCCTGAGTGACCGCGCCCGGCATGGCATTCAAAAGGGATAGGAAGAAACTCATATCTTGATACCTCTACAATCCATTTGGATAATTCGCCCGTCTCGGGCGCAGAAACAGCCATAAAATGACGCCAAGGCAGGGCAGGGAAAGGCCCCGCCCTGCCGCTTGATTGTCACAGGGAACTCACTCCATCGGCTCGTAGTCATCGGGAACGGTAACGCCCAGCGCCTCGCAGTTGACGACGTTGTACATCTTGGTCACCTTGGGGGCGTATTCCACAGGCATCTGGGAAATATCCGCCTCGCCGGTGAGGATCTTGGCCGCCATCTTGCCGGTGGCAACACCCAGATCGTAGTAGCTGATGGACAGGGTCGCAACGCCGCAGCCCTCGCAGATGCCGGACTCACCGGCGATCACGGGAACCTTGGCGGGCAGCACCACATTGGCAATGGCCTCGGTGTTGGAGGCGGCGGTGTTGTCGGTGGGGATGTAGAGCACATCGCTGGCATCGCAGGCGGCCTGGGTGACGGAGGCAACGTCGTTGGTGTCGGTAAAGGCGAAGGGAGTGGGGGTCAGACCCAGATCGGTCAGATACTTGGTCATTTCATCCACCTGATACTGGGAGTTGGCCTCGGCGGAGCAGTACAGCAGACCCACGTTCTTGGCATCCGGGAACAGCTCCTGGATCATGGCCGCCTGCTGATCGAGGGGCGCCAGGTCGGAGGTGCCGGAAATGTTGCCGCCCACGGTGCCGGTCCAGTCCTCGATCTCCAGAGCGGAGGCATAGTCGGTGACGGAGGTTCCCAGGATGGGGATTTCGCTGGTCGCCGACGCGGCAGCCTGAAGGGCGGGGGTGGCGTTGGCCATGATCAGATCGACCTTGCTGGAAACGAAGCCGTTGATGATGGTGGTGCAGTTCACGGACTCGCCGGAGGCGTTCTGGACTTCAAATTTCACCTTGTCTCCCAGCGCTTCGGTCAGAGCGTCCTGGAAGCCCTTGGTCGCGGCGTCAAGGGCGTCATGCTGAATCAGCTGGCAGATACCCACAACGTATGTATCCTTTTTCGCGGAAGCGCCGCAGGCGGTCATGGACAGCAGCATCACAGCCGCCAGAACGATAGCAAGAATTTTTTTCATGTTCAATCCTCTCCTTTTGTTTCTATCCGGTGTACCTTTGTGCGTGCGCCGAATACTTATTGACATACTATACCACCATAATGCACAAAATGTCAACAGGAAATTGCGCAATATGTAAAAATTTCTCGGCCTTTTCCCCGAAAATAAAAGGTGGGGCGCACCCAAATGGGTGTGCCCCGGAAATTATCAATTTATTCGTGGGGATTATGCAGAAGCTCGTGGGCTTTGCCCTTAAAGTAGCCGTTGTAGAACACATCCATCAGGGGGTTTTCGTTGGACTTCTTGATGGCCATGCCGCCGTCCGCCTCGTACAGTCCCCTGGTGCGGGTCTCGACCCGGCGCACCTTGGTGCCGTAGACCGGCTGGCCGCCGCCCATGACACATCCGCCGGGGCAGGCCATGACCTCAATGAAGTGGTACTCCTTCTCGCCGGATTTCACGGATTCCAGCACCTTCCGGGCATTTGCCAGGCCGGAAGCCACGCAGATCTTCACGTCCAGACCGTTGTAGGGAACGCTGAATTCCTTGATGCCCTCGTCGCCCCGGGCGCCGCATTCCGCGATGGCACGCAGGGTAGCCGGGTCGTGACCATCGATCAGACGGCGCAGAACCGCTTCCGTCACGCCGCCGGTAGCGCCGAAGATCACGCCGCCGCCGGAGCCGATTCCGAAGGGCATGTCGCAGGATTCGGAAGACAGTGCCTCAAAGTTGATGCCGTGGGCGTCGATCATCCGGATCAGCTCGGTGGTAGTCAGAACGTAATCCGTGTCCTTTTCCTCGTGGGTGTAGCTCTCCTTGCGCTCCGCCTCCATCTTCTTGGCGGTGCAGGGCATGACGGAGACCACGACGGTCTTCTTGCCCTTGGCGTTGGCCTCATCCCGGTAGTACTCCTTCAGGATGGCGGAGAACATGGCCTGGGGAGAACGGCAGGTGGAGATATTGGCCTTGAATTCCGGATACTCGTTCTCCACGAACTTGACCCAGGCGGGGCAGCAGGAGGTCATCAGCGGCAGGCTGGTGCCGTTTCCGACCCGCTCCAGAAATTCCGCGGACTCTTCCATGATGGTCAGGTCGGCGGTATAGGTGGTGTCGAAGACCTCGTCGAAGCCCATGCGGTGCAGTGCCGCCACGACCTTGCCCATGGAATTCTCGCCCTTGGGCAAACCAAAGGCTTCACCGATGGCCACACGGACGGCGGGAGCGATCTGGGCGACCACCCGGGTGTTCTTGTCACCCAGCGCCTGCCAGACGTCGGTCATGTTGTGGTGAATGGTCAGAGCGCCGGTGGGGCAGACCACCCGGCACTGTCCGCAGCTGACGCAGTTGGTCATGGCCAGCTTGCGGTCAAAGGCGGTGGTCACGGTAGCATCCGTGCCGCGGTGGGCAAAGTCCAGTACGCCGACCCCCTGAAGCTCCGAGCACGCCCGGACGCAGCAGCCGCACAGGATGCACTTGTTGGGATCCCGGACGATGGCGGGGGAAGAAAAGTCCACGCTCTGGACTTCCCGGTGATTCTCAAAGCGGACATTGTTGATGCCCAGCTGGTAAGCAAGCTTCTGCAATTTGCACTTGCCGTGCTTGTCGCAGGTGGTGCAGTCCCGGCAGTGGGCGGCCAGCAGCAGCTCCACGATGAGCTTGCGGTTCTTACGCAGGCGCTCGGTGTGGGTATAGATCACCATGCCGTCCCGGGGCTCTTCCGAGCAGGAGGCAAAGAAGCGGCCTCTGTCATCCTCCACCATGCACAGACGGCACGCGCCGAAAATGGACAGCTCCGGCTGATAGCACAGGGTGGGAACCTCGAACCCGGCCTTGCGGATGATGGTTAAGACATTCTTCTCGTCGGTAAATTCTACCTTTTTTCCGTTGATTGTAATAGTACCCATGATTGCCCTCCTTACGCTTCGATGTAGATGGCATCAAAGGCGCAGTTATCCTTACAGGCGCCGCACTTGATACACTTGTTGGAATCAATGGTGTAGGGCTTCTTGACCACGCCGGAAATGGCGTTGACGGGGCAGTTCCGGGCGCACTTGGAGCAGCCCTTGCAGAACGCGGGATTGATGACGTACCGGCGCAGGGCGGTACACTGCTTGGCACGGCACCGCTTATCTACAATGTGCTCGACGTACTCGTCCCGGAAGGTAGCCAGCGTGGACAGCACCGGCAGCGGGGCGGACTTGCCCAGGCCGCACAGCGCCATGGTCTGGATCATCTTCGCCAGCTCCTCCAGGGTGTCGATATCCTCCAGCTTGCCCTGGCCGTTGACGATCCGCTCCAGGATCTCCAGCATCCGCTTGGTGCCTTCCCGGCAGGGGGTGCACTTGCCGCAGGATTCCCGTTGGGTGAAGCTCATGAAGAACCGGGCGACCTCCACCATACAGGTGTCCTGACCCATGACCACCATGCCGCCGGAGCCGATGATGGCATTGTACTTCTTCACGGAGTCAAAGTCCAGAGGAACATCCAGATGCTCTTCCGTCAGGCAGCCGCCGGAGGGGCCGCCGATCTGTACGGCCTTGAATTCTGCGCCGTCCTTCAGTCCGCCGCCCACATCGAAGATGATCTGGCGCAGGGTCGAACCCATGGGAACTTCGATCAGGCCGGTGTTTTCAATGGCGCCGGTGAGAGAGAAGGTCTTGCAGCCGGGGCTGCCGGGGGTACCGATGGAGCGGAACCATTCCGCGCCCTGCAGGATGATCTTGGGGACGTTGGCATAGGTTTCCACGTTGTTCAGCACCGTGGGCTTCTCCCACAGACCCTTTTCCACGGTTCTGGGGGGCTTAGTTCTGGGCATACCGCGGTTGCCCTCGATGGAGGCGGTCAGGGCGGAGCCCTCGCCGCAGACGAACGCCCCCGCGCCCCGGTTGATATGCATATGGAAGGAGAAGTCGGAGCCCAGGATGTTGTCACCCAGCAGTCCCCGTTCCTCCAGCTGGGCAATGGCGTTGCGCAGCCGTGCCACGGACATGGGGTATTCCGCCCGGACGTAAATGTAGCCGTTTTCCGCACGGACGGCGTAGGCCGCGATCATCATGCCCTCGATGAGCTTGAAGGGATCGCCTTCCATAACGGAGCCGTCCATGAACGCGCCGGGGTCGCCCTCGTCGCCGTTGCAGAC
>DJNI01000077.1:61857-69674 GCA_002436765.1 Clostridiales bacterium UBA6468
CCGCCGCCGCCGCGGCCGCGCAGTCCGGAGTGATCCACTTCGTCGATGACCTCGTCCCGGGTCATGGCGAACATGGCCTTCTTCAGCGCGTCAAAGCCGCCCGCAGCCAGATACTCGTCCAGGGATTCGGCGTCGAATTTGCCGCAGTTCTCCAGAACGATCCGGGTCTGCTTTGCAATGAAGGGGATCTCGTCAGGCTGAACGTAGACCCTTTCGCCCTTCTTATAGAGCAGCCGCTCGATGACCTCGTCACCAAGAACGCTCTTTTCCATGATCTCGGCGCAGTCCTCCGGCTGCACCTTTACGTACTGAATGACCTTGTCGCCCTTCTGGATACGCACCAGGGGGCCAAGCTCGCAGAAGCCCTGGCAGCCCGTCTTCTTGACGCCGACCACCGTCTCGCCGTCGTGGCCGCCGCAGGGCGAGAACACCAGCTCGATGCCGTCGGTTTCCTTGACCAGGTCTTCAAACAGCTCATGGATCTTATGGGATCCGGTGGCGATACAGCCGGTGCCGGAGCAGACCAGGATCCGGCAGGCATAGCTCCGAATCTCCAGCTGCGCCTGTGCGCGGGCCTGGTTCAGTTCTTCACAAGTTTTGATCATCAGCCTCTCCCCCTCAATTCCGCAATCAACGCCAACGCTTTCTCCGGTGTCATGGAGGGATGCACCTGCTCATTGACCATCATGGTGGGTGCCAGACCGCAGGCGCCCAGGCAGGACACCGTTTCCACGGTAAAGAGCATGTCGTCGGTGGTGTGCTTTTTCTTGCTCAGCCCCAGCTCCTTCCAAAGCGCCTCCAGAACCGGGGTGGAGTGGCGAACGTGGCAGGCGGTTCCGTCGCAGACCTTGATGACGTACTTGCCCTTTGCTTCAAAGGAGAAGTTTTCATAGAAGGTGGCGACCGAGTATGCCTTGGCCTCGGTGATCCCGATCTGCTTTGCCACATAGCTTAATAGCTCCGCAGGAAGATAGCGGTATTCCGCCTGAATATCCTGCATGATGGGGATCAGGGAGCGTGCATCCCGGACGTAGCGGGAGATGATCTCGTCCGTTTTGCGGTAATAGGATACATCCAGCATGTTTCTTTTACCTCCTTGCGCGTTTACGCGCGAATTTGGGAGTATGGCTTACCAAAAACCATTATATCATAAATTCACAGTTTTTCCATGCACTTTTTCCCCATATTTGTTTCCGTATTTTTGTAAAACGTCCCTTAATATTTGGTTATATTCACGCAAAATTTCGCATATTCGATATTTCTTTACCGACAGCTTTCATAAAAAGCAGCCCGTCTGCGTCCGCCAGAAGCACTGACGGCGCGGAGGGCTGCAATTCCTGCAAATCTTCGCTCACATTTCCTTTGTCAATTTCCGGCAGGCCGAGGCCAGCTCCCGCAGGGTGCTGCACGATACCATGGGGCAGATGGACGCCATGGCCTGGACGCTCCTTAAATACTGCCACTTCCCCTCCGGGATGGGGTTCAGAATGATCACCCGTCCCGCCTGACGCTTCGCCTCCCGCAGCGCCGCCACCGCCCGGGGCTGGTCGATGGTCTTGGTGTCGGAGAGGATGAGCAGCGTGGCAGACGCCCCCAGCACGCTCGGGCGCATGGCACACAGCGTCTCCAGCGCCGCCCCTAAGTCCGTGCCCCGTCCGTAAATGCCGGAATCCTTTACGTAGCTGCGGAATGAGTCCATGTTTTGCAGCCGGAAGGCGTCTGCCTCCACCACCGTCTCGGAAAACAGGAACACCCGGGAGCTTTCCGACACCCGGTTCAGACTCTGGATGAACCGCAGAGCGAACTCCGAAAACTGCACCATGGAGCCGGACACGTCGCACAGCAGCACCAGACGCTTCCGCTTGGCGCGCTTCTTCCGGTAGCGCAGACGGGAAAAGCTGCCGCCGGTCTCCAGTCCCTTGCGGATGGTGCGGCGGAAATCCAGCTTCCCCATGTGGCCGCCGGCGTGACCCTTGGCCGCCAGCTCCCCGTTGATCTCTCTGGCCACGGCCTGGATCAGCTCGATTGCCTTGGGAATCTCCGTGTCCTTGAATTGGGAAATGTCCCGGTAGAAAATTCCGATCTCCGGATCCATCTCCTGTCCGCCCACTCCGGCGTTTTCCATGAGCATCTGCTGCTCCATGATCGCCCGGGTGAACACGGAGTGGATGAAATCGCCGTAGAGCTTGGGGTTGCGCTCGGCGGTGCCCCGGTACCTTTCCATGAAGCCCCGCAGGCGCTGCCGAGCCTCCTCCGGCATGGCGGCATAGGTCTCCCGCTGCTTTTCGCTCAAATCCATGGGCTGGCCGTTCAGCTGAAGCTCCTCCTCCGCCTCTTTGCGGCGCTGCTCCAGCGCCTGCTCCCGCTCCATCTGCTCCTTTGCCTGACGGCGGATCTGTTCCTCCGAGAGGAAAAAGCCGTCGAACACCCGGTTAAAGGTGATCTGCTCCTCACGGGATTTGGCGTAGACGGTGCGCAGGGCAGTCTTCACCCGTTCCCGGTCGCCCATGCCGAGCGTGGTCAGCAGCCGGGCGGCGTCCTCCGTCTCCTTGGGGCTGATGCTTAACCCTTCCAGGCGGAGCATCCGGGAAAAGGCGGACAGCTTTTCCAGGTAGACGTCCGGCTCAGCCATGGTGATGCCCCTCACAGCCGCCGCAGCGGCAGCCGCCCGTTTCTTCCCCCTCCAGCGCCGCCATGTCCTCATTGTTTTTCAGCAGGAATCCGGCGGTCTTTCGCAGGGCGTCGGGGGTCAGCTCCCGGATGCCAAGCGCGTCCAGCGCCGCCGCCCAGTCCAGCGTCTCGGCGATGGAGGGCTTTTTCAGAATGGCCTCGTTGGCGCGGAGCTTCTGTACCGCCAGCGCCACCTGGGCACAGAGGCGGTCGTCCACATGGGGCAGCTTCGCCCGCAGGATCGCCAGCTCCTTTTCCATGTCCGGGTACTCGATATACAGATAGGCGCACCGCCGCCGCAGGGCCTCGGACAGGGGTCTTGCCCGGTTGGAGGTCAGCACCACGAAGGGGACGGAATTGGCCTTGATCGTCCCCACCTCCGGGATCGTCACCTGCATCTCCGACAGCAGCTCCAAAAGGAACGCCTCAAATTCCTCGTCGGCCTTGTCGATCTCGTCGATCAGCAGCACCACGGGCTTCTCCGAACGGATGGATTTCAGCAGCGGCCGTTCCAGCAGATATTCGTCGCTGAACAGCGAGCGGGTCAGCGCTTCCCTGTCCTGGGCGTTCATGTTCACCTGAATGGACAGGAGCTGCTTCTGGTAGTTCCACTCATAGAGCGCCTTGCTTTCATCCAGCCCCTCGTAGCATTGCAGCCGCACCAGCTCCCGGTCAAGGGCAGCGGCCATGACCTTGGCCACCTCGGTCTTGCCCACACCGGCGGCGCCCTCGATCAGCAGGGGCCTGCCCAGCTGCAAAGCCACGTACAGCACCGTCGCCAGCGTATCGTCATAAATATAGTGCTGTTCGTCCATCTTTCTTTTTAATTCTTCCAGATTCATGGGAATCCCTCCTTTTGTATCGATTATACCACAAAATTTCGGTTTTGCAAAGAAGTATTGCCGTTTCTTTGACCGCGCATTCCGCCAACCGTATAGCAAAAAAGCCTCGCAGAGGAAAGCCGCCCGCAGGCGGCAAATAAAATCAAATCATTTTCTGCCGGGGCGTGTACCTGGCAGAAAATACCTTGCAGTCTGCGAAGTCTAGCGCCGCAGCGCTGTGCAGAGCGCAACCGCCGAAGGCGGCTCTTAGCGCGGAGCTGTGCGAGTTGGCCGCCTACGGCGGCCAAGGAGTGCGCGTAGCAGGCTGCAATTCCCTTGTCCCAAAAGGCCAGCGGCCTTTTGGGACAGTCTAAAAGCTCTCCCGGAATCCGGGAGAGCTTTGCGTATCAGATTCAGGACTCCGCCGCGGGAAGGTCGGTGTCGCCCTCTCTCAAATACCAGCCGACGCTGTTGGGGATGATGGCTTCGTCCAGGCGGAAGACCTTCCGGAGCATGGCATAATAGGGCAGGTATTTGTCGTGCTCGTCATACCGCCAGCCGCGGCCGTAGGGCTGATCGCCGGTGAACTTGGTCAGGCAATCGGGGTGAAGCTCGGCAAAACGCTCCTGCTCCTCCGCCGAAATTCGCTTGGCACTGTAGTTCTGGGCGAACAGGGTCTTGATGGGGAGATTGTCCAGCGGGGACAGATCCTTGACCTTGGTGAAGCTGATGTTCACCATTTCCAGCTTCTCACACTGCGCCAGCGGGCTGAGATCCTCGATATTGCCGCAGAAGGCCGCCTCGAAGAATTTCAGCTCCTTGCAGTTGGCGAAGGGGGTCAGGTCGGAGACATAGGCGCTGGAAATGATGATGGCTTCCAGCTTGGGCATTCCCTTCAGGAAGGAGAAGTCCTTAAGGAAGGTCACGTCGTTGTGTCCCACGTCCATAAACCGCACGTCCTCGCAGTAGACCAGGTTCTGGGCGTTCTTGTCCGTCAGCTCGTAGGTGCAGCGGATGACCTCGCAATCGGTCATGCAGCTTCCGCCGCCGTAGGGCACCCGCCAGACCACCTTGGTCTTGTCCCGATAGTCCTCCCGGAGCTGCGCCATGCTCTCGTTGGAGATCTGGCAGTTTTCCAGCACGAAGCGGCTGCAATTTTCCAGCAGGTCCAGTGCCAGGCGGGCTTCCGGCAGCCCCTCCTCGCCGATGTTCACGTTCTTGATGTAAACCTCCGTGGTCTCGGTGGTGGAAAGGCTCTCGCCGTAGAAGTCAAAGACATAATGGAACGATGCCTTCGGGGCAGCCTCTTCCAAAGTCTTGACGTCCTCCTTTGTCAGGTTGCTGGTGCCGTCGGCCTTCATCAGCTCCACACTGGTCAGTCCGGAGAGCATACCCAGTTTTTCGCTCACGCCCGCCACATCGTCGGAAGAAATGCCGGACAGATCCAGCTCGGTTGTGTCCATGGTGTACTCCATGCCGCCGATGTCCACCGTGCAGTCGAAGGTGATATTTCCGAAGGCCGTTTTCAGCTCGTTGATCTGCTCCAGGGACATATCCGGCTTTCTCAGCGTGATTTTCTTCACCTCGGGCAGATATTGCAGGTTCTCCATCAGGGTATCGTAGTCATAGTCCCCGGCCTCCAGCGTCAGCTCGGTGACATCCGGCGCAAAGGACTTGCCTCCCAGACTGACCTCATAGAGAATCTCGCAGCCGGGCAGCTGCTGCTTGGCGGATTCCAGAACGGCGTAATCGCTGCAAGCGGTAGCGTCCAGGGTTTTCAGATCGGGAAAATACGCCTTGAGCAGCTGAATATCCTCCTCGGTCAGTGACGAGACGATCAGCTCCACGGTGTCGTTGGGATACTTGCTGCCCTGGAATGGGACGTCCCAGTAAATTTGGCACTGGGGCAGCTGGGAATGGACGGCGTTATAATGCTCAAAGGAAATGTCCTGCCCCCGCAGATCCAGCGTCTTCGCGTCGACGGGATAGACCGCGCCTTCCACGAAAATGTGGTTGTTCTGATACCAGAAATATCCCGTGACGCCGGCCACCGCCAGCGCCAGAACCAAAACCACGGCAAACAGAATCCACAGTATTTTTTTTGCCAAGTTCCTTACCTCCCGTTCGGGGGCTGCGGCCAAAGCGCCCCCCATGTCTTCAAATTGCAATTCATAATACCATATTTCGCCCGAAAAAGCAACACTTCCAGGTCGAAATGTGGCTGGAAGATTATGAAGGTTCTATTAAGCGGGTTGCATTTTGTATCGTCCGATGATATACTGGGGGATATCCGAGGAATCCCGCCGGAAAGGGGCGGCTCCCCTCGGTTACGTTTCTTGGAGGACGCACTATGAAGACGAAAACCGGCCGTATTTTAGCGGTTGTGCTGATTTTTCAGCTGCTGGCCTTTTCGGCCTGCGCCGGATGGCTGATATATGACGCCAAGGTCGATCGCAGCGGCTGGGCGGAAAAGGACGGCGTGCGGTATTACCGGGATTTTCACGCCCGGCCCGTCACCGGGTGGCTGGACATCGACGGGGCGCGGTACTTTTTCCTGGAGGGCGGCATTCCCGCCACCGGCTGGCTGGAGCAGGACGGCGTCACCCGGTACTTTGGCAGCGACGGTGTCATGCTTACCGGCTGGCAGACCATCGGCGGAAAAACCTACTGCTTTGACGGCGACGGCGCCATGCTCACCGGCTGGCAGCAGCTGGAGGGCGTGCCCTGCTATCTTCCCGGCGGCGTTCTCGCCACGGGCTGGCAGGAGATCGACGGGAAGCGGTACTATTTCGGCGACGACGGCAAAATGCGAACCGGCTTTACAAACATCGGCGGGGATATTTACTATTTTGACGAAGCCGGTCAGCCCCTGACCGGGGACACATATATCGGGGAAAACCGCTACCATTTTTCGGGCGACGGCGTCATGCACACCGGCTGGCTCACCTCCGACGACGGAATCCGCTATTATCAGGCCGACGGCACCATGGTGACGGGCTGGCAGGAGATCGACGGGAAGCGGTATTATTTCGGCGAAAACGGCGCGGCCACCACCGGCTGGTATCAGGAGGGCGAGTACAGCTATTACTTCCTGTCCGACGGCTCCGCCGCCGTGGGGCCCACGGAGATCGACGGAGAGACCCACTTTTTCACTCCCAAGGGCATGGAGGTCATCCTCGTCAACGCCACCCATCCAATTCCAAGCTACTATACCGTCAACCCCGTGATCGTGGTGGACTGGCACCGGGTAGACCAGCGTTGCTACGAGCCGCTGATGCAGATGCTCTCCGATTGCTCAGACGCTGGGATCGAGTACATCTTCAACTGCGGCTACCGCACCCTCCAGGAGCAGACGGACATTCTGGAAAAACGGACGCAGGAGCACATGAAGGAATTTGACCTTGACTTTGACGAGGCGCGGAAGAAGGCGCTGGAAACCGTGGCCGTCCCCGGCACCAGTGAGCATCAGCTGGGGCTGGCCGTGGACATCTCGGGGGAGGACGCCCACGCATGGCTGGCGGAGCACTGCTGGGAGTACGGGTTTATCCTCCGCTACACCGAGGATAAGGCAGAGATCACCGGCATCACCAACGAGCCGTGGCATTTCCGCTATGTAGGTAAGGAAATTTCCATGGACATGAAGGATTCCGGGCTGTGTCTGGAAGAATATCTGGGCGCGGCGTAAACGCCGAAAACGCATAAAGGCAACACCGCCGGTTTCCGAAAAACGGAAACCGGCGGCGTAATTTTGCTTTTGTGAGGGGAATCCATGATCAGGCAGCGCCCCAGGTCATCAGCTTCCATTCTCCGCCTTCCCTGCGAGCCAGCCACCAAGTCCATTGGTATTCCTCGTCCGGATTCCAGGCACCGGCACCCTTCTTTGGAGAGTGAAAACTGGTGTCAAACATAATGCACTGCGTAAATACCTGCGCGTTGTCATTCGCTTCTTCCAATTGGTTCATCCATGCGATGTTCTTTTCGTCGGTGCAGATGTCGTCTGACGAATACGAAATGCTGTGCAGTTCGCACCCTTCCCACGTGTCGAATTTCGCTCTTATAATTGCGATCGCGTCATCCATGTCTTCTTTTGTGTAGATGGAGGAATTTCCGTAATTGATCGCTACAGCCGGTGCGGCTTGATTGCCGCACCCGGCGAGCAGTGCGATAAGCACTATACAGCAAAACAAATAAACCATGTTTTTCATGCCAGTCCCACCACTCGTTCTGATTTGTCTGTTAGGGAACCTCTGATTAAATCGGCAAGAGCTGTGAGCGAGAGATTTTTCGGCCAATCGAGGTGCTGGAAACGGCGGAATACTGTATGTA
>DJNI01000095.1:0-2895 GCA_002436765.1 Clostridiales bacterium UBA6468
GTACCGATACATACCCATTCCCTCCATGTGCAAGGGTTTTGCCCGCTTTTTGCCGTTTCCCTTGCACCTATTATAGCATATATGGTGAGAAATGTCTTGTGGCGCAATAGATTTTGGGCTGGTCAGTAGACATTAAATAGGAATAGGATATGCCCGTTTCTCTGAACCGTGGCGGTTTCCAAAATGCTTGCCCCCAGCCCCTCGTCCCACTCCTCAAGGACGAGGGGCTTTTCCGTTGACTCGGAGATGAAAATGCGAAGCTCCCGGTCATGGGTCGCTCTTAAATTCCTCCCGGCGGTAGCGTCATTCAGCCTTGATGCCGCCTTATCGTACCGCTTCACCAACGCATTGTACTTTCGGGCATAGGCTTCCTGCGACTGTTTTTTTGACCGCATTTCCTTCGACGCATTGGTCAACCCTTTCGGCAACAGCCTTTGGAACTTCTGAATACGCCTTGGCCTTGCCAAAACAGTCTGTTTGCAAGGACGCTTTTGTGCGCCCTTTTTTCGCTGTGCTGGTCCGGTACTTACTTTCACACTGCACCGTTCGGCAGCTTGCAAGGAAAAAGCGGGACGTATCCTGCGGCAATGCCGCGATACGCCCCGCTTTCGGATAGACCCTATGTGCCGCTGTCAGCCCCGGAAAGCATCCAGCGCCAGCTTGAACGCGCCGTATGCGCCCGCGTCATTGCCAAGAGAGGCCAGCGTGAACCGCACGCCGCTGGCGGCGTGGAATACGTACTTGCGGAAATAGGGAACGATGCCGTCGATCAGCACCTGTCCCGCCTTGCTGACGCCGCCGCCGATGACCACCACCTCCGGGTCAACGGTGGAGCAGACATTGCCCAGGAACTCGCCCATGTAGGCGTAATACCGGTCAAGAATCATGAGCGCTTCCTTGTCCCCGGCCTTGCCCGCGTCGAAGATATCCTTGCAGGTCAGATTTTCCAGCGACCGCAGGGAGCTGGGGGCGTCGGTGCTGTCCAAATGGCGTTTGGCCAGACGGACAATGCCGGTGGCGGAGCAGTACTGCTCCACGCAGCCCCGCTTTCCGCAGTTGCAGGGAACCGTCTCGTCCCGGTTCAGGACGAGGTGGCCGATCTCCGCGCCGGAGCCGTGAGCGCCGTGGAGCAGCTTCCCCTCCACCACGATGCCGCCGCCCACGCCGGTGCCCAGGGTGACGAAGACCATATTCTCGCAGCCCCGGCCGCCGCCCTTCCAGAATTCCCCCAGCGCCGCCACGTTGGCGTCGTTGCCCGCCTTCACGGGGAAGCCGGTCAAATCTGTCAGCTTCTGGGCGATATTGAACACGTCCCAGCCCAGGTTGATGCACCGGTTCACCACGCCCTTGGCGTTGACGGGGCCGGGAACGCCGATGCCGATACCCAGAATGTCGCAGTCCGGGATTTTCCGCTCCGTCAGGAATCCCCGGACGGACGCCGCGATATCCGGCAGGATCCGGGCGCCGTTTTCCGACGTATCCGTGGGAATTTCCCATTTTTCCAGCATATTTCCGGTTTCATCAAAATAGGCGATCTTGACGGTGGTGCCGCCGACATCGATGCCAAATCCGTATTTCATAGTCAGCTCCTCCTGCATGATGATTGATCTTCTCCTCCATTATACATATTTCGTGCAAAATTACCAGTGGAAAATATAAAAAAGTTTGGCACAGTTCCCATGGAAACTTTTTGTGAAGGGACTTGCGTTTCCGGCGAATTTGCGGTAACATATTGAGGAATCGAATAGACAAACGAAAGGACGTGTCCCACGACATGATTAAAGTTGATATCTCCAACGTATGGGGTCAGGTCACCCTGTCCGACCTGCTGGCCATGGAAAAGGAAGTCGCCGCCGCCCACGCCACCCTGGCCGACGGCACCGGCGCCGGCAACGATTTCCTCGGCTGGCGGAACCTGCCCGTCCGGGAGGCCACGGAGGAAATCACCCGCATCCAGCGGGCGGCGGAGAAGATCCGCAGCGATTCCGACGTATTCGTGGTCATCGGCATCGGCGGCTCCTACCTCGGCCCCCGTGCCGCCATCGAGCTGCTCCAGGGTCCCAACCACAACATCGGCAAGGGCAAGGGCGACCCCCAGATCTTCTTCGCCGGCAACGGCCTGAGCACCCGCCACTGGAACGAGCTGACCCGGCTGCTGGAGGGCAAGGACTTCTCCATCGCCATCATCTCCAAGTCCGGCACCACCACCGAGCCCGCCATCGCCACCCGCGCCCTGCGCTGGATGCTGGAGCGGAAGTACGGCACCGAGGGCGCCAAGAGCCGCATCTACGCCATCACCGACCCCTGCAAGGGCGCTCTGCGCCAGATGGCCACGGAAGAGGGCTGGGAGACCTTCGTGATCCCGCCCGATGTCGGCGGCCGCTACTCCGTGCTGAGTCCCGTAGGTCTGCTGCCTCTGGCCGTGGCCGGTATCGACATCATGGCGCTGATGAACGGCGCGGCCGACGCCAAGGAGAGCTACGATCTGCGTTCCTTTGAAAACCCCGTCTGGCAGTATGCCGCCGTGCGGAATCTGCTGTACCGCAACGGCAAAGCCATGGAGATCTTTGAGAGCTACGAGCCGGGCTTCAAGATGTTCGGCGGCTGGTGGCAGCAGCTGTTCGGCGAGTCCGAGGGCAAGGACGGCAAGGGTCTGTTCCCCGTGACCGCCGAGTTCACCGCCGACCTGCACTCTCTGGGTCAGATGATCCAGCAGGGGCAGCGGAACATTTTCGAGACCATGGTTCGCTTCGATCCTCCCGCCGCCCGGTATACCATCGGCTCCGACTGGAAGAATCTGGACGGCCTGAACTACCTGGAGGGCAAGACCCTGGACTTCGTGGACGAGAAGGCGTACCTCGGCACCGTGGCCGCCCATGTGGACGGCGGCGTGCC
>DJNI01000095.1:2980-6313 GCA_002436765.1 Clostridiales bacterium UBA6468
TTCCTGGAGCTGTGCTGCGGCGTCTCCGCGTACATCCTGGACGTCAACCCCTTCAACCAGCCCGGCGTGGAGCTGTACAAGCGCAACATGTTCCAGCTCCTGGGCAAGCCCGGTTACGAGAAATAAGTTTTGATTACATAGGGCGGGACTTCCCGCCCTATGTCTGTCTCTGGAAGGGAGGGAACGCTTATGGAGCAGCTTGAATTGTATGTGCCGAAGCTCGAAGACCTTTGGTTCTATCAGAAAATGATGTCCGACCCCGAAACCATGTCCTACAACGCGAATTGGGACGTGGAATATGACGGTTATCACCGGGATACCGGCTGCGTCGATTATCCCAACGCGGTCTTGCCTGCCTGGTATGCGCATACGGTAGGACAGGAGCCGGAGCGGTTCTATGCCTACGTAAAGCGCAGCGCCGACGGCGCGTGGATCGGCGACGTCAATTTTCACTATAACCCCGCAAAGGACTGGTGGGACATGGGCATTGTGCTTTACGCCCCTTATCGCGGGAAGGGGTATGCTGTTCCCGCGCTGAAGCTCATGCTGGCGCACGCCTTCCGGGACTGCGGCATTTCCAGGATACACAATGATTTTGCGGTCGTCCGGAATGAAGTCTCCGCATGGGAGACCCACCGCCGGGCAGGCTTCCGGGAATTGGGCGTGGAGAACGGCTTTCTTCAGATGATGATCACGAAGGAAGACTATTTCGCGCAGCCGGATACGGACGCTGTTTCCGGCCAGCCGGACTGACGCAAGTGCAGGGTATCCCGCCCTGTATTTTTTC
The DNA here is from genome assembly GCA_002436765.1 of Clostridiales bacterium UBA6468. GTDB lineage: Bacteria > Bacillota > Clostridia > Oscillospirales > Oscillospiraceae > Faecousia. The sequence continues at coordinate 3,768 of DJNI01000095.1, forward strand.
CAGAAAAAACATTTGTCTAATCTGCAAATTAGTAGTTGCAAATTAGCGCGATTGCTGGTAGAATGTGCATAAGCCAATATGCTGGCAAGCAAAGGAGGACTTTCCTATGATTCATGTTATTATGGGCCTGAAGGGCTCCGGTAAGACCAAGAAGCTGATCGATGCCATCAACGCGGCTGTGGCGGATGCCCACGGCGACGTCGTCTGCATTGAGTACGGCAAGAAGCTGACCTATGATGTGACCTATAAGGTTCGATTGGTGGATTCCCGGGAATACGGCATTTCCACCCCCGATATGCTCAAGGGCTTCCTGAGCGGCCTGCACGCAGGCAATTTTGACATCACCAACGTTTTTATCGACAATCTGTACAAGACCATCGGCAGTGACAAGGCCGCGGCTGAGGAATTTGTCGCATGGTGCGCAGGGTTCGCCGCCGAGAACAACATGGAGATCACCATGACCATCTCCGAGGATCCCGCGAACGCCTCCGAGGCTGTGAAGCGGTATCTGTAAATCCGGGGTACATCCGCCCCCGCCGCTTACTGCGGCGGGGCGTTAGACTGTTCCAAAAGGCCGTTGGCCTTTTGGAACAAAGGGGCTTGCAGTTTGCTGCGTGCACTCCTTGGCCGCCATAGGCGGCCAACTCGCACTGCTCCGCGCTAAGAGCCGCCTTCGGCGGTTGCGCTCTGCACAGCGCTGCGGCGCTAGACTTCGCAGCCTGTAAGGAATTTTGCGTCAGGTACACGCCCTGACACAAAATGATTTAGACTTTATTTGCCGCCTGTGGGCGGCAAACTCTGCGAGGCTTTTTTAAAGCACTCTCGCCCCGCTGCTTGCAAAGCGGCGGGGCGTTCTTTGTGTTTGTGCGTATTTCATTGCCCTTAGTACTTGCATAATAGGAAGAACTCTGCTACACTATAGCGTAAATGTTTTTTGATATTGGAGAGAATTATGGCTGCAACTACTTTACAGGAAAACAAAATGGGCGTTATGCCCGTGGGGAAGCTGATCGCCAACATGGCGCTGCCCATGGTCATATCCATGCTGGTGCAGGCGCTTTACAACGTGGTGGACAGCATCTACGTTTCTCAGGTGTCGGAGAGCGCGGTGACGGCGCTTTCCCTGGCCTTCCCCGTCCAGAATCTGCTGATCGGCTTCGCCGTGGGCATCGGCGTGGGCGTCAATTCCCTGCTTTCCAAGAGCCTGGGAGAGAAAAATCAGGAGGCTGCCAACCGCGCCGCCGGAAACGGCATCGTGCTGATGGTCATGGCCATGGTGCTGTTTGTTCTGTTCGGCCTGTTCGGCGTGGGCCCTTACTTTGCCGTCCAGTCCGGCAACCCGGAGACCGTGGAGGGCGGCATCGTCTACACCCGCATCTGCTGCGTGTTCAGCCTGGGCTGCTTCGCGTCCGTTCTGGGCGAGCGGCTGCTGCAATCCACCGGCCGGACGGTGCACACCATGATCACCCAGTCCGTCGGCGCGATCATCAACATTATTCTCGATCCCATTCTCATTCACGGCTGGTTCGGCCTGCCCGCCATGGGCATTGCCGGCGCGGCCATCGCCACGGTGATCGGCCAGTGGGTGTCCGGCATTATGGTCATCCTGTTCAACCTGAAATTCAATCCCGAGGTACAGCTGCACAAGAAGTATCTGCCCCTGGAGGGCAAGACTGCGGCAGCCATTCTCACGGTGGGCATTCCCTCCATCGTGATGAACGGCATCGGCTCCGTGATGAATTTCGGCATCAACCAGATTTTGCAGGGCTTCGCCGAGACGGCCACCGGCGTGTTCGGCGTGTATTTCAAGCTCCAGAGCTTCTTCTTCATGCCCCTGTTCGGTCTGAACAACGCCACCATTTCCATCATCGCCTACAACTACGGCGCCCGCAAGCCCCACAGGATCACCAAAACGCTGAAAATTTCCTGCACCGCGGCGCTGTGCCTCATGACGGCGGGACTGCTGGTGTTCCAGTTCTTCCCGGATCTGCTGCTGGGGATGTTCAATCCCTCTCAGGCGTTTCTGGAGATCGGCCGGGTCGCTCTGCGCACCATCAGCTGGAGCTTCCCCATTGCGGCCATCTGCATTGCCCTGGGCGCCAGCTTCCAGGCGCTGGGCAACGGCATTTACTCCACCATTGTTTCCCTGTGCCGTCAGCTGGTGGTACTGCTTCCGGTGGCCTATCTGCTGAGCCTGACAGGCGAGGTGCAGAGGGTCTGGCTGGCCTTCCCCATCGCGGAGATCGTCAGCGGCACGGTGACGTTTATCTGCTTCACCCGGATTTACCGCCAGAAGATCAAGCCCTTGTTTGATCAGGCGTGACATAACCTCAATACAGAAAAAGCGTGTGCCGCAAGCCTGCGGCACACGCTTTTTTTGCCCTTGCGGGGAATATCTTATGTTCCGATTGGGTAGGATGATTTTTAGGAACCTCTGAATAAATCGTCTTCGGCTGTGAGCGGATCTTTTCCGCCCACTCTTCGGTACTGAAAACGGGAAATATAGCGCAGCCGTTGCCGACGTAAGCCGGCTTACGGATGCGGCA
>DJNI01000095.1:6364-19783 GCA_002436765.1 Clostridiales bacterium UBA6468
TACAGTATTCCGCCGTTTCCAGTATCTTGACCGGACGAAAAATATTTCGCTCACAGTCCTTGCCGATTTAATCAGAGGTTCCTGAACCCCCTACGATGGTGCCGGGGGCTCCGGTGAAGGCCGAGAGCACCTCTATCGGGATCCCGTGCTCCCGGGCAAGCTCTACGCTGCGGTCATGGAGCACCTGGGCGCCGTTTTCGATCAGGGTCATCATTTTTTCGTAGCTGATGCGGCCGAAGCGGGTGGCGTCGGAGTAGATCCTGGGATCCCGGTCGTAGACGCCGTCCACGTCCGTGAAGATCTGACAGCGGTCGGCCTTCAGCCAGGCCGCCAGCGCCACCGCCGTGGTGTCCGAGCCGCCGCGGCCCAGCGTGGTGATGTCCCCATCCGGTTCGATGCCCTGAAAGCCCGCCACGACCACGATCTTCCCTGCGTCCAGCTCCCGGCGGATGCGGGCGGCGTCGATATCCTGTATCCGGGCATTGCCGTGGACGCCGTCGGTCCGGATGCCCGCCTGCCAGCCGGTGAGGCTGACGGCGCCGCAGCCCATAGCCCCGATGGCCATGGTCATCAGCCCCGCCGACATCTGTTCCCCGGCGGCGAGGTAGGCATCCATCTCCCGGGCGGAGCCCCGGCGGTTGACCTGGGTTGCCTTTTCGATGAGCATATCCGTGGTATCCCCCTGGGCGGAAACCACCACGACCACCTGATTTCCCTGCCGGGCCAGCCCCGTGACTCTACGAGCCGCGGCGCGCAGGCGCGACATTCCCGCAAGGGATGTTCCTCCGTATTTCTGCACGATGAGCATATCGCACCCCTCCCGATTCATCGTATGTCAGGGATGGGCGAAGTGTGACGAAGAAAAACCGCCGCGTTATGCAGCGGCGGCGGTTTTGCACTTAAGAGTGTGGGGTATTACCCGGCCAGAACCTCGGCCTTCAGGACGCCCCGGACGGCACAGAGCCGGTTCATCAGCTCCTCCAGCGTCATGGTCAGGTCGATGGTCTCCGCGGAAATGGTCACGACTGCCGTGCCGTTGGTGGGGACGATGGAATTGATGGTGCTGATATTGGCGCCCGCGTCGGCAAAGACGCCCAGGATTTCGGACAGAAGTCCCTGCTCGTCGTGGAGCAGCAGCTGGAAGGTGACGATACGCCCGGTCATCATGCTCTGGAAGGGCAGCACGGCGTCCCGGTACTTGTAGAACGCGCTGCGGCTGATGTCGGTCATGCGGGTGGCTTCGTTGACGGTGGAGGCTTCGCCTGTGGAAAGCAGACGCTTTGCCTCCGCGACCTTCAGGAAAACCTCCGGCAGGGCGGAAGCCTCCACAATATAGTATTTGGGTTTGCTCGACATGTCGAACCTCCTTAAAACTGGTTCAGTTTGTATGTGGCAGAACAACACCTGTTTCTCCACAGTGTATTGTAGCATACTTTTCTTAGAATGCAACCCCATATTATCAGAGTTTTTGTCGGAAAGGAGGCGTCGTTTTGCGCCCGGTAGTGAAAAAAAGCCTGACCGTGCCGGCGGCGTTTTTCGCCGTGTGGCTGGCCGCCCGGTTTCTTCTGCCGCTGTGCTTTCCCTTTTTGCTGGGGGCGCTGCTGGCGTTCGCGGCGGAGCCTATGGTGGGATTCCTTCAGAAGCGGCGGGTTCCACGGTGCGTGTGCTCCGGCATCGGCGTGAGCATGGCCTTCTGCTTTCTTGCCATGCTGGTGCTGATCCTCTGCGCCTTCGCCCTGCGGGAGCTGCGGCGGGTGGCGGGGGTGCTGCCCGACCTGGAGGACACCGCCAAATCCGGCATCGGTCTGCTGCAAAGCTGGCTGCTGGAGCTGGCGTCCCATGCGCCCCGGAGCGTGCAGCCCCTGCTCAGCGAGAACGTGACCTCCTTTTTCTCCAACGGCACGTCCCTGCTGGACAAGGCCATCCGCTACATTCTGGGGCTGGCGGGAAGCCTTCTCAGCCACGTTCCCGACGGCGCGCTGAGTCTGGGCACGGCGGTGATCTCCTCCTTCCTGATCTCCGCCCGGCTGCCGAGGATCAGAAGCTGGCTGAAAAACCGCCTGCCCGGGGAAAAGCTCAAGCCTGCCGCGGACGCTCTGAAGCGGATGAAAAACGCCGTTGGCGGGTGGCTGACGGCGCAGCTGAAGCTGATGGGCGTGACGTTCACCATTCTGACGCTGGGGTTCGTGGTGCTGCGGATCGCCTACGCCCCCCTGTGGGCGCTGGTGGTCGCGCTGGTGGACGCCCTGCCCGTGCTGGGCACCGGTACCGTGCTGGTACCCTGGGCGGTGATCTGTTTTTTGCAGGGGGAGGGGGCGAGAGCCATCGGCCTGCTGGGGGTTTACGCCGTGGTCACCCTCTCCCGCTCCATGCTGGAGCCGAAGCTGGTGGGGCGGCATCTGGGGCTTGACCCTCTGGTGACGCTGATGGCGCTGTACGTCGGCTACAAGCTCTGGGGCGTGGGCGGCATGATCTTTGCCCCTCTGCTCGCCGTGACCATCATGCAGGTCACGCCGGCGCGGGAACAGGGGGATATCCCCTGAAGAAGAAATTTCCCAACAACCTATTGTACATCCCGTTCGTTTTTGCTATAATATAGGGAAAATGTTATTACTGGATGTGCATGAATCGTGAAATACGGAATTTGGAAGGTGTCCCAGCTGGAGGCGGGGGCTGTCAACGCATTGGTTGGCAGCGGCTACGCTCCGCTGGCCGCCATGGTGCTGGCCTCACGGGGAATGGAAGACGATCATCAGGCCAGAGCTTACTTAGACTGCAATGCGCCCCTGCTTGACCCCTTTCTGATGACGGATATGGACAAGGCTGCCGGACGGGTGGGACTTGCCATGTCCAGAGGGGAAAAAATCGCCGTATTCGGCGACTACGACGTGGACGGCATCACCGCCACCTGCCTGCTGACGGATTTTCTCCGCCGCCACGGCGCAGATGTGGTGAGCTACATCCCCGGCCGTCTGGATGAGGGCTACGGCCTGAATCCCCTCGCCATCCATCAGCTTCACGCCGAGGGCGTCAAGCTGATCGTCACCGTGGACTGCGGCATCACCGCCGTGGGCGAGGCGGAGCTGTGCAGGAAGCTCGGCATGGATCTGGTCATCACCGACCACCATGAATGCAAGCAGACGCTCCCTGCCGCGGCTGCCGTGGTAGACCCCCACCGCCCGGACGGCGGCTATCCCCATAAGAACCTCTCCGGCGTGGGCGTGGCCTTCAAGCTGGCTTCCGCCCTGTCCGGTTCTCAGGAGGCGGTGCTGGAGGAGTATGCCGACATGGTATGCCTCGGCACCGTGGCGGATGTGATGCCCCTGCAGGGGGAGAACCGGGTGTTTGTGGCAAGAGGACTGGAATCTCTGGCGCACACCCGCCGCCCGGGCATTGCGGCGCTGATGGCGGAGTGCGGCTGCGCCCCGGAGACCGTCAGCGCGTCCTCCATCGGCTTCATGCTGGCACCCCGGATCAACGCCGCCGGACGGATGGGGCAGATCGACCTTGCCGTGGAGCTGTTTCTCACCGACGACCCGGACAAGGCCGCCGAGGCCGCCCGGGGACTGTGCGAGCTGAACCGGCAGCGTCAGGCCGTGGAATCGGAAATTTACCGGCAGGCCGTGTCCATGCTGCCCATGGGCAAGCCCCCGGAGGCCATTGTGCTGGCGGACGAAAGCTGGCATCAGGGCGTGGTGGGCATTGTGGCCAGCCGCATTGCCGAGGAATACGCCTGCCCCACCTTTCTGATCTGCCTGGACGGCGAGCACGGCAAGGCCAGCTCCCGCAGTCACGGGGGCTTCAACCTGTTCGCTTCGTTAAGTGCGCTGTCCCCGCTGCTGGAAAGCTACGGCGGCCATGAGCTGGCGGCGGGCTTTACCATTTCCCGCGGCAACATTCCGGAATTCCGCCGCCAGATCTGCGCCCTGGCCGCGCAGTATTACACCGACGATGTGCCGCGGACGGTTCTGGACGTGGACTGCGCCGTTTCCCCGGAGCTGCTGACCCTGCACAATGTGGACTCCCTGCAAATGCTGGAGCCCTGCGGCAACGGCTGCCCCAAGCCGGTGCTGATGATGAAGAATCTGACCATCGACCGCATCAGCATGGTGGGCGGCGGGCGGCATATGCGTCTGCGCCTGTGCAGCGGACATACGTACCTGAACGCCATCTATTTTTCCGCCAATCCCCAGACGGTGTCCATCCAGCCGGGGGACTTGGTGGATGTGGCCTTCACCCCTCAGGTGAACGAGTTCCGGGGGACGCGCACCGTGCAGATGAACGTCATCGACATCCGCCCCAGCTGCAATGCCGAGTGCCTGCCCGATGCGGCGCCCTACCGGGATATGCAGCGAGGGAATCTGACGCCCGGCGAGGCGGCGGCGCTGCTGCCCGACCGGAAAATGCTGGCGCTGGTATGGCGGTACTTAGACGCCGCGGACCCGGTGCAGGAATCGCCCATGTGCCTGTGCCGCAAGATCGTCCGCTGGTCGGGGAAGCCGTTGAGTCTGGGGCAGATGCTCACCTGCCTGGATATTTTCCGGGACGTGGGACTGCTCACCGTCCAGCGGCAGCATAAGTATGTTTCCATCCGGCTGACCCCCGGAGAAGGAAAGGCCGACCTGACCCAGAGCCAGACCATGCAGCGGCTGCTGCACGCGAAAGAGAGCTGAACGAAAATGGAATCCTTTGAAGAACATTATACGTCCATGTGCGACGCGATTAAAAAGCACCTGCCCGGCGCGGACATGGCGCTGATCAACCGCGCCGTAGACTACGCCAACGAAAAGCACAAGCTGCAAAAGCGCAAGGACGGTTCCCCCTATATCATCCACCCCCTGGCGGTCGCCCAGATCGTGGCGGAGATGGGGCTGGACTGCGACGCCATTCTGGGCGCCCTGCTCCACGACTGCATCGAGGACACCGACGCCTCCCACGAGGACATCGAAAGGATCTTCGGCCCCACCGTGGCGGAGCTGGTGGAGGGCGTCACCAAGCTGACCCGGGCGAACTTCTCCTCCTCCGAGCAGGCGCAGATGGAGAATCTGCGCAAGATGTTCATGGCCATGAGCAAGGACATCCGGGTGGTGCTGATCAAAATCGCCGACCGGCTCCACAACATGCGCACCATGCAGTACCAGTCGCCGGAGAAGCAGATCCAGAAGTGCCGGGAGACAATGGACGTTTACGCGCCCCTTGCCCACCGCCTGGGCATGCAGAAGATCAAGTGGGAGCTGGAGGATACCTCCCTGCGGTACCTCGCCCCCATGGAATACAACGAGATCATGTCCTACCTCCAGGCCCACAAGGAGAAGGATGAGGCCTTCATGCGCACCATCCAGAACAAGATCACCCAGCGCCTGACCTCCGTGGGCATCCACAACACCACCTACGGACGGATCAAGCACGTCTATTCCATCTACCGCAAGATGCTCGCCCAGGGCAAAACCATTGACGAGCTGTACGACATCTACGCCTTCCGGGTCATCGTGGACACCATCCCCGACTGCTACAACGTGCTGGGGCATGTCCACGACCTGTTCAGTCTGGTGCCGGGACGGTTCAAGGACTACATCTCCACCCCCAAGCCCAATATGTACCAGTCCCTGCACACCACCGTCATCGGCTCTCAGGGCATCCCCTTCGAGGTGCAGATTCGTACCTGGCAGATGCACGAGACCGCCGAGTACGGCATCGCCGCCCACTGGAAGTACAAGCAGGGGACGGGGACAGGCACGGAAAAGGATTTCGAGTGGGTGCGCCGTCTGCTGGAAAGCCAGCAGGATTCCGACGCGGAAGAGTTCGTCCAGTCCATGAAGATCGACATGTTCGACGATGAGGTGTTCGTCTACACCCCCAAGGGACGGATCGTCTCCCTGCCCGCCGGCTCCACGCCCATTGATTTTGCCTACGCCATCCATTCCGGCGTGGGAAATTCCATGATCGGCGCGAAGGTGAATAACCGCATCGCCAACATCGACACCACCCTGAAAAACGGCGACATCGTGGAGGTGCTGACCTCCAAATCCGCCAAAGGCCCCAGCCGGGACTGGCTGACCATCTGCAAGAGCAATCAGGCCAGAACCAAGATCAAGCAGTGGTTCAAGAAGGAGAAGCGGGAAGAGAACATCGTCCACGGCAAGGCGTCCTTCGAGTCCGAAATGAAGCGGGTGGGGCTGCCCCTCACCGCTACTACCGACCCGGAGCTGGAGGGGCAGCTGCTGAAGAAGCTGTCCTTCGACACCTGGGACGATATGTTCGCCGCCATCGGCTACGGCGGACTGACTGCCACCAAGGCCGTCGGCCGCATCCGGGACGATATCAACAAGGCGCTGAAGCAGCAGACCGCGGAAAAGCTGCCCCAAAGTCCCCTGCGCTTCCGTCCCGATTCCGAAGCGGCTTCTCAGAACCGCCACGCCGTCAACGGCGTCATCGTGGAGGACATCGACTCCTGCATGATCAAATTCGCCAAGTGCTGCACCCCCGTCCCCGGCGACCCCATTGTGGGATTCATCACCAAGGGCTTCGGCGTCAGCATCCACCGGGCGGACTGCCCCAACGCCAAGAGCCGGGAGGATCCCCGTCAGGCCGCCCGCTGGGTGCGCGTCCGCTGGGCGACCCAGGAGGAGCAGCCCTTCGAGACGACCCTGGAGCTGGACTGCATTACCCGGGACGGGCTGATCCTGGACGTGGCCATGGCGCTGTCCACCGCCCGCGTCCGGGTCAAGGAAATGAACGGCAAGGATCTACCCGGCGGCCGCAGCGCCATTACCATCCGTTTCGAGGTCAAGGACGTGGCGGAGCTGGAATCCGTACGGACGAAGCTGCTGAACATCCGGGACGTGGTCGGCTCCCGCAGAGGGCAGAATTAAGGAGAATCACTATGCGCGCTGTACTGACAAGAGTCAATTCCGCCTCCGTCGCCATTGACGGCCAGGTGGTGGGAAAAATCGGGAAGGGCTTTCTCATCCTTCTGGGCGTCGGCCCCGACGATACCGAAAAGGAATGCCGGTATCTGGCGGAAAAAGCCCTGGGACTCCGAATTTTTACCGACGAAAACGACAAAATGAATCTGGGACTGGACGCGGTGGGCGGCGAGGTGCTGGTAGTCAGCCAGTTCACCCTCTACGGCAACTGCCGCAAAGGCCGCCGCCCCAGCTTCACCGACGCCGCGAACCCGGAACTGGGGGAGCGGCTGTACGAGCAGTTCCTCGCCGACTGCGAAAGTCTGGGGTATCCCCCGCAGCACGGCCGCTTCGGCGCGGACATGAAGGTGGAATCCGTCAACGACGGCCCCGTGACCCTGATCCTGGACACGGAGCAGCTGATGGATACCCCCAGAAGAAAATAGGTGATCATATGCTGAACATTCACACGCTGACCCTTGGGGTCTACGGAACCAACTGCTATATCGTCCACGACAGCGCGTCGAAGACCTGCTGCGTCATCGACCCCGGCTGCTCCCCGGAGAAGATTCTGGCCGAGGTGAACGCCCTGGGGCTGACCGTGGAAGCGATTCTGCTGACCCACGGGCACTTTGACCATGTGGGCGGCGTAAAAAAGATCGCCGCCGAGACCGGCTGCGACGTCTATCTCTGCGCCGACGAGCTGACCATGCCGCCCCAGATGACTTTGGGGCAGCTGTACTATACTAAGACCTATGACGAGGGGGACATATTGCACCTTGCCGGGCTGACGATCTGCGTTATCCGCACCCCCGGCCACACCCCCGGCTCCGTGTGCCTGCTCATTGGCGACGCTATGTTCTCCGGGGATACCCTGTTCGCCGGTTCCTGCGGCCGTACCGATTTCCCCGGCGGCAGCGACGCGGCCATGCGGGCTTCTCTGCGCCGTCTGGCGGGGCTTCCCACCGACTACCGGGTCTACCCCGGCCACGGCATGGATACGACGCTGGCGGAAGAAAAGCGGTATAACCCCTATCTTCGATAACCGAGGTTCTTATGAAACTGACACTACACGGTCATGACGACCGCTATGCCGTGGAGCAGCTGCAGCTTTCCCTGTTTCCCGACAACACGGAGGGGGAAGCCGCTTCGGCCCTTCACCGGGGGCGGGTCTGGCTCACCGCCGTTACGAAAATCACCGTAAACGGCGTCACCGCCGCGGCTACCCGGCGGATCAAGGCGGCGGACGAAACCGTCCGACTGCGCCGCCGGGCGTTGCAGCAGAGCTATTATCTGGCCGCGAAACAGCTGCTGCCCGCCGTGCCCCCATGGGGCGCGCTGGCCGGTGTCCGACCCACGAAAATCACCACAAAGCACCTGCTGGAAGACGGCACGCCCAAATCCGCGGACAAGCTGCTGCGGGACGTGTACTACGTCACCGACGACCGCCGCAGGCTGGCCATCGACTGCTCGGTCTCCACCGTCCGTGCGGTAAACCTCTTGCAGCCCAGGGATTTGTCGCTGTATGTCGGCATCCCCTTCTGCCCTACCCGCTGCACCTATTGCAGCTTCGTCAGCCGCACCATCGGCAGGAAAACAGAGCTGCTGGAGCCCTATCTGCGGGCGCTGGAACAGGAGATCGCCGTCACAGGCAGGCTTCTGGCGCAGTCCGGGAGAACCGTCCGCACCCTCTACATCGGCGGCGGCACCCCCACGACCCTTTCCGCGCCCCAGATGGAGCGACTGCTTAGCGTCATCCGGGACAATTTTGACCTGTCCCGGTGCATCGAATTTACCGTGGAGGGCGGCCGCCCGGACACGCTGGACTCCCAAAAGCTCCAAATCATCCGCTCCGGCGGCGCCGACCGCATGAGCATCAACCCCCAGACCATGGAGGATGCCGTCCTGCGTGCCTGCGGGCGGCCTCACAAGGCGGCGGACGTGCTTCGCGCCTACGGCGAGGCGGTGGACGCAGGGTTCGGCGCCATCAATATGGACTTGATCGCGGGTCTCCCCGCGGACACCACGGCGGGCTTCCGCCGCAGTCTGGACGCCGTGGCGGCGCTGCACCCCGCCAACATCACCGTCCATACCCTCGCCCTGAAAAAGGGAGCCGACCTGTTTGAAAAGCGAGAAAACCTCCCCTCCGCCGGGGACGTCGCCGAAATGGTCGCCTACGCAGAGCAGACCCTCCGGACTCTTGGCTACAAGCCCTATTACCTCTACCGCCAGAAATACATGTCCGGCAGCTTCGAGAACGTGGGCTGGAGCCGGGACGACCTGGACTGCCTGTACAACATCTACATGATGGAGGAGGTGCATACCATCCTCTCCCTGGGCGGCGGTGGCATGAACAAGGTAAACCTCCCCGACGGGACTCTCCGCCGGTTCCATAACCCCAAATTCCCCGAACAGTACATCGAAATGCTCCCGGGCGTGCTGGAGCAGAAGCGGGCGCTGTTCCGTCTCATGGCGGACTAAGTCCCATACGAAAGGAAGTGTGCCAATTTGGACACCCTCATTTCCAATGTCACGGCCGTGACCATGAACCCCCGGATGGAGGTCATTTTCGGCGCTTATATCGGCATCCAGGACGGGAAGATCGTCTCCATTGCGCGAAAACCCCCGGCCGAAGCGCCCAAGGCCATTGTGGACGGCACCGGCATGGTGGCCATTCCCGGCCTCATCAACTGCCACACCCATCTGGCGACGGCCAGTCTGCGGTGCTTCACCGACAATCTGGGCAACACGGAAGCCCTTCAGACGCTGCTGCAAAAGGAAGCGAAAATGGACTCCCGCAGCGCCAGGGCGGCGGCGCTGCTCGCCATTGCCGAGTGCCTGCGCTTCGGCGTCACCTCGGTTTCCGACCTGTATTACTACCCCAACGCCACCGCCGAGGCCGTGGCGGAGTCCGGCATCAAGGCCAATCTGGCGCTGTCCAGCTACCGCTTCATCGACGAAAACGAGGACTTCGATTTCGAGACCGACGAGCAGTGCCGGGAGCTGGTAAAAATCACGGAGAAGTGGAACGGCTTCGACGGCGGCCGCATCAAGATCGACGCCGGGATCTACGGCGAATACATCAGCAATTACAAGCTCTGGGAAGCTCTGGTGGGCTACGCCGCAGAGCAGGATCTGGGCATGCAGCTGCACCTTGCGGAGACCCAGAGCGAGGTGGACTCCTGCCTGGAGCGCACCGGCATGAACCCCGGGGAGCTATTAAACTGCCACAATGTGTTCAGCCGCCCCACCACCGCCGCGGGCTGTACATATTTAACGGCGGACGAGCGTAAACTGCTGGGGAAGAAGGGCGTCTGCGCCGTGGCGACCCCCGTGTCCGCCTACAAAAACGGCCAGTCCTCCACCCCCATCTTAGAATCCGTCAAGGCGGGGATGAACGTAGCCCTCGGCACCGGCGGCGCCATCGAGTGCGGGAATCTGGACATGTTCGAGGTCATGCGCTTTGCCGCCATGTCCGCCCGGAAGGAAAGCGGCAATCCCGCCGCCCTCCCGTCTCCCGCCGCGCTGATGATGGCCACCGTCTCCGGCGCCCAGGCCCAGAGACGTGCCAAGGAATGCGGAATGCTTCAGGTTGGCATGGACGCGGACATCGCGCTCATCGATTTTTCCGCCCCCCATCTGATCCCCTGCCACAATGTTCTGAACGGCCTTGTGTGGTCTGCCGAGGGCGGCGACGTGGCCATGACCATGGTGCGGGGCAGGATCCTCTACAAAAACGGCCAATTCCCCACCATCGACATGAAGAAGGTCGTGGAAGAACTGACCGAATACGCCATCCCCCGGCTGTTTGAAGAAGCGAAGTGACCCCGCAGAAAGGATGAAACCATGTCTGATATGCAAAAAAAGCAGAATTTTCTTCAGGGCACCGCCCTGCTCGCAATGGCGACGGCCATTGTCAAGGTCATCGGCGCTCTGTACAAAATTCCCCTCAACGCCGTCATCGGCGAGCAGGGCTTCGGCTACTTCAACACGGCCTATGACATCTATAATGTGCTGCTGATGATCTCCACCGCCGGGCTGCCCGTGGCCATGAGCCGGATGATCTCTCAGGCCAGCTCCCTTGACCACTACAATCAGGTGCGCCGGATCTATCACACCGCCCGGGGCATTTTCCTTGGGCTGGGCATCGCAGGCAGTCTGCTGATGACGGTATTCTGCCGTCAGCTGGCCGCCTTCCAGAACCAGCCCGACGCCTGGGCGGCCATCGGCTGCCTTGGTCCCTGCGTGCTGCTCATCTGCGTCATGAGCACCTACCGGGGCTTCTTCCAGGGGCAGGGGAACATGCTGCCCACCTCCGTTTCTCAGGTGCTGGAGGCCGTGGTGAAGCTCATCGTGGGCATGGGCGCGGCGCTGGCGATCCTGAAAATGACCAACGAGATCCCCCTGGCCGCGGGCGGCGCGATCCTGGGCGTTACGGCAAGCTGTCTTGTTTCGGCGATTTATCTCTTCGGCCGCTTCCGGAAGAGCTATGCCCTTCTGCCCCGGACGGAGGAGGAGCCCCGCTCCTACCGGGATACCGCCCGGGGGCTGCTGGCCATCGCCATTCCCATCACCTTCGGCTCCGCGGCATTGCAGCTGATGACCATGCTGGAAACCAAGATCTACATGGGGCAGCTGCTGGATCTGGGCTACACCCAGTCCGCCGCCGACACCATGCGGGGCGTTTACGGCATGTGCCTGACCATCTTCAACATGCCCTGCGCCTTCATCACCCCCATCACCATCAGCATCATTCCCGCCATTACCTCCCACCTGACCCTCTGCGGCGACGAGGAGGCCAAGGCCACGGAGGAGTCCGCCGTGCGGATCACCGGGCTGATCGCCATGCCCTGCGCCTTCGGCCTTGCCCTGCTGGCCGAGCCGATCACCGCCCTGCTGGGCGGCTATTCCGGCGGGAATCTGGCGATGGCCACCCGGCTGATGACGGTTCTGGGCTTTACCATCATTTTCAACGCCCTGGTGCTGGTCTCCACGGCCATCATGCAGGCTCACGGTCACGCCGGGCGGCCGGTGATCAACATGCTCATCGGCGGCGTTGTGAATCTGGCGGCGGTGTATGTGCTGGCGGGAATGCCGTCGGTGAACATTCTGGGCACGCCAATCGGTCTGCTCATGGGCTACGTGGTCATCGGTATCCTGAACATCCTGTCCATGCGCCGCCTGCTGCCGAAGCCGCCCGCAGTTCTGCCCAATCTTCTGCGTTCCTTCTTCGCCGCGGCGGTGATGGGCGTTCTTGCCTGGGGCGCACTGTGGGCGCTGAAGGCCATCGGCGTGCGGGAGATCGGCGCAGGCCGCCTGATTCTGTGCGCCGTGCCGGTTCTGGTGGGCGTCATCAGCTATTTCTTCACCGCCGTAAGCTTCAAAGTCATCACTCACGAGGACTGTCTGCTGCTGCCCAAGGGCGAAAAAATCGCAAAAATCCTTAAGCTGTGAGTTTTTTGAAAAAATCTCTTGCAATTTGGGTAGAATTATGTTAATCTAAACACCGATTCAATTTATTTTTACTTTCAGAAAAGAGGATATAAACATGAACAAAACCGAACTGATCGCTGCCGCCGCCGAGGGCGCCGGCCTGACCAAGAAGGACACCGAGCGGGTCATCAACGCCGCCATCGACGCCGTTACCGCTGCGCTCGTAAGGGGCGACAAGGTACAGGTCTCCGGCTTCGGCACCTTCGAGACCAAGGAGCGGGAAGCCCGCGTCGGCCGCAACCCCCACACCAAGGAAGCCATCGAGATCCCCGCCACCCGCGTTCCCGCCTTCAAGGCAAGCAAGGCGCTGAAGGACGTTGTGGCGAAGTAAGGGATGCGGCTTGACAAGTATCTCAAGGTCTCCCGTCTGATCAAGCGTCGGACGGTTGCCAACGAAGCCTGTGACAACGGCCGCATCAGCGTCAACGGCCGCGTGGTCAAAGCCGGTTACGACGTAAAGGTCGGGGACAAGATCGAAATTTCCATGGGCGCCCGGACGGTGACCGTGGAGGTTCTCCAGGTAGCGGAAACCGTCCGCAAGGACGATGCCGCCGCCATGTATAAGGAAGTATGATGAAGCACCGGCGTGAAACAAACGTTTCACGCCGGTGCTTCCCGAATCGACCAAAAGCCAGGACATGCCCGCCTTATGGCGCGTCACGTCCCGGCTTGGTTCTTTTTCCTTGCAATCTGTCGGATTTTGTGCTACGCTATCGGTGGTGCTACCAGTACCCCGGTAGGCGGTTCCCCTCGATTTTTTTCGGGGGTGATGCTTCTTTGCCCCCAATCGTAAAAGAGAGGGGGTGACCGACATGGTTACATGGGAAGAGTTGTTCGCTTTCTGTATGGTCATTGTCGCTATTGTCTCTCTGGTTATCCAGATACATGATGATAAGAAGTAACCGCCCACTCTCCAAAGTAACGGTTACTTCTTAACTCAACCTTGGGGAGCCGTCCTACTGGTAGCACCCCTGTACTCATAGTATATCCCGGAACTTCCCTTTTGTCAACTGCTCTGCGT
>DJNI01000057.1:0-1036 GCA_002436765.1 Clostridiales bacterium UBA6468
TCTGTCAGGTACATGCCCCGACAGAAAATGATTCGATTTTATTTGCCGACTCCCGTTGGCAAACTCTGCGAGGCTTTTTTGACACGCTGAGCCCCAACCGTCAGGTTGGGGCTGTATGATATTTCGGACGATTACACGATGCCCTGGGCGGTCATGGCGTCGGCGACCTTCAGGAAGCCGGCGATGTTGGCACCGGCAACGTAGTTGCCCTCCATGCCGTATTCCTTGGCGGCATCCGCCAGATTGTGGAAAATGTTCACCATGATGGTCTTCAGCTTGGCGTCCACCTCCTCGAACGTCCAGCTCAGACGCTCGGAGTTCTGGGTCATTTCCAGCGCGGAGGTGGCGACGCCGCCTGCGTTGGAGGCCTTGCCGGGGCAGAACAGAATGCCGTGCTCCTGTAGGTAAGCGGTGGCGTCCAGAGAGGTGGGCATGTTCGCGCCCTCGGCCACGGCGAAGCAGCCGTTTGCCACCAGCGCCTTGGCATCGTCCAGCAGAAGCTCGTTCTGGGTGGCGCAGGGCAGCGCCACGTCGCACTTCACCGTCCACACGCCCTTGCCCTCGTGGTAAACGGAGCCGGGACGTGCCTTGGCGTACTCGGTCAGGCGGGCGCGGCGCACCTGCTTGACGTCGATGAGAGTGGCAACGTCGATGCCGTCGGGATCGTAGATCCAGCCGGTGGAATCGGAACAGGTGACGGGCTTCGCACCCAGCTGCCATGCCTTTTCGATGGCGTAGGTCGCCACGTTGCCCGCGCCGGAGACCACGACGGTCTTGCCCTCGAGAGATTTGCCGTTGCAGCGAAGCATTTCGTCCGTCAGATACAGCAGGCCGTAGCCGGTGGCCTGGGTACGGGCAAGGCTGCCGCCGTAGGAAAGACCCTTGCCGGTGAGCACGCCCTCGTACAGATCGCGGATGCGCTTATACTGGCCGAACAGGTAGCCGATCTCCCGGCCGCCCACGCCGATGTCACCGGCGGGAACGTCGGTATCCGCGCCGATGTACTTGTACAGCTCCGTCATGAAGCTCTGGCAGA
>DJNI01000057.1:1128-4959 GCA_002436765.1 Clostridiales bacterium UBA6468
GCCGATGGGCAGACCGGTGAGGCTGTTCTTGAACACCTGCTCGAAGCCAAGGAACTTGATGACGCTTAAGGTAACGCTGGGATGGAAGCGCAGACCGCCCTTGTAGGGGCCGATGGCGCTGTTGAACTGGACACGGTAGCCGTTGTTCACCTGAACCTGACCCTTGTCGTCCACCCAGGGAATCCGGAACAGGACGGCGCGCTCAGGGGTGGTCAGGCGCTCCAGCAGAGCGTCGCGGCGGTAAGCGTCCTCGTTCTTCTCGATCACGGGGCGCAGAGATTCCAGAACCTCATAGACCGCCTGATGAAATTCGGGCTGGTCGGGATTTTGCTTTTTGACCCGGGCAAGGGCCTCGTCAACATAACTCATGAACAAATGTCCCTCCATGAAAGATTGGTGTACCCGAATTGTACCAGAATCGGGAGGAAAAAACAAGGGGCGTCCGCATCTTTTTCATCCGGGATCGCATTCTCCGCAAAAGAACCAATACGCAGAGGCAGAATCGGAATATCGAAAAACGTCACCGTGCCCGTGGAATGATCTCCTCCCGGATGACCGAAACGAGGGCGTCCAGCTCCTGGGCGGTGGTGTCCCGGCACAGGGAGACCCGGAAAGAGCCGTCCATGATTTCCGGCGGCAGACCCATGGCTTCCAGCACGTGGCTGCGATGCCCCTTGGCGCAGGCAGAACCGGCGGAAACGCAGATGCCGTGATCCTGCAAAATGTTGATGGTGTTCTGGGTGGGTACGCCGGGGACGGACAGGGACAGAATGTGGGGTGCATCGTGTGCGCCGTTGACGACCAGCCCGTCCAGTTCCGAAAGCCGGGAAACAACATTGTCCAGCAGCGCCTTTTCATGCGCGATATCCGCGTTCAGCGTGGCGGACAGAGCGGCACAGGCGGCGGCAAAGCCGAAAATGGCCGGGGTCGCTTCCGTGCCGCTGCGGTAGCCCCCCTCCTGCCCGCCGCCCTGAAGCAGCGCCGGGAAGGATTTCAGCCGGGGGGAAATGTACAGCGCGCCGCAGCCCTTGGGACCGTGGATTTTGTGAGAGGAAACGGAGATCAGATCCGCGCCCAGGGTTTTGGCGGCAAAGGGAACCTTCAGGAAGCCCTGCACCGCGTCGGTGTGGAAAACGGCGTCGGGGCAGAGCCGGTGGGTCAGCCGCGCCATCTGCCGGATGGGCATGACGGAACCGGCCTCGTTGTTGACCATCATAACGGAAACCAGAATGGTGTCCTTCCCCAGGGCGGCTTTCAGCGCGTCCGGGGAAATACGCCCCAGACTGTCCGGCTGCAAGTAGGTCACGGAGAAGCCCTGAGCTTCCAGGTCTTTCATGCAGTTTAAGACAGCGTGGTGCTCGATGGCGGTGGTAATAATGTGCTTTCCCCGCTTGCCCATGCGCTTCGCGGTGCCGAACACGGCCCAGTTGTCGGCCTCCGTACCGCCGGAGGTGAAGAACACCCGGTCAGGCTCCGCCCCCATGGCGGCGGCGACGGCGTGGCGGGCGGTACGCAGCTCCCGGGCGGCGCGGATGCCGAAATCGTACAGGGCGCTGGGGTTGCCCCAGTTTTCGGTCAGCGCATTTGTCACGGCCTCCACCGCTTCCGGGCAGGGGCGGGTGGTGGCGGAATTGTCAAGGTAGATCATGTCATTATCCTTTTTCGTCGATTATTTTCCAACGCAGAACCGCTCGAAAATTCGCGCGGTGATGTCCTCCCGGACGGTTGCACCGGTGATCTCGCCCATGGCTTCCATGGTCAGCTCCACGTCGGTGAGCACCGCGTCGGGGGTGATGCCCAGCTGCAAGCCCTGAAGCGAGCGCAGCATGGCTTCGTAAGCCCGGCGGATGGCGCCATACTGCCGGGCGTTGGTGAGAATGGAGCCGTCGCAGGGCGTCTCGTTTTCAAACATGGCGTCCACGGTGTCCGCAAGCCGGTCAAGCCCCGCACCGGTTTTCGCGCAGATGGGAATGACGTTCAGGAAGGGCAGCTCCCCCGGCTCCACGGCGCTGCCAAGGTCTGTTTTGTTCATGAGCGCCACCGCGTTTTCCTGCTCCATGCAGAGGTCAATGATGGCCTGGTCTTCTTCGTCCAGCGGCTGGGAGCCGTCGCAGACGAAAATCACCAGATCGGCGTTCTCCACCGCTTCCCGGGAGCGCCGGACGCCCATGGCTTCCACGGCGTCGGCGGTTTCCCGGATACCGGCGGTATCGATGAGCCGCAGACGGGTGGAACCCAGCAGCACCGTTTCTTCCACCGTATCCCGGGTGGTGCCGGGAATGTCGGTGACGATGCAGCGGTCGAACCCTGCCAGCGCGTTCAGAAGGCTGGATTTGCCCACATTGGGCTTGCCCACAATGGCGGCGGCCACGCCCTGCCGGAGAATACGACCCTGCCCGTAGGTTTGCAGCAGGGCATACAGCGCTTTGGCATCGCCCCGAAGGCTTTTGCTGTATTGTTCCAGGCCAAAATCCTCGATGTCCTCGTCGGGATAGTCCAGCACCGCGTGAAAATGGCTGCAAAGGTTCGTCAGATCGTCGTAAATAGGCGCGAGCTGCTTTTGCAGCTTGCCGCCCACCTGCCCCGCGGCGTTGGCGGCGGCGTCGGCGGTGTCCGCTTCGATGAGATCGATGACGGCCTCCGCCTGGGTCAGATCCATTTTTCCGTTGAGAAAGGCGCGTTTGGTAAATTCCCCCCGCTTGGCGGGAAGCGCCCCGGCGAGATACAGAGCCTCCAGCCCCGCCGCCAGCACGGCAGGGGAGCCGTGACAGTGAAATTCCACGGTATCCTCGCCGGTGTAGGAGTGGGGCCCGCGGGAGACCACTGCCATGCACTGGTCAATGACCCGGCGCTGCTTGTCGTGCAGGGTCCCGAGAACCAGACGGCGGTTGGGGGATTCCTCCAGGGACTTTCCGCTATTTAATGTAAACACTTTATCCGCAACCGCAATGCAGCCGTCACCCGACAGGCGGATGATGCCGATGGCGGAAA
This sequence comes from Clostridiales bacterium UBA6468, assembly GCA_002436765.1. Classification (GTDB taxonomy): domain Bacteria; phylum Bacillota; class Clostridia; order Oscillospirales; family Oscillospiraceae; genus Faecousia. The sequence continues at coordinate 4,120 of DJNI01000057.1, forward strand.
CGGAAGCGCCGGTGGATACGGCGGCGATAACGTGGGACATAAAAAACCCTTCCTTTATTCGTGCTGCAAAAATGCCAGAGGGTCGCCCTCGCCGGCGATGAAGTGCATCAGCATGTACGCGCACATAATGGCCACGTTTTCCTCCCGCAGGATCCGCCTGCACTCCGCCCGGTCGGCGGTGAGCACCTGAATGTCCTCCGACGACTCCTGATGCGCTGAGGTCGGCTCGCCGCTGCAATAGCCGAATACGGTACCGCAGCTTTCGTCGGTCATGCCGATGGTGGTGAAAAACGGCCGGGAACAGGCGCCCGCATCCACCGGGGTGAAGGTAAGCCCGGTTTCTTCGTACATTTCCCGGATCCCGGCGGCCACCATGTCCTCGCCGTTTTCAACCAGGCCGGCGGGAAACTCGTAGACATAATCCCCCAGCGGGTAACGGTATTGGCGGACGAGGACGACTTTGTCCTTTTTCTCCCCGTAAACGCCGAAAAGAATGACGCCGTCGGGCTTATTCTCCCGGGAAACGGCCTTGAGCTGCTGGATCTTCTTTGCCCGGGAGGCGACAAAATAGGGCGCGGACGTTCCGTTCCGGTGGACGGCCTCGAACTCATAAAAGTTCAGGAACGGGGTGTCGGACAATTTTTTGATCTCTCCGATTCGGCTCATTAGGGACGCCCCCTTAACTCCATAATATTCTACTATACCATTATAAAATCAAAAAAGCAATGATATTCCGCCAAAATCCGGGCATACTTCCTTAGGGAACCTCTGAATAAATCGTCTTTGGCTGAGCAGCGGATCTTTTTCTCTATCCGCGCGGTTTCAAAAGCGGGAAATACA
>DJNI01000057.1:4982-6550 GCA_002436765.1 Clostridiales bacterium UBA6468
GGGAAATACATACAGTATTCCTCCGCTTTTGAAACCTTCGTCTAGAGAAAAATCTCTCGCTGTCAGCTCTCGTCGATTTATTCAGAGCTTCCCTGGAGGAGGGAAAGTCATGACAGACGAACAGATCAAAAGCCGGTTTGCCGAAGCGGGGGATTTCGTGACCCGTACCCTGCGCTGCGACGGGAACACCCTTTATGCCTACTACATTGACGGCCTGACCTCCGGCGGGGATATTTCGGAGTATGTGTTCCGGCCGATTTCGGAAAATCTTTCCGGAAATCCGGAGGAAGCCTATGACGCTGCCCTCCACGGCGCTGTGTATAACTCGGCGGTGTCCGTCTGCGCGGACGTGGACGAGGTGGCGCTGAAGCTGGTGAACGGCTTCTGCATCGTCCTGTTCCCCGGCGTGGGCGCCCTCGCCTTCGAGGTGAAAACCGGCGTCAAGCGGGGGCCGTCCTCTCCCGAGGTGGAAAACACGGTAAAAGGGCCGAAGGACGCTTTTGTGGAGACCATCCGGGTCAATACCAGCCTGATCCGCCGCCATCTGCGGACGCCCGACCTGCGATTGTACGAAACAAAGGTAGGCCGCCGGTCGCTGACCAACGTGACGGTGGCGTGGGTGGAGGGCATCACGAACCCGGAACTGGTGAAGCGCATGAAGCGGCGGCTGGATACCATAGACATTGACGGCCTTCTGTCGCCGTCGGCGGTGGAGGAGTACGTCAGCGGCTCCCGTGCCACGGCGTTCCCGCTGCTGCAATACACGGAGCGCCCCGACCGCTTCTGCCAGGGATTGCTGGACGGTCGGGTCGGGCTGCTGGTGGACGGACTGCCCCTTGCTTATCTTGCCCCGGCGACGCTGGGTTATCTGCTGGAAAGCCCGGAGGACAGGGGGCGGGATTATGTGCTGGCTTCCTGCATCCGCATTCTTCGCTACGGCGCGCTGCTGACGGGGCTGCTGCTGCCGGCAATTTATATCGCGTTCGTCAGCTTTCATCAGAACTGGATTCCCCGGCAGCTGCTGAACATTATCCTATTGAATAAAGAAATGGTGCCGTTTTCCACAGCTGCGGAGGTTCTGGGACTGCTGATCGCCTACGAACTGCTGCAGGAATCCGGAATCCATTTGCCCCAGGCCATCGGGCAGGCCGTCTCCACCATCGGCGGCATTGTGGTGGGAACGGCGGCGGTGGAAGCAAGACTGATCTCCCCTGTGGCTTTGGTGGTGATCAGCACAGCGGGGGTGTGCGGCTTTGTCCTGCCAAATCGGGACTTGGCGGAAGCCATTCGGGTCTGGCGGTTCGGTCTGGGGGTACTGGCGTCTTTTCTGGGTATCAAGGGACTGGCTGCGGGGCTTGCACTGTTGATCCTTCATCTGGCAAGTCTCAAGTGCCTGGACGTGGGCTACCTGGCGCTGTTTCCCGGCAGCAGAGGGCTTCTGAGGAAGCGATTGAAGAAGGAAAAGCTGCGCGACCCGAAGCTCCATCCAGAAGATGAAAAAAACCAGAAATAATCCCTAAAAACTGCTTGACAAACGTTGGAACAAGTGGTAACATATGCAAGCTGTT
>DJNI01000062.1:0-137 GCA_002436765.1 Clostridiales bacterium UBA6468
CCTTTGGCGTAGGCATACCGCCTCGTCATGCCGGTATTGCAGCCGCTTTCATCCAGAAATACAAGGTTATTTGCGCTGAACCCGGAGATAATGCCGTGCCATGCTTTCCGCTTCTCCGCCACATCGGGGACGCTCCT
>DJNI01000062.1:174-680 GCA_002436765.1 Clostridiales bacterium UBA6468
CGCTCCTGTTCGCTGGCATGAAACGCTTTCTTCTTCCGGCGGTAGCCCAGCTTCAGCAGTGCCTTTCGGACAGTCTCAATGCTGACGATACGGTCAGGTACCGTGTGGACACGGTTTTCGTACATGTACAGCTGCTGCCCGTACAGCGTTGTGATGGTATTCAATAAATCTGCAACTTTTTCGGTTACTTTTAAATGGGTTTTCCGAATAATATCCACGATAAAGCCAATATCCCGCCGGATATATTGCAGCTGCTTCCGAACGCCTTCCCGTATCTTTTTGGCCGTGCGTTTCTTGCACTTGGACAGTTTCAGATAGTCTTTGCGGGCAGCCCTGCGTCGCATCCGGGGCTTTTTCAGCTTGTGGGCTTCACAGTAAGCATCAGCGATGTGCTCCAGCTTTTCCCGTGCTTCATTCAGAAGCTGGATATCCTGCGGGTAGGAAATGTCAGCCGGACAGCAGGTGGCATCCATGATGAGGGTGCCCCTTGGGAACCTCTGAATCAA
>DJNI01000062.1:785-15259 GCA_002436765.1 Clostridiales bacterium UBA6468
CTCACAGCTCTTGCCGATTTAATCAAAGGTTCCCTTGTTTAGCTTGCCATAAGGAAACACGAAATCCTCAATCCGCATCTGTCTGTTCATACGATACATACCCGCATCCTCCAAAACTGCACGCCTTTTTCTGGCTTTTGACATGATTCCCGTGCAGTTATTATAGCATATTTCGCCTGGAAATGCAGTGATATCAATGCTTTTTTGGTTGCGGAGTGGACTCTATGTATGAGGCGGGATGCTTAGGGTGTATCTGAAAACTGTCAAAGCGCCCAGGCAGAAGCTCTTTTTGCCCTGTGACGGTTGTTGAACCGGAGCCGGCTGTAACAGTGGATTTATACCAGACTGGCCGCGCCGTAAAGCCCGGCCATGTTTCCCAAACCGGCCTGCAGGATCCTTACGCCCCGGAATCCGGGGATCAGAAATTGCTCAGCCGTATTCTTTACTTCCCGGAATACATAGGGCTGCTCCATGATCCCTCCGCCAAGTACCACGCATGGAACGTTGTAGGCATGAACCAGGGTACAAATTCCCAATGCTACCTCCCGGAGCCAGTCGTTTACCTGGGACAGGAGCGCTTCATTCCCGGGCAGCTCCGCAAAAATCCGGCGGCCCGAGTCCAGCTCCGGCGCTATGGCCTTTGCACGATCCACCAGAGCCGTGGTAGCTCCATAGCGCTCGTATGTTCCCGAAAAGGCGTCTTGCACATTGCGATCCTCCGGGTGGGTGATCAGCCCTCCCAGCATGACCCCGGCGGAAGAGCCGGCGCCATAATAGGGTTTGCCGTTCAGAATCACACCTCCGCCGATGCCGGTGCCGTAGGTCAGGCAGATATAATCCGTCTCTCCCTTGACCGCCCCATAGGTGCCTTCCCCCAGAGCTGCGGCATACACATCATTGATGACTGCCGTGGGGACGGAGAATCGCTCTTCGAAAAAGGCCTTTACCTTCGTTCCCGTATACCCCGGCATATTCTCATTGGCGTAGCGGATCACCCCGCTGGCGGGATCTACCTGACCTGTGGTGCTGACGCCCAGAGCATCAAACGCCCCCATGGATCCCAGCAGCTCTGCGGCTCGAGCCAGTACTCTGTGCGCCCCCTCCCGCGCCGGCGTCGGCGTCTCATCCCGGCATACGGGAATCCCGCCTTGAAACAGGCAGGCTTTGATGTTGGTGCCGCCGATGTCCAAGGCACCGATCCTACGGCCTGTCATTTGGTGAGCGCCGCCACAAAGCGCCGCGTGATGAGCATGGGGCGGGTTATGGCAGAGCCTACCACTGCCGTCATCGCCCCCAGGTCCATGGCCTGACGGAGCTGCTCCGGGGTAGAGAGGTTCCCCTCCGCCACGACAGGCTTTCCGGCCTTCCGCACCAGCTCCCAGATCATATCGTAGGGCGGCTGGGGACGTCCCTGGGTGTAGGGAGTGTAGCCCGCCATAGTGGTGCCGATAAGGTCAAAGCCCAGCTGAGCCGCGTGGAGTCCTTCCTCCAGGCAGGAGCAGTCGGCCATGAACAGCTGATCCGGGTATTTCGCCCGAGCCTTGGCGAAAAGGCTATCCAGCGTCTCTCCGGCCGGCCTGGGGCGGCTTGTTGCATCCATGGCAATGACCTCTACGCCGCAGACTGCCAAAGCGTCCACTTCTGCCATGGTGGGGGTAATATATACATCCGGGCAGTCCTCGTAGACCTTTTTGATAATGCCGATGATGGGTAGATCCACATTTTTCCGGATCTCCTCAATGTCCTCCACCGTGTTGGCACGGATCCCCGCCGCGCCTCCCCACAAAGCCGCCAGCGCCATTTTTCCCATAATAAAGGAGCTGTGAAGGGGCTCCTCCGGTAAAGCCTGGCAGGAGACAATGAGCTTTCCCGCTACCTTGTTTTGAAATTCTTGAATGTCCATTGTTGAAACCTCTTTTCCAAAACCGCCCTCCGGAGCTTGCGTATCCGGAGGGCGGGGCAGTTTATCCAGCGTATTGCGCGATCAGCTTCTGCACATCTTCGGCACAAGCGCGAACCTTGGGCATATCCTCTGGCTGTAAGGCGTACAGGGGTTTGCGCACACCGCCGATGTCCGGGCCGCCCTGAATGCGGAGAATCTCCTTGATCACGGCGTACATGTTGCCCTTGCAGCCACACATTTTCTCGATGATCTTAAGGCATTCGTCCTGGATGATCCGGGCTTGGGGGACTTTCCCCTCCTGGAACAGCCGGTAAATCGCGATGTACAGCTCCGGCATAACCGCGTAGGTGCCGCCGATACCGGCGCTGGCGCCGGCAGCCAGGCCGGAGAGCAGCTGCTCGTCCGGGCCGTTAAACACTACCGCGCCGGATCTGCGCCAGGTCTCAATGTCCTGGGTGGGCATGGAGGAATTTTTCACGCCGATGACACGGGGGTTTTTCAGCATTTCCAGCAGCAGCTTTTCCGTCAGAGCCACTCCTGCCAGTTGGGGAATGTTGTAGATCACAAAATCCGTGCTGGGTGCCGCGGAAGAAATATCGTTCCAATACCGGGCAATGGCATAATCCGGCAGGTGGAAATAGATGGGCGGGATGGCGGCGATGGCATCCACGCCCAGAGACTCGGCGTGAGCCGCCAGCTCCATGCTGTCTGCGGTGTTGTTGCAGGCCACATGCGCGATGATGGTGATCCGGCCTTTGGCCGCCGCCATGACGTTTTCCAGCAGCAGCTTCCGCTCCGCCACGGACTGATAGATGCACTCGCCGGAAGAGCCGCCCACGTACAGGCCGTTGACGCCCTTGTCGATCAAATACTCCGTCAGCGCCTGAACGCGATCCGGGCTGATGGCGCCCTTTTCGTCATAGCAGGCATAGAAGGCCGGAAAAATTCCGGAATACTTGCTTGTTTTCATCCCTGGTTCCTCCTGTATTGCTCCAGTTGCTTTGCATTTTTGGCAAATTTAGGCGTGCCTCCCGCCAGATAGGTGTCAATGGCCTCGGCCATGATCTCCAGGGATCGGTCGATGGCTTCCTTAGTCTCCGCTCCCATGTGGGAGGTAATATACACATTGTCCAGAGACAGCAGCGGATCGTCCGCCGCCGGCGGCTCATGGCACAGAACGTCCAGACCCGCGCCCGCCAGTCTGCCGCTTTCCAGTGCTTCGATAAGATCGGCCTCGTTCACCACCGTACCCCGGCAGGTGTTGACGAGATAGGAGCCGGGTTTCATGCGGTCAAACAGGCGACTGTTGATGCTTTCCCGGGTCTGCGGGGTGCTGGGAATGTGCAGGCTCACAATGTCGCTTTGTTCGAACAGTTCCTCCCGGCTGGAAAGCAAGGTCACGTTGGGAAAATCCGGTGCTTCTTTTACATAGGGATCATAGGCCAGGATCTTCACCCGGAAGCCGGAGAGCATTCTGGCAAGGTTCTTGGCAATATTGCCGAAGCCCAGCAGCCCCACGGTTTTTCCGTCCAACTCCCGTCCCTGGGGCGGAGCCATCCAGTTGCCGGATTTGACACGGCTGGCACAGAGGTAATACTTTCGCATGGCATTGAGAATATGCAGAAGCGCCACCTCTGCCACGGAGGCACTGTTGGCACCCAGTACATTGGCCACCAGGATCCCGTTTCTTGCCGCGGCATCCAGGTCGATGTTGTCCAGGCCCATGCCGAACTTCTGGATAAAACCGACACGTCCCCGAACCTGAGCCAAATTTTCCTGGTTCCAGGGTTCCATGCCTCCGATGATGATATCCGCATCCTTGGCCAGGGGCAGAAACTTGGCAGGATCCCGCCCTGCGGCCTGAGCGAGGATGGCGCATCTTCCGGCAAAGCGCTTCTCCAAATAGGTGAAGTCCACCTGCTCGGGGCTAATATTGATCCAAATTTTTTTCATGATTCCACTTCTTTGGTAGGACCGGAGCGGATATGCCGCTCCGGCTCTTATTTTTTTACTTGAACTGAGCTGCCAGATCCTCGATGTTGAAGATCTGCTCCTGAATGGCGGACTCCGCCGTGGCGGTGCCGGTAGCCACCTGGTTGAAGACCTTCTCAAAGGGGAACATGTACATATGCTTTGCGGCAATGGCGCGTCCCTCCAGAGTGGCGACAGGCCAGCCGTAGTAGCCGGAGGCGTTCTCCGCGTAGGCCAGAACGGCGGCGTTCACCTCGTTGTCCCGCCAGGTGGGGTTCTCCTTCTCGTCCTCGAACACAGGCGCGTAGACGGGGGCAACCTGATCCATGTACTCGTCGTACCAGGTCTTGTCCATCATATATTGCAGGAAATCCTTGGCGGTGTCCATATCCTTGCAGGTGTTCATAATGCCGAAGCCGCGGTTGAAGCTCATATACACACCGTTGACGGAGCCTACGGGAGGCGCCGCAATGTAGGAATTCTCCAGCAGTTCCTTGTACTCCTCGTTATTGGCCATGGCGTTATAAAGGGTAGGCGCGTTGAACACGATGGCAGTCCGGCCGGCGAGATAAGAGCCGTTGTTTCCGCCGGAATCCCAGGTGGTGGCATCGGGAGGAATCACGCCCTCTTTGTACAGGTCACCGTACAGGGTGGCGATTTCGGCGAAGGTACCCTCGTCGGCGATCACGGTGCCGTCTTCCTTGAACAGAGAGCCGCCCTCGTTCCAGACCCACTCACGGAACATGTTCTCATCGTCGTCGTCGGTGTCGCCGCAGCCCATGCCCAGGCCGTAGAAGTCATTGGCGGGGTCGGAGACGGCTCTGGCGGCAGCTACCACGTCATCCCAGGTCTTGGGCATTTCCGTGATACCGGCATCGGCCAGCTTGTCCTTCCGGACGAACATCAGCGTGGAGGAGCTGCAGAAGGGAACGAAGTAGTGGGAATCGCCGATCTTGGTGCCTTCATAGGTGGCCTTGAAATAGGGGCGCGTCTCGTTGATTTCGTTTACGAGATCGGACACATCCACGCAGGGGATGTCGGGATAGTAGTTTACAAGACGGGTAGCGTCGGCGGAGATCACGTCGGGGACGCCTACACCGGCCTCAATGGCGGCGTTGAGCTTGGTAACGAAATCGGTAACGGCGACCAGCTCACAGGTCACGTCCACGCCGTTGTCCTTGCCGTACTGCTGGACCCGCTCGACCATGTAGTTGTTGGCGTCGTCGCTGAAGATCTTCTCTACCCACACGGTGAGCTTCTTGGCGCTGTCACCGGAGGCGGCGTCATCGGCCTGAGCCGGGGTGGTGGCTCCGCCCTGGGTCGCAGATGCGGTCCCGTTTCCGCCGCTGGAGCAGGCAGCCAGGGAAACCAGCATCAGGACTGCGAGAAGGAGAGACAGTGCTTTTTTCATTTTGATAACCTCCAAATCTTTTTTATTGCAGGCGTTTCCGCCTGAGCTGCAAAGGAAAATTATTGCTTCACGCCGCCTGCGGTGGCGCCGCCTACCAGGCTGCTGGATGCCACCATGTAAATGATGACAATGGGTACACAGGCCATGATCGCGCCCGCCATCAGCTGGTTCCAGGGGGGCATATCTCCGTAGATCAGGCCGGAGATGACAAGGGGGAATGTCTGCACGGTGCTGGATGTCAGGTTTACCAGCGCGTACAGATACTCGCCCCAGCACATGGCAAAGGCAAAAATGGTGGTGGATACGATACCGGGCAGAGCCAGGGGAAATACGATCTTATACATGATCTTGAGCTGACTGCATCCGTCCATCCGGGCTGCCTCTTCCAGAGCCACGGGAATGGACGCTACATGGGGAATCAATATCCAGGCCACATAGGGAAGGGTGAAGGTGGGGTAGATCAAAATCAGACCCCAGAGGGTATTGGTCAGCCCCAGCCGAGCCACCAGGATGTACAAGGGAATGTACAGCACCGATGTGGGCAGCATGTAGGTAAACAGCACCGTCTTGGACAGAATTCTGCGACCCCGGAATTTGGTTCGCGCCAAAGTGTACGCCGTGGGGTAGGCGATGAGGATGGAAAGCAGGGACACCACTACGGCTACCAACAGGCTGTTTTTAATGGCGTTCAGGAAATTTGTTTTGGTTAAAAGGTAAGAGTATGCTTCCAATGTAAACTGCTTCGGGATCATTGTGGGGATCTTCCGGTAGATCTCTCCCTCCGATTTGAACGAGGTACACAGCATCCAGTAAATGGGAAACAGCGCGACGATCAAACACAGTACAATGAAAATCCGGCTCAGGATCTTACCCGTTCTTTTGCTTCGCATGGCGTCCTCCTTTTCTCCTGGGTGTATCGTCCACTACCATTTTCCTGGTCAGCACAGAAATCAGCAGGATCAGGATCGGCATGGCCAGCACGGACACCGCAATGCCGCGGCCAAGCATCATGGAGCGCATGGCGGTACGATAGCTGTACACGTTCATAACCTGAGTAGCACCGTTGGGGCCGCCGCCGGTCATGAGCCAGATGGTCTCAAACTCGTTGAGCGTCCAGATGGTGGACATCAGGGTAGACAGCAGGATCACATCCTTGATCTCCGGCAATGTGATGTAAAGAAAACGCTGGAAGACGTTGGCGCCGTCGATCTCCGCCGCTTCGTAGTAGTCGTTGGGGATGGTCTGGAGCTTTGCCAGAATCGAGGTGCCGAAGAAGGGGGAACCCCGCCATACGTTTGCGACGATCACGGAGATCATGGCAAGGGAGGCACTGCCGAACCAGATGAGATCCTGCTTGATAAATCCGGCGGATCTCAACAGATAATTGGCCACGCCGCCGCTGGGGTTGAAGATCCATCTCCAGTTGTACACCGCCACGATATTGGGCAGCGTCCAGGGGATCATGAGCAGCGCCCGAACCAGATTCCGTCCCTTGAAATCGGTGTTCAAAGCCAGAGCCATGAGAAGGCCGAAGAACAGCTTGCCAATGATCGCAAAGAAGGTGAAGACCAGCGTGTTCCTCAGGGACTGGAGATATTCCGGTGTCTGAAGCAGACGTTTGTAGTTTTGCAGGCCGATGAAAACCTCTTTCGAGCCAATGGTCTTATTGGTCAGGCTCATGTAAATGCCCCAGACCATCGGGAATACCAAAATACAGGCCAAGTAGATGATCAGCGGTGCATTGACAAGATAGGCAAATTTCGTTGCCTGCTTTTCTCGCAGCGTATAACCTTTCACGGTACGGCTCCTTTCTGTACCGGCAGGATGACCGGGCTCCGGTTTCGCAGCCCTTCACGGTCGCCTTCCGTTTGTGGCATTAGCTTACACAAAAAGAAAATATTTTTCAATTCGCATGATGCACAAAAATTATTTTTTCTAATTGTGCAATTTTAAACGAAATTTTTCCATTTTTTCCTTGCGTTCCGTGAAAAATTCCCTTATAATAGGGACGTACGCTCTTCCGGCGGAAAGAGACTGTGACAAAACGGTGGTGACTACCTCTTGGGTGAAAAAAATTTTTGTGATCTCATTCTGGGAAAGTACGATAAGCTGACCAAGCAGACCAAAAGCGTAGCAGACTATGTCCTGGCACATCAACGGGAGACGCAGTACATGTCCATTACGACCCTGGCGGAAAACTGCGGCGTTGCCGACGCAACGGTTTATCGGTTTTGCCGGTGTCTGGGATTTTCGGGCTATAACGACTTCAAGCTGGCGCTTGTCAAGGGCAACCGGGGCGCTCCGCGGGATATGCCTCTGGGGCTGGACGGAGATATTACCTCCGACGACAGCATTCAGGACATGTGCAAAAAACTCTACTCCGTAAATGTATCCGCCCTGGCAGATACCCTTACCCGGCTGGATCCCGCGTCTATCAGCGAGGCCGTGTCGATCCTGCGGCAAGCCAGATTTGTCTATTCTCTCGGCTTTGGCGGCAGCATGGTCATCGCAAAGGAGGCCGTGTCCCGCTTCGCAACGGTCACAAACAATTTTCAGCAGATATCGGATACCCATATGCAGGCCATGGCCGTGAGCCTGGCAGGGCCGCAGGATGTGATCCTGCTGTTCTCGTTTTCCGGTGCTACCCGTGATATTTTCGATGTGCTGCAAACCGCGAAAAAGCGTGGCGTGAAGATTATCCTGGTCACCCATTTTCCAAAATCTCCCGCCGCTGCCTATGCCGACACAATCATCGCCTGCGGTGTAGAGGAAGGCCCCATGAACGGCGGCTCCATTGCCGCGAAAATTGGCCTTCTGTTTATCATTGACATTCTGTTCAACGAGTATTGCCGGGAGGATCCTGTGGCGACGGCACAAAACCTGGACGCCACGACACATGCCGTGTCCACAAAGCTGATGTAACGGTCCTTTTCGATTGGAGGAAAATGCTATGAGAAAACATATTGTGTGCTTCGGCGATTCCAACACCCACGGCTACTGCGCCGACCCTGCCGACTGCGCCGATGGCGGCAACCGTTTCAACGAGGACGAGCGTTGGACGTGTCTGCTGCAAAAGAAGCTGGGCGACGGCTACCTTGTACTGGAGGAAGGTCTTTCCGGCCGAACCTCCGTTTTCACGGATCCCCTGCACGAGGGTGTCTGCGGTCTGGACAGCATTTTTTCCTGCCTGATGAGCCATGAGCCTGTGGATCTTCTTATCGTTATGCTGGGCACCAACGACACGAAAAGCCGTTTTGGCGCCAATGCTGCCTGCATTGCAATTGGCATGACGCGGCTTCTGGAAAAAGCCAAATCCATTGCCGCCTGGCGGACGCAGCCCAATATTTTGGTGATTTCTCCGCCCCACATTGGTGAAGGGCTGTACCGTTGCGCCGACGGCGTTCCCATGGGACCCGGCTGTCCGGAAAAATCTGCCGCCCTGGCTCCATACCTTCGCCAGGCTGCCGAGGCCGCGAGCTGCGCATTCCTGGATGCGGAGGGACTGGCTGAATTCAACCAAATCGACTGCATGCACCTGACGGCGAAAGGCCACCGCCAGTTGGCAGAAGCGCTCGCAGAGCTTGTGCCGCAGGTCGTGTAATGTTTTCCCACATTTAAGGGGTCTCTGATGAAATCGGCAAGAGCCGGCGGCAGAAGATTCTGGCTCAGCCGAAAGTTCTGGAAGCGGAGAAATACTGTATGTATTTCCCGCTTTCAGAACTGCACGGATGGGGCAAAAGATTCGCCGTCCAGCCGGAGACGGTTGATTCAGAGGTTCCTTAAAGCAGCACCGCGCAATTGCGGCTGCGGCCGGGATCGGATTTTTTTCCACTCCTCAGTACCAAAAACGGGAAATAGTGCGCATCCGCAAGCCGGCTTATGCCGGCAACGGCTGCGCACTATTTCCCGTTTTCAAGCCAAGGAACCTCTGAATAAAACGCCTTCGGCTGTGAGCGGACGGAAAAGATCCACTCACAGCTCTCGTCGATTTAATCAGAGCTTCCCTAAAGTTTTATTCCCCGTACCCCATGGGGTTCTTGGACTGCCAGTTCCAGGAATCGCGGCACATGTCTTCCAGATTCTTTTCCGCCTTCCAGCCCAGAACGCGCGCGCTTTTGGCGGGGTCTGCGTAGCAGGTGGGCAGGTCGCCGGGGCGGCGGCCGACGATCTGGTACGGGACCTTCACGCCGTTGGCCTTCTCAAAGGCGTGAACCATGTCCAGCACGCTGTAGCCGATACCGGTGCCCAGATTGAACACCTCGCAGCCCTGGCCGGAAACGACGTACTTCACCGCCGCCACATGACCCTTGGCCAGATCCACCACATGGATATAGTCCCGGACGCCGGTGCCGTCGGGGGTGGGATAGTCGTTGCCGTAGATGCTGAGCTTCTCCCGGCGGCCGATGGCCACCTGGGTGATGTAGGGCATCAGGTTGTTGGGAATGCCCCGGGGATCTTCGCCGATCATGCCGCTTTCATGGGCGCCGATGGGGTTGAAGTAGCGCAGCAGCACGACGCTCCACGCCTTGTCGGCGTAAGCCATGCCGGAGAGGATCTGCTCGGTCATGTACTTCGTCCAGCCGTAGGGATTGGTGCAGTTGCCGGTGCGGCTGGTCTCCCGCAGGGGCATCTCGTTGTCGCCGGAGTAGACGGTGGCGGAGGATGAGAAAATGATCTTCTTGCAGCCCACGTCCGTCATGACCTTGGTCAGCACCAGGGTGGTATTGAGGTTATTGTCGTAGTAACGCCAGGGCTGGGCGACGGATTCTCCCACAGCCTTCAATCCCGCAAAGTGGATGACGGCTGAAATCTCGTTTTCCGCGAAGATCTTCCGCAGAAGCGCCTCGTCCCGGACGTCTCCTTTGTAGAATTTGACCTTCCTGCCGGTAATGGCCTCCACCCGCTCCAGGCTCTTGGGGTTGGCGTTGCACAGGTTGTCAATAACCGTCACATCGTATCCGCTGTTGAGAAGCTCAACGCAGGTATGGGAGCCGATGTATCCGGCGCCGCCGGTAACCAGAATGTTCATTGCGGTATCCTCCTTTATACTGCGCAAAAGCGCATTATCTGCATCTGTTTTCAAGAAACATTATAGCGCTCCTGTAGGAAATTGCAATCCAAAAAAGCGGCCTTTTTTAGCGCGGTTTCCCGTCATTTCGCATACTTTGCAACCACCGCCGCCATGGCGTCGAACTGCTCCTCCATGTCCTTCACCAGCTTCAGCTGGGTGCGGGCACGATCCAGGTTCTGCTTTGGGTGGCTGACGCGGAAGTAATGGTCGCCGTCCAAGTAATCCGTCAGGAAGCGGATGCCGCATTCCAGCGTCATCAGCCGTGCGCCCCAGGGCAGATATTCCAGCTCCCCGGGCGTCAGGCTGCCCCGCGCCCCCTCCAGGAAGCTCCGGGTGAACACCTCGTACAGAGAAATGTCAAAATTGACTTTTGTCAAGTCCTGCTCGTCTTCCTGGCAGTGGTTCGCGCCGAAGCGGATGGCGTCGCCGAAATCATTGATAGACAGCCCCGGCATGGTGGTGTCCAGATCAATGACGCAGATGCCCTCACGGGTGTCCCGGTCGATCAGGACGTTATTCAGCTTCGTGTCGTTGTGGGTGACGCGGAGGGGGAGCTTTCCCTCCCGCAGCGCTCGCAGGGCAACGCCGCAGTCCGCTTGCCGCCGCAAAACGAATTGGATTTCCGCGGGGATCTCTTTCGCCCGGTTCAGCCTGTCGGCTTCCAGGGCGGCGAGGAACCGGTCGAAACGGTCTTCGGTGTCGTGGAAATGGGGGATCGTCTCATGGAGCGTCTGGGCGGGGTAATCCTGAAGCATATACTGGAACCGCCCGAACGCCCGTCCGGACGCTTCAAACAGCTCCGGCGTGGCCTGCTGGTAGCAGTCGGCGTTTTCGATATAGGGCATCAGCCGCCACAACCTGCCATCGGCATCCATCACAAAATCCGCGCCGTCTCTGGTCTTTACCAGGCTCAGGGTCTCCCGGGAAGGATCGCCGCCCTCGGCAAGGATTTCCCTGCGCAGATAGGACGTAATGCCCGCAAAATTCTCCATCACTTCCTCCGGATGGGGAAACGCAGCCTGGGACAGTCCCTGCATGACAAATCGGGCAGTGCCCCCCTCCGGGGTGCGGCACGATACGCAGAAGGTGTCGTTGATATGCCCTTTTCCATGGCGGGCAATGTCCATGATCGTACCCGGCAGCTCGTAGGCCGCCAGAATCTGTGAAATAGCGGAATCCCCTTCGGGTGCATAAATTGTGCTCATTTTTCAGTATCCTCCATTTAATCGCGCTGTTATTTCCCGCTCTGTTCATTCACCCAGGTCACCGCCGTTTGAGCAAAGGCCTCGACCACGGGCAGGGGCTTTCCCTCGGGGATGGCCAGGGCGATGGTCCGGCTTGCCCGGGGCTTCAGCGGGCGAACCGCCAGATTCTGTGTCCGCCCCTGAATGAGCAGCTGGGGAACAATGGAAATGCCCAGCCCCTGCTCTACCATGGCGAGAATCGCGTAGTCGTCCTTGGTGGTAAATTTGATGTTCGGGCGCACGCCGGCATTGTCCAGCGCCCGGTGAATGTCATGGGCTGAGCTTTGCAGCAGGCTGATAAAGGGGTCTTCCCCCAGCTCCTGAATGGGAATTTCCTCCAGCTGCGCCAGCCGGTGATTTTTCGGCATGATGGCAACCAACGGGTCCTGGGTCAGGGGGATGGTACGCATCCCCTCCGGGGCGGGCAGGGTCACAAAACCCAAATCCACTTCCCCTTCCCGAAGCCACTGCTCCATGTCGTGGTAATCGCCGTTGAACATTTTCAGCTCGGCCTTGGGGTGGGCGCTCTGGAACGTCCGGATCATCCCCGGCAGCCAATGGACCGCCACACTGGTGAATGCCCCCAGCCGGACGGTCCCGGCATCGGCGCTGCGGATATCCCCCACCAGCTCTGCCAGCTCCCGATCCTTCTGTAAAATCTCCTGCATTTTCGGCAGCACCATCGCCCCCGCCTCCGTCAGCCGGACGCCGCTTCGGTTCCGGCGCAGAAGGACGAAGCCGTATTCCTCTTCCAGCGCGCTCAGGACATGGCTGATGCGGGACTGGGTCGAGCCCATGGCTTCCGCCGCCTTGGTCAAGCTGCCAAGCTCCACCGTCCGCACAAATGCTTCATATTTTTTCAGGCTCATGCCGCTTTTCCCTTCTTCATGCGGAAATTTCATCATATCTTGTGTATAATAGCACTTCTTTCCCCATTTGGCAATGTTTTTTTGTACAACTCAGGAAGAAAGTTTTCGTTGCAAAATTCCGGAAACCCTAGTATAATAATTCCATCACTAATAAGCATGGATACATGATTTTATTTCATGCATCAAGAGAGAGGGATTTCTGTGAATTATGTTGAGCTTTCCGTATTCATAGCCTATTTTGTATTCATGGTAGGAATCGGCCTGTATTTCTTCCGCAAGTCCAAGGGCGCCGGTGAAAAGGATTACTTCCTCGGCGGCCGCAACATGGGTGCGTGGGTATCCGCCCTGTCCGCCGGCGCCTCCGACATGAGCGCCTGGGTGCTCATGGGGCTTCCCGCTTCCATCTACCTCAGCGGCATGGGACAGACCTGGATTGCCATCGGCCTCGGCATCGGCTACGCTCTGAGCTGGATCTTCATGGCGCCCCGGCTGCGCCGGTTCTCCATTGCGGCTAACGACTCCATCACCATCCCCCAGTACCTGACCAACCGGTTTTTGAGCAAGAACAAGTCCCTGCAGATCCTCAGCGCCATCATTTTCCTGGTGGCCTACACCATCTACGCCGCCTCCTCCATCAAGGCCTGCGGCACCCTGTTCAACACGGTCATGGACATCGACCCCACCGTCGCCATGTACATCGCCGCCTTCATTATCGTGGCCTACACCTTCCTGGGCGGCTTCAGCGCAGTGTGCTGGACGGATTTCTTCCAGGGCATGATCATGCTGGCAGCACTTCTGATCGCCCCCCTGTTCGCTCTGGCGCTGGCCAAGGCGGGGGACGGCGCCGTGACCGGCGCGACCCTGCCCGAGGGCTTTTTCAACTTCTTCACCACCCCCCAGGACATCATCTCCGGTCTGGGCTGGGGTCTTGGCTACTTCGGTATGCCCCACATCATCATCCGGTTCATGTCCCTGAAATCCGAAAAGGAGCTGCGCAAGTCCAGCGTCATCGGCATTTCCTGGACGACCATCATCCTGATCATGTCCGCCCTGACCGCCGTGGCCGGCCGTCTGTACCTGGGCGAAATTGAGGATTCCTCCACCGTGTTCATCACCATGGTTCGCAGGATCTTCCCTGCCCTGGTGTCCGGCCTGCTGCTGTCCGCGATCCTGTCCGCCGCCATGTCCACCGCCGACTCCCAGCTTCTGGCGGCATCCTCCGCCTTTGCCAGCGATGTCTATAAGCCCGTCATCCGCAAAAAAGCTTCCGACTCCGAAATGCTCTGGGCGGGACGCATCGTGGTCATCGTCATCGCCCTTGTCGCACTGATGATCGCCTCCGACCCCAACTCCGACTCCATCATGGGGCTGGTGGAAAACGCATGGGGCGTTTTCGGCGCGGCCTTCGGCCCTGTCATTCTGCTGAGTCTGTTCTGGAAGCGGCTCACCTTCGGCGGAACGGTGGCAGGCATCGCCGCCGGCGCCGCAGTGGATATCCTCTGGCTGATGTTCCTGTCCTCCACCGGCATTTACGAGATCGTCCCCGGCTTCGCCGCCGGTCTGCTGGCCGCCGTGGTGGTTTCCCTTCTCTCGAAAGGCCCCGGCAAGGATGTGGAAGATCTCTTCGACCGCGCCGTTGACCTCAAATCGTAAGAAACGCCCTGATTCAACAGGCAAGAGCTGACAGTGGTAGATTTTTCTCTATCCGCCCTCCGGCTCTTGCCGTTTTTTCATAAATTTATGCTTTTGCCTTCCCCTGCGCTGTTTTTTCCTGGGTGCTATGATGTCATGCAGAACTTCAATTCGGGTCTATCTGATACTATTTTTTGATTAAAAATATTTTTAATCAAAAAATAGTATCGCGCAGAACAAAAAGCTCCCGCATACCTGATATGATCAGGTGTGCGGGAGTTTGCTATGCGATTTAGGGAAGCTCTGATTCAATCGGCAAGGACTGCGGGCGAGAGATTTTTCGTTCAATCTAGGTATCAAAAGCGGCGGAATA
>DJNI01000097.1 GCA_002436765.1 Clostridiales bacterium UBA6468
TTTCCGGGAAAAACTCCCGGAATTCCGAGCAGAGCTGGGCGGCCAGCGTCTTGTTGTGCGCCAGCACCAGGGTCGGGCGGTTGAGCTTTTCAATGACCGAGGCCATGGTAAAGGTCTTGCCGGAGCCGGTGACGCCCAGCAGCGTCTGCTCCCGCAGCCCCCAGTTCACGCCGTTTACCAGTGCGCTGATGGCCTCCGGCTGGTCGCCGGAGGGCTTATAGTCCGATACCAGTTTGAATTTGTCCATAATAACTCCCTTCATCCAGACGGTAGCCCGACTGCACCATGGAGACATAGTCCCCGTCCGCCACCACGATATGGTCGGCCAGCTGAATTTCCACCGCACTCAGGGCTATGGCTACCCGGCGGGTGGTCTGCACGTCCTCGTCGGAGGGCACCGCGATGCCGCTGGGGTGGTTGTGCGCCAGAACCACGGTGGTAGCGTTGGCGGCCAAAGCCGTCTCCACGATCTTCCGCACGGAAATTCCCGCGGAGTTCACGCTTCCCTGCCCCACCTCCTTGCAGCCGAGCACCTTGCATTTGGCGTCCAGGCACAGCAGGAACACCGTTTCCACCTTCCGTCCGAAGAAAAACGGCACCAGGTATTCCCCGCAGGCCTGCACCGTGGGCAGGATTTTCTCCCGCATGGTTCTATCCACCTGATAGTACCGCGCCACGTCGTTCATGAGGCTGAGCAGCAGCGCCGACTGTTCCCCCACACCCTTGACCTTCCGCAGCTCCTCCACCGGCGCTTCCAGCACCTGATACAGACTGCCGAAATGATCCAGCAGCGCATGGGCAATGGGGTTGGTATCCTGCCGGGGAACACTGAAAAACAGCAGCAGCTCCAGCACCTGAATATCCGTGAAGCTCTCCAGCCCCTCCTCCAGAAAGCGCTGCTTCAGCCGCTGGCGGTGTCCGTCGTGAATCGACATAATTTTCACCTCGTAGTTCTTCCCCCTTGCTATTTTGTCCCGTTTCCGCTAGAATGAGAAATGAAAAGAACGTCGAATCTTGCCGGGAAAGTTTTCACCCATTCTGCGCATGATAGGACTGCTAGGAGGATCGTCATGGAAGAAAAGAAAGATACGCTGGGAATGCTGGATCTGGTGATCCGCCCCGGCTTCTGCGTAAGAAAAAATCAGATCATTAAGGTCAACCAGGCTGCCGAAAGCCTTTTTATCACCCCCGGCACCGATATCCGCCCATTGCTTCTGACCGGCGCGGAGGAATACGCCGCATTCTCAGGCGGGTGCCTGTATCTGACGCTGAGCCTGTCCTCCCACAGCTGCGGCGCATCGGTCACCCGTGTGGACGACATCGACGTATTCCTGCTGGAACAGGAATCGGACAACGGCGAGCTTCGCTCCATGGCGCTGGCCGCCCGGGAGCTGCGGGAGCCGCTGTCCAACGTGATGATCACCGCCGACAGCCTGTTCCCCCTCTGCGCCGCGGAAGGAAATCCCCGGACGGCAGAGCAGGTCGCCCGCCTGAACCGGGGACTGTTTCAGATCCTCCGGATCATCGGCAATATGTCCGACGCCGAGCGCTGCGCCGCCGTCTCCCGTCAGGAAACGGCAGACATTCCGGCGCTGTTCGCCGAATTCTTTGAGAAGGCGGAGGCGCTCATTTCCCACACCGGCATCGCCCTGACCTATGAGGGGCTTGACCGGCCGGTCTACGGTCTTGCCGACCGGGAGCAGCTGGAACGGGCGGTGCTGAACATCCTGTCCAACGCCATCAAATTCACCCCGAAGGACGGGACCGTGGCGGCGAAGCTGACCCGCAGCGGCCGGATGCTTCGCCTGAGCGTGACGGACAGCGGCTCCGGCATTGCCCAGAGCGTCCGCAGCAGCGTCTTCTCCCGGTATCTCCGCCAGCCCGCCTTAGAAGACAGCCGGTACGGCATCGGCCTTGGCATGGTGCTCATCCGCACCGCCGCCGCCCACCACGGGGGCGCCGTTCTCATCGATCAGCCGGATGGCAAGGGCACCAGAATCACCATGACCATGGCCATTCGCCAGAGCAGGCAGGCCACGCTTCGCTCCAACGTTCTGCGGGTGGACTACGCCGGGGAGCGGGATCATGGGCTGATCGAGCTTTCCGAGTGCCTTCCCACAGAGCTGTACGAATGATTTTCCCGTCCGGTCTGTCCAACAGGCCGGACAGTTTTTATAGGTAGGACTTCAGGTATTGTCCCGTATAGCTTTCGGGAACCTGCGCCACTTCCTCCGGGGTGCCGGCGGCGACCAGGGTTCCGCCGCCGTCGCCGCCCTCGGGGCCCAGGTCGATGAGATAGTCCGCCGTCTTGATCACGTCCAGATTGTGCTCGATGACCAGAACGGTGTTCCCCGCCTCCACCAGCCGCTGCAAAACCTCAATGAGCTTATGCACGTCGGCGGCGTGGAGCCCCGTGGTCGGCTCGTCGAGGATATAGATGGTGCGTCCCGTCGCGCGCTTGCTTAGCTCGGTCGCGAGCTTCACGCGCTGCGCCTCGCCGCCCGAGAGCGTGGTGGAGGACTGCCCGAGCTTGATATACCCCAAGCCCACGTCGCGCAGCGTCTCGAGCTTGTTCGCCAGCTTCGGCAGGTCGCGGAAAAACTCCAGCGCCTCCTCCACCGTCATTTCCAGCACGTCCGCGATGCTCCTGCCCTTATAGTGGACCTCCAGCGTCTCGCGGTT
>DJNI01000055.1 GCA_002436765.1 Clostridiales bacterium UBA6468
GAGAAACTCGGCTTCTTATATTTCTGCCACTGTGCAACGTAGGTAACATTTTCGGTCACAGTGTCGGCAACTGCGGGAGACCAGCCCTTGAATTGGTAGCCCTCGCGGGTGGGAGCGCCGTTGAAAGCGGGGGTGGCTTTACCGGATGCTACAGTAGAGGTCTGATCGACGAAGACTTCCTCGTCATCCACGCCGTCGGTGTAGGTGACGGTGTAGGTGTCGTACACAGAGAAACGAACCCGCGAGTCGTCTCCCGCAGTCCAATTTCCATTCACGTATTTCAGTGTAATGGTCTTAGTGCTGTCGTTCGGAGTGTGATTACAGCCACCTCTTATCCAGACGCTGTACGCCGTCACGTACTTGTCAGCAGAAACGGTGACGGTGCAGGTGTAGCCGGTTTCGGCAGTATATTGGACATCGCCGATCTGGAAGGTTCCCGCCTTCGTATCCGACGAAAATACATTAAGACGAGCGTGCTTAGCACTGGTGCATTTTACCGACACGGTAATCAGATTCTCAACAGTCTCTTCGTCAGGTTTAGTAGGAGTCTCACTCGCGCTATTTTCAGCGGGGGGGGGGGTAGAATCCTTTGTATCCTGGACAGTCCCGCCAGCCGGTGTTTCAACGGTGGCGGGCTTTTGCTCGGGCGCCTCCTGGCTCTGGGGCGCGGGGGGGTCGGCCTTCTTCTCGCCCTCGGTCTCTACGACTTGGGTATCGGTCAAATCCGTATTCTCTTCCGCAAATGCCGTGGTGGGCACAAGGCAGAGCACCATGCACAGGACAAGCAGAAGGCTCAGAAGCTTCTTCTCCATGTTTCTTCATTCCTTTCAGATATGTTTTGATCCGCTGTTTGCATTTCCCGGCAGCGGACGTACCGGAGGAGATAAAGGGGGGGAGCGCTCGGGAAAGACGCGCCTGCCGGGGGGCGATCAGGCCGCCGGAAGAGACATTGCCGCGTTTCCCAACGCCGTCGTCACGCATGTCCGCGGCGTAAGCGCAGACATACAATGATATTGTAGCAGACTGCTTCGCAAATTGCAAGCACAAATTGGCCGCCGGCAGAAAGAAAATACAGACCGGCGCCGCACGGGAGCCTCCAGCCGGGATCCCGCCGCTTTCCAAACATTGGATACGATCATCGGTATGCCGGCCATGCAGGAGTATTGCGGGGATGTGCTGAACTTCAAGACCTATTCCAAGGGAAGCTCTGAATAAATCGTCTTCGGCTGGGCAGCGGATCTTTTGCCCCCGGCCTTTTGTGCTGGATTCAAGAAAGTCTCTTCGCTCTGTTTCTGCCAAAGCTGACGCATACCTATGTGCGATTACACAGTTGGTTGACGTGCTGCCGGCAGATTCTATCCACGCCCTCCGCAGCGGCGTTTTTTTCGCACAGCGGCAGGCTGAAGGAGGCATATTCCTTGCCCCAGCGATCGATACCGATCATTTTTCCCTGGGGATTGCGCTTTGCGCAGGCAATGGTCAGCGCGCCGCTGCCGCAGCCGATGTCCAGTCCCACGCCGCCCTCCGGCAGCGTGATATGCTCCGCCGTGCCGTCAATGATCTGCTTTGAGAGCTTGCGCTTGCCGTCATAGGAAAAGCTCCGATAGGCATACACGCACCACTGGGTGCACTTTGCACAAACGACAAAGGCAATGCCGAACACCACTCCCAGCACGACGCGCAGCTTTCCGCTCACACAGACGCCGAATATGCCGAAAACCAGCAGCAGCGCAAGGGACAGCACCGTTCCCGCGATGAG
The DNA here is from genome assembly GCA_002436765.1 of Clostridiales bacterium UBA6468. Classification (GTDB taxonomy): domain Bacteria; phylum Bacillota; class Clostridia; order Oscillospirales; family Oscillospiraceae; genus Faecousia. Next base: position 1,760 of record DJNI01000055.1, read on the forward strand.
CGAAACCAGCATTCCCTTGGGAATCCAGTTTTTGTAGTCAGGCTTCATATTCAAGACTCCTTTTTTATTAAGTGTGATTTCTCTCATAAACCGCCGCCGCGATGCACCAGATCACGATGGCGGTATTGGTGCTGCTCTGGCTCATCACGGCCATCCATGTATCGACAGGCGCCTGCATGGCCTGTGCAATATCAGGAACAGTAACCAGCAGAAGACTCCATGTGACCGGATGGAAAACGAGCATCCACCTGGGATAACGGGTTTTACCGACAAGCAGCATCACGAAATGAATGCCGAAAACCAATACCATCGGAACATACATGGGGAGGATTGCGGGGAGCATGTCATCCTGATAGGCTGTGACCGCTGTGATGGCGGCCTCCGCTCCGATACGCGGGCCTAAATAGGTGGTGAACCACGCCATGGTTGCCACCCATGTGTGGATGGTCAGCGCCACCGCAACGGTGAAAATTCCGCACAGATACTGGACGGCCTTTGTTTTTCGGCATTTTGCGTCGATGTCCGCATTCAGTGCCTTTACCATAAAATAATCGAGAAATCCTCCGATGGTTCCTGTCCCGACGGTCAGTACAGGCCGCCACAGGCCATAGGCGCCGGACAAATAATAGGCTCTGTTGAACATTCCCATGTCCGCCGCCTGAAGGGGGACGCACCCCAGCAGCCAATCGCCGACAGCCATCAGAACAGCGCCGATCGCGCCGAGCATACACCACCGGATGAACGCTGTTTTTTCCTCTGTATTCATTTTGGCATTGCCGCCTCCTCTGTGACAGGTTGCTGCTTTTCCGTGTCCGGGTATTTGATTAGGTCATACAGCTTTCCAAATTCGCCGATGTTCCGCACTCCGGCAAGCTCCATACCGAGATGCACATACTTATCGCATTTGGACTTGGCGTCGGTTTCCAAAATCACCGGCACGCCCAGCCGGTCGCCCTCGGCAAAGGCCATGTCCATGACCTTGCGCATATAGCCCTGTCCCTGATATTGCTCCCGCACACAGACAAGCCCTACAAAAATATACGGCTTCTGCTCCTTGTCCATGCGATCTTGCAGCGACACGCCGCCGCGTTTGAGGGCCATAGCGAAGCGCAGTAGCCGCTTCAGGCCGGAATTGCGCAGCATCCCCTTCGCAATGGGCCACAGCGTCTGAAGGCCCGGCCTTTCCTTCGGCAGCCTGTAGGCGATATAGCCCTCGCCACGCTCGCCGGTGGTGTGCAGAAGTCCGCCCCGCAGCATCCCGCGCACATAGGCACAGATATAGTCTGCCGTCGCCTCCTGCCCGGAAAAGGCAGCGGTCATCCCCGTTTCCTGCCCATAATCATAATAGCCGAAGGCATGACCGATATCGCAGATCTCTTCCTCTGTGATCGTCCTGGCAAGCATGGCTTCACACCTTTCTGCATTCGCTGCCGCAGCATTCACCGCTTTTCTCCATTTCCCTCAGAAGAATCAGCCCAAGAAGCAGCACCAACAGGTGTCCGGCGGATTCCGTTCCGTGATCGATCTGATCCAGCGGCCAAGGTAAAAGCGTGAACAGATTTCCCACGATCCCGGCAAAGGCGATGGGATTGCAGAGGGATGCAAGTACCCGCTGCGCCGTTGTTTTGAGCGGAAGCATCCGCTTCCAGATCAACACGAGCATCACAACGGAAAGCAGCACGTCGCAGAGAAGATATGCCGCCAGCAGCGGCGCAACATTGCAATAAAACACCTTATTGGCGATCTCTGCCGCCGCCTGCATATCGCCGTATTTTTCAAAGGTGAACTTGAAGATCAGCGCCACAT
>DJNI01000048.1:0-2173 GCA_002436765.1 Clostridiales bacterium UBA6468
CTGGACAAGGGGACCATTATAGAAGGTGAAACCGTGTACAGCTGTGATGATCCCCGCGCCGATCTGGATGATCTGATCTTTGAAAAGGGAGACGGCGGCTCCAGTGAGCGCTGACTCGTCCAACCCCGGCTGCCTCTCCCCTATCGGCGAGGCAATGTCATTAGGGCCTATCGGAAAACCGGAAATATGACCAGCAGCGAGGGAGTTTCCGCCTGATGAAGCCATTTTTCGTAGGAATACTTTGTGTATTACAAAGGAAAAAAGCTCGCTCAGGACAAAAATCCCTCGTTTCCGGTCATTTCGCCGGTTTTACTACACGCCCTAATCGCAGCGGGTTCCTCTTCAGCTGCCCCATTTGCAATTGCCGGAAAACCTGCGCCGTTATACGGTGGGTTTCATGTGCGCGAGAAGAAAACAACAGTAGATTATTTCCCATTTATGTGGTACAATCATTTTATCAAGCTGAACGATTGGGGTTGTCATATATGCGTCTGAATACAAATACTTCGCCAACTGCATCTGATTTATCAAACAAAAAACGCAGCATATGTCTCATGAACGATTCCTTCCCTCCGGTGATCGACGGCGTGGCCAACGCGGTCACAAACTATGCCTCCGTCATCCAGCGGACCTATGGCGACGCCACCGTAGTAACGCCCTACTATCCCGACGCCGACGACAGCGTCTACCCTTTTCCGGTGCTGCGCTATCCCAGTATCGATACGACGAAGCTGGTGGGCTACCGGGCAGGTCTGCCTCTGTCCCCGGAGCTCATGGCACAGGTCGAGGGGCGTCACATTGACCTGATCCACAGCCACTGCCCCGTCATGTCCACGATCCTCGCCCGGATGCTGCGGCAGCGTCTGCACGTGCCGCTGGTGTTCACCTACCACACTAAGTTTGACATTGACATTGCCAACGCCATCCACAGCAGGCATCTGCAGGAGGCCTCCATCAAGCTGCTGGTGGAGAACATCTCCGCCTGCGACGAGGTATGGGCGGTCAGCCGCGGCGCGGGAGAAAATCTCCGATCTCTGGGCTATCAGGGGGACTACATCGTCATGCCCAATGGAGTGGACATTCCGGCCGGCCGCCTGCCGGAGGAGACGGTACGCGCCGTAAGCGAAGGTCTTGACCTGCCGGAGGGCGTGCCGCTGCTATTGTTCGTGGGACGCATGATGTGGTACAAGGGGCTGCGGATCATTCTGGATGCGCTGAAGCAGCTGAAGGGCGAAGGGCAGGACTTCCGCATGGTGTTCATCGGCAAGGGCATCGATGGAGAGGCCGTCCGCGCCTATGCCGAAGAGCTATGTCTGGGCGACAAGGTATTCTTTCTCCCCCCCTGCTATGACCGGGAAATTATCCGGGCATGGTACTGCCGCGCCGATCTGTTCCTGTTTCCCTCCACGTTTGATACCAACGGTCTCGTCGTGCGGGAGGCGGCGGCCTGCGGCCTCGCCAGCGTGCTGATTGCCGGAAGCTGCGCCGCCGAGGACGTTACCGACGGGCGCAACGGCTTTTTCATTGAAGAAAACGCCGCTTCCATGGCGGCGATGCTGCGCCGCCTGCTGCCTCAACGGGAGCTGATGCGGCAGGTGGGCGAAAATGCCCGGCGGGAAATCTACATCTCATGGGATACGTCCATTGCCAATGCCTGCCGCCGGTATGAGGTGGTGCTTGACAACTTCCGCCGAGGGCTATATCCCACACGCGACACCCGGGTGGACGAGTTGCTGCTGGGTACGGCGGAATCGCTGGACGCCGTCAACCGTCTTCGTGCCATTCCCCAGCAGCTGCGCGCCGCCATGGACGAGGACGCACGCCAGTGGCATGACGAGATACAGGAGAATGCCCAGGAGAATCGCCAGAAGCTACAGGAAAAGCTATCGCAGCTGCGCCAGCGGATCGACCGATATCTGTAGAGGCGTTTATGCAGGGCGGTTCGCCGACTGCATTGCAGGCGGCTCGACATTTTACATATTTTTTACACGGATATGTCCTTAAATTTTACAAATGCAGCGTATCATTACAATGAAAAGTTGTGGAATTTTTGACAATGGAAGCTCTAAGGAAGCTCTGACTCAATCGGCAAGAGCTGTGAGCGAGAGATTTTTTGTCCAACCGAGGTATCGAAAACGACGGAATACGGTACGTATTTCCCGTTTTCGATACC
>DJNI01000048.1:2192-2609 GCA_002436765.1 Clostridiales bacterium UBA6468
GCGGAAAAGATCCGCTCACAGCGGAAAGTGATTTATTCAGAGGTTCCCTAAATAAATCGTCTTCGGCTGATCGGTGAGGCTTTTACCCCATCCGCGTCATGCCGATGCAAAATATAATGAAAAGAGGAATCCTTATGACTTACAAGACAATCGTGATCGATTATGCCCCCAAGGCAAAGAGGATGGCTGCGGCTATTGAGAAAACTGCCAACGAAAAGGCACAGGACGGCTGGGAGCTGGCGACCTTTTCCGTGACAAATTCCGCAAAGGCGATTCTGGTGTTCCGCGTGCCGGAGGATGCCCCGCAGGAGGATCCGGCAGAGACCGCGCAGGAAATGGAATTGCAGGAGGAGACCGCCGAGGCCGTTGGTGAGGCGGAATGAAGCAGGCGATCATCGATATCGGCTCCAACTCCAT
>DJNI01000038.1:0-4806 GCA_002436765.1 Clostridiales bacterium UBA6468
CTTTCTTTTGCGGCGTTCACGATCTCCGCAAAGCCCAAGCCGCTGCAAAGCTCCTTTTGCAGCCCGTTCACCAGCCACATCCCCATGATGTTTTTCTGGTAGCGGTTGTAGCCCACGCCGCCCTCGTTGGAGTAATTGGCGGCGCGACTGGCAGCATCCGTGATGGGCTTCGGCGTTTTTACGCCCAGCAGCGACCATGTGCCCGACGATATGTAGGGCTGGTTTCCATCCATAGGGATCCCCTCAACCGCTGAGGCGGTGTCATGCGTCGCGCAGAGGACGCATTTGATTCCGTCATACTTGCCGCGCACCGTTCCGGGCTTTTGCAGCTTCGGGAACAGGTGGGTGGGCAGGCCAAGCGCAGAAATGATCTCCGGGTCAAATTCGCCGGTTTCGGCGCTGACCATGCCGGTGGTGGTGGCGTTGGTGTACTCCTTGACCTTTACGCCGCAGAGCTTCCACAGCAGATATTCGGGGACCATGAGAAAATCTGTCACGCCCTCCAAACGCCCCGCCAGTTTGTCCGTATAAAGCTGATAAATGCTGTTGAACGGCTGAAACTGGCAACCTGTTCTGGCATACAGCTCCGAAAACGGCAGAATTTCATGGGCTTGTGGAATGACCGCTTCCGTGCGGCTGTCCCGGTAAGCATACACCGGGCAAATTTCTTCGTTTCCTTGCAGCAGCACATAGTCCACGCCCCAAGTGTCGATAGACAAGCTGACGATGTCGGGGAACTCGGCTTTTGCCGCCGCAATACCCGCTTTCACGTGGGTGAGCAGAGCGTCAATATCCCAGACAAGATGGCCAGCCTGCTCCAACACGCCGTTGGGAAAACGGTAGACCTCTTTCGTTTTTATTTCGCCATTCTCGCACCAGCCCACAATGTGCCGCCCGGAGGATGCGCCGATGTCAATGGCAAGGAAGTATTTCATTCGTTCACCTCCGGAGAAAAATGCAGCGACAGGATATCCAAGCCGCCCTCCGTTACCGTCAGCAAGAGCGTAGCATGGGGATCGCCTTGGGGAATCATCAGCGAAGCAGCCGCCCATTTTTCGGAATAGAAGGGCAGGCTTCCAACGCTTCTGTCGTTGATTTTTATATGGATCCGCCCCTTGCCTCTTGCGGTCACACGCAGCGCGGTATTGTCCTGAATGGAGAAATACTTGTACCCAATCTGCGTTCCCTTTGCCGCATTTCCCACATACCACTCCATATCGGAGTGGGTAATGGCGGGGAGGTTCTTGCGGATTTGGTTGGCAATGTGCGGCATTTTTCCGTTGGTCAGATTGCAGCAGATCGCTGCCGGGTATTCGCCTCTGCCGGGCAAATCACCGCCACTCAACCCGCAGGAGGTCATCTCGACTTGCGAAATAGAGCCGTCCGGCCGGATGGTCAGCGGTTCAGCACACATCTGACGGGAATAGTCGCTGCCGTGGGTCAGCCGATGGTAAAAAACATACCATTTCCCGCCGATTTGCTCGATGCCGCCGTGGGTCGTGCCTGTGGCGTTGCAGCGTTTCCGCTCGCTCCGCCCGTCATAGCCTACATCGCCATTACTTACAAGCGTCCCCCGATAGCGAAAATCTCTGTCCGGGAAACTCGATGTGGCATAGCACAGCTCATGATTTTTCTGGGAGGAGAAAACAAAGTAGTAAGTCTGTCCGATTTTGCGGATGCTGCCGCCCTCGAAGAAGGCGTGATCTTTGAAATCCGGCGTATCCGCAATGCGTTTTGGCGGTTCTTTCAGCGTCAGCATATCATCGCAGAGCACAGCTGCATTTGCGCCCAACGGTCCTGGTTTTTGCAGGAATGCCTTGGCAGGCTTTCCAAACACACCGGAATAAACTTGCCCAAGTACAAATGCGTTCCACGGCTTTACCGCCATGCCCCGGAACGGGCCGGTACCAAAATACAGACGAATCACACCGTTGTCGTTCATGACCGCCGGGTCAAAGCATATGAAGCCCTGATAGGGCGTGCCGTCCGGATTTTGCACCACGCCGTAGTATTCATATTTCCCGTCCGGACTGTCGCAGACCGCTACGCTGATGGGATGGGAATAGCCGCCCTTGCCCTTCCAGCCTGCCAGGCAGTAATAAAGATAGTACCGTCCGTCATTGCCGCGCACAACATCCGGCGCATAGAGATAGCAGGCTTTTTCACCGTACAACGGATCCTGCTTGGCAGAATAATTTGTCCCCCTGCTCGTCCAGTGAGCCAGATCATCCAGCGGAGCGGAGAAAAATTCATAGTCCTCCAGGCAGAAGCTCTCGCCGCCAGGCGTATCGTGGGAGCCGAAGAGATAGACCCGTTCGCCAAACGCATGAGGCTCGCCATCCGCCATACAGACGGAAATTGGCAGAATCGGATTCCATGTAGGCTTCATAGCCATTCCTCCAATGTGCGAAAAACGACGGCAAGTGCCTGTTTTGCCTCCGGCATAGCTGTAAATACCTGAAAAGCGTGGCAGACACCGTGACGAATATCCAGTGCCGTTTGGTGTCCCTGCTTTTTCAGCTTTTCATACAGCACCTTGGAATCATCCAGCAGCACTTCTGTGTCAGAAGCAGAAAAGAACACCGGTGGAAGTCCGCTGAAATCACCGTACAGCGGCGAGATAGTCGGCTGACGCAGATATTCCAAATCACCCGCTCGGCTGCCGAATACAACCTTGATTTTCCCCTCCGCTACGGCAGTGCGGAGCATATAGTCCGTTGCCGCATTTTGGGTGTAGGATGGAAACTGGTCAGCCTGCGTCACACAGGGTGAGAGAGCCACCAGCGCTTTCGGCTGAGGAAGTCCCTTTTCTTTCAGCAATAATGCCAAGGAAAGCACCAGCGTTCCTCCCGCACTTTCTCCCATAAAAACGATCTTTTTCGGGGAAACGCCGGTTTTCAGGAGTGCGGCATAGGCGGTCAGGCAATCCTCCAGCGGAGCAGGCCACAGATTTTCCGGGGCAAGGCGGTAGTTGAAGCTCGCGCAGTTATAGCCGTATTTGGCTGTGATATACTGGCAGATCGCGCGCCGTTCCCGGGCAGAGCCAACGGTAAATCCACCGCCGTGAATGTAGAAAATCGTTCCCTTTTGACTGCTGCTTTTTTGAATGAACTCCGCCGACAGCCCGTCCAATTCGCCAAGCCGGACTGTTACGCCCTTGGGCGGTCTGGGGGGCTTTCGGTCATTCCGTTTTCGCTCCGCCGCATAGTCGTGGGGCTGTCCCGGCTTGTCCTGCGGCATACAGCGGAACACCAGATTGGTTGCGTGTGCAAACAGACTCGGCATAATTCTTTCACCCCGTAATCATTCTCCAAATTCCCCGGAAAAAGTGGCCGTTGGCCATTTCCAGCATGCCGGGCAGCACGCCGCCCTTCATGCCGCCAGAGATCATCATGCTGCGGATCGGCGCTCCGGCAGAGGAGGCCAGCTGCATTCGGAAATTTGGGTTTTCATAATCCTTTTTGCCGCCGTAGCCCTTGGCGATAGTCGCTTCTACCGCTTTGAACATGATCTTCATGATGAGGCTGTGATCCTTCATTTCTATAACGGTATTGTCCATGGTGAACGATCCTTTTTTCAGAACCGGAGGCACATAGCTATGCCCCAGCATGGCTTCCCAATCCGTCTGATTTGGCTTGCCGGTGCAGCGCTCGTACCAGCTGCCGCCTTGCCATGCCGGAATGGGCAGAGTTTCACCGGATTTTTCAATGGAGGCGGTCAGACCGCCGATGCAGGCGGTGTACGCTCCACAGGGAACCTTCCACCCGTCCTGCCAGACGGCAAAGCTGCGGTCGGTCAAAGGAAAAGTGACCGTCCGACTTTCGCCCGGCTGTAGGAATACCTTTCGGAAGCCTTTCAGCTCCCGCAGCGGGCGATGAAGTCCGTCCTGCGGGGCGTGCATATAGAGCTGCACCACCTCGGCACCGGCAAAAGCGCCGGTGTTTTTCACAGAAACGGAGACGGAATCGCCGTCTGCCGTCAAATCGGAGTAGGCAAACGCCGTGTAACTCAGACCGTAGCCGAAGGGCCAGCGGACTGCTGTGCCGGACTTGTCATAGTACCGGTAACCCACATAAACGCCCTCCTGATACAGAGCGTCCGTGGTTTTCCCATAGACTTCGGAGGACGGAACATCCTCGTAAGTAAACGGCCAACTTTCTGCCAGCTTGCCGCTGGGGTTGATGCGGCCGTAGAGCAGGTCGGCAACGGCCTCGCCGCCCGCCTGTCCGGGCAGCCCCATGTACAGGATACCCTTAACGCTGTCTGCCAATGGACACTCCACGGCACAGCCGCAGAGCAGAATGACAACTGTATTTGGATTGGCACCGGCCACAGCTTCGATCATCCGAAGATGTCCTGCGGGCATTTTCATATCGTTGCGGTCGAAGCCTTCGGACTCATAATGGTCGGGAAGCCCTGCAAATACTACAGCAACCTCCGCTTGCTGCGCCGCCCTTCTTGCTTCTGTCAGCAGTGTGTCCGTTGTATCGCCCCGCGTATCGCAGCCGGGTGCGTAGACGGCATCCGGCAGGAAGTCCAGTGGCTGGGAAAGCCCTGTGGGATTGATGTGGCTGGAGCCTGCGCCCTGATAGCGCAGATTCTTCGCCATGGCTCCAATGACGGCGATTTTTGCGCCTTGCTGCAACGGCAGGATGCCGCCCTCGTTTTTCAGGAGTACCGCGCCTTCCGCTGCCGCACGTTTGGCAAGGACATGGTGGGCTTCGTAGTCGCAGGAAGCAGGCGCTTTCAGCGTTTCCTCTGCCCGGAACACCAGCTCCAGCACCCGGCGGGCGCTGTCATCCACAC
>DJNI01000038.1:4895-5872 GCA_002436765.1 Clostridiales bacterium UBA6468
GCCCGGAAGCCCTCGATACGGTCGTTCATGGCACCCCAGTCGGTGACCACCAGCCCAGAAAAGCCCCATTCGGTACGGAGGATGTCCGTCAGAAGGGTCTTGCTGTCCGAGCAGTGGACGTCGTTCAGCTTCGGGTAGGCGCACATGACCGTGGAGGGCTTGCCCTCCTTGACGGCGATCTCGAACGCTGTCAAATATAACTCCCGCAAGGTACGTTCATCCAGAACACTGTCGGAGTTAAACCGGCTTTTTTCCTGCGAATTCGCGGCGAAATGCTTGAGACTGGTGCTGATGCCCTGTGCTTCTGCGCCACGGATAAAGCCCGCCGCCAGCTTGCCCGCAAGATACGGGTCTTCGCTGAAATACTCAAAATTCCGCCCGCAGAGAGGATTGCGCTTGAGGTTGGCACCGGGGCCGAGGACAAGTCCAACCCCCTGCTCCTTGGCCTCCTCGCCGATGGCTGCGCCGATTTCGGCAAGCAATTCCGGATCCCAGCTTCCGGCAGTGGTCACCTCGGCAGGAAAGCAGGTAGCCTTTCTGGATTCATTGACCCCCAGCATATCTGCCACATTCTCCTGCTTGCGCAGGCCGTGAGGGCCGTCGCACATGAAAAGGGACGGGATGCCATATTTTTCGTATTTTTTCGTTTCCCAGAAATTTTCACCGGAGCAAAGCGCAATTTTGTCCTCCAGCGTCATTTGCCGCAAGATTTTTTCAATATCCATAACTTCACCTCAAAAGGTATATGTTCCGCTTTCCACTGTGACGGTTTCTTCCCCGGGCAGGCATACTGCTGCGGTGCAGTTGGCGGGAACGGTAACGGTGAATTTCCAGCCATTATCCGCTTTCTCCCATCCGCTTTCTACCTTGCCGTACACGCTGTTATAAACGGCCTTGGCTCGCGTAAAGTGTCCGCCGGGATGCGGCGCAATCACAAAATGATTCTCTCCGTCCACGCGAATGCCGCACATGGTGTC
>DJNI01000007.1 GCA_002436765.1 Clostridiales bacterium UBA6468
AAAAGATCCGCTCACAGCCGCAGGCGACTTATTCAGAGGTTCCTTAACACCGGAACAACGGCGATTCAGGATTTACGGCATTGCGGAAACCGATGAAAGGTATCGGAAAGCGAAGGAATACTTGGATTCTGCGCAAAATAGGTTTGCGCGTTTTACGGACAAACTCCCCGGTTTCCTATGGACTTATCCGGGAATGCTGTTTTTTATGCACCACCGCCTTTTAGCTGTAATCTGTGAGCATATGATATTTCCGGACGAGCGGAAATGATCCCTGGCAGCAATAAGCTGCCAGGGATCGAACTTTACTCCAGATGCTCTCCCTCGTCCCGGTAGGGGCTTTCCAGCGGGGAGGCGGCTTTGGCCTCGGACTGGTATTTGCCGACCACCTTCGCGGCCAGATCCACCGGAAGCAGCGTTCCGGCGCCGGCAACGCAGCCGCCGGGACAGGCCATGCCCTCCAGCAGATAGCCCTTGTATTTGCCTGCCTTGGCCAGCAGCATCAGCTTGCGGCAGTCCCGCAGTCCCTCCGCCCGGGCGGTTTTGATCTCCAGCTCCGGATGCTCCTTGGCAATGAGCGCGGTCACCGCGCCGGCGACACCGCCGGAAACGGCATAGCCGCGACCGGCGGCAGTGCCTTTGTTCAGCGTATTCTCCTCGGGGATCGCGGCAAAATCCACGTCCTTGGCCTCGAACATGCCCTGCAATTCCTCAAAGGTCAGGACGAAGTCCACGTCGGAACGGATGTCTGCCCGGATGGCCTCCAGCTTTTTCGCGGCGCAGGGGCCGACGAATACCACCTTGCAGTCGGGATACTCCTTCTTCACCAGCCGGGCGGTGAACACCATGGGGGTCAGGGTCATGGAGATCTTCTTCATCTCCCCGGGGTACAGCTTTTCGATCATGGAGTGCCAGGCGGGACAGCAGGAGGTCGCCATGTAGTCCTGCTGCTCCGGCACCTTTTTCAGGAAGTCCTTGGCTTCCTCAATGGTACACATATCTGCGCCCACGGCGACCTCCACCACCCGGTCAAAGCCCAGCATCTTCATGGCGCTGACGAATTTGCCGGGGGTGGAGAGCTTTCCGAACTGGCCGATGAATGCGGGGGCAACGATGGCGATGACCTGGTCGCCCTTCAGAATGGACTGGATGACCTGGAAGATCTGCCCCTTGTCCACAATGGCGCCGAAGGGGCAGGACACCAGGCACTGCCCGCAGGCGACGCACTTATCCTGATGGATGACGGCCTTACCGTGCTCGTCGGAGCCGATGGCGTCCATGCCGCAGGCCGCCTGACAGGGGCGCTCCATGTGGATGATGGCATGGTAAGGACAGGCGTTTGCACATTTGCCGCACCTGATGCACTTTTCCGGGTCAATGTGGCTTTTGCCGTTGACGAAGGAAACCGCGCCCCTGGGGCAAACCTGCTGGCAGGAGGCGGCCAGACAGTTCTGGCAGTTTTCCGTCACCCGGTACTGATTTGTGGGGCAGGCGTGACAGGCGTAGGGGATGATGTTGATCAGCGGCGGCTCATAGTACTGCTCGGCAATGGCGGCGGCGTCCATGCCCTCGGTCATCAGGCTGCGGGTCTGGACGGGGCGTATGGACAGACCCATAGCCAGCCGCACCCGCTCACCCGCGATGGCACGCTCCAGGAAAATGGACTCCCGGTGCAGGGGCTGGTCGCCGGGGACGATCTTGAAGGGCAGGTCTTCCGCCTGGGTGTAGTCGCCGCCGCTGTAGGCCATGCGGGCGACCTCGGTGAATACTTTCTTGCGAATGTCTGTGATCAGCGATGGGATTCCTCTCATATGGCATTTCCTCCAAATAAACTGCGGGGGGAAGGATCGCTTCCCCCACGTTGAATGATCCGGCGAGGCCATTATACCACATCCCGCGGAAAGTTTCCATAGAAAAATACTTGGGAGCCTCTGAATCAATCGTCTGCGGCCGTGGGCGGTTCTTGCCGGTTGAATCAGAGGTTCCCTTCGGTATATTCATCCCCCGCGGACATAGGCTGTACTACGAATCGTTTGGAGGGATGACTATGAAGCGGATGATATGTGCCGCGGCGCTTGTTCTGGCGCTGTGCCGGATCGCGCTGCCGGCATCGGCGGTAGAGCTGGACGTGGCGGGGAAAAGCGCGGTGCTGATGGACGTCGCCACCGGAACCGTTCTGTATGAGTCCAATTCCCATGAGCGCCTTGCCCCCGCCAGCGTGACCAAGGTCATGACCATGCTGCTCATCATGGAAGCGGTGGATTCCGGGAAGATCGCCCTGACGGATATGGTGACGGCCTCGGAAGCGGCCGCCGCCAAGGGCGGCAGCCAGATCTATCTGAAGGCGGGGGAGACCATGTCCGTTTCCGACATGCTCAAGTCCATCGCGGTGTCCTCGGCCAACGACTGCGCCTGCGCCATGGCGGAGCATATCGCGGGCAGCGAAAGCGCCTTCGTCGCCATGATGAACGGGCGGGCCCAGGAGCTGGGGATGAACGACACCACCTTCGTCAACTGCACCGGTCTGGACGACGGGGCGGACGCGGTGAACCACCGGACCTCCGCCTACGACATCGCCCTCATGTCCCGGCAGCTGCTGAAATACCATCCCCTCATCAAAAACTACACCACCATCTGGATGGACACCGTCCGGGGCGGCACCTTCGGCCTGTCCAACACCAACAAGCTCATCCGCTTCTATTCCGGCGCCACGGGGCTGAAAACCGGCTTTACCTCCGGGGCGGGGTACTGCCTGTCTGCGTCGGCCATGCGGGACGGCATGGAGCTGATCGCCGTGGTCATGGGGGCGGAGACCAGCCAGTCCCGGAACGCCGCCTGCAAGTCGTTGCTGGACTACGGCTTTGCCAATTTCGCGGTGGTCAGCCCGGATTTGAGCGACTGCGACAACCGGATCCCGGTGCGGCTGGGGAAGGACGCCGGGGTCAGCGCGGTGCCGGAGCAGGACATGGCGCTGCTCATCGACAAGGCTCAGAAAAGCGGCGTCACCAGCGAGGTGACGCTGGAAGCCTCGGTCACCGCCCCCGTCAGCCGGGGTCAGCGCCTGGGGACGCTTACGGTAAAGTCCGGCGACATGGTGCTGAAGGAGGTTCCCCTGGTGGCGGCGCAGGGGGTGGAGCGATTGTCCTACGGGGAAATTTACCGGATGGTGCTGATGCGGGCGGCTATGGCAAAGACGAACACCGAATAAATTGCGGAAATTTCCGAAAAAATGTAAAAAACCTATTTACTTTTCCGCTCCTTTCGTGTATATTTGACAGCGAACAGAGTAGGAGACCTCGCGTTAAGTGCCATCGGGACGGGGAGTTTGCCCGAAGGACGAAGGAACGTTCCACGATGGGGTCACCGCACCCGCTGTTGCATATGGGATAACCTCCTTTATGTAGCAACGATACTCGGTCGGGCGAATGGTCGCGGCTTTCGCGTTGCCCTTCCCCACGGGTTATCCGTGTCTGTAATTCATCTCCCCTTTCGGCGAAAGCCGCAAGGGGAGTTTTTGCATACACGATTCCGTAGGGCAAATGCGGGAGCTTGGGATCGTCGCTACATGAAAGGAGGACTTTTTATGTCCATATCGCAAAAGAGCAATACCCTGTATTCCCACCCGTTTTCCAAAGCCTACTGGCGTGACGCCGCCGCTGAGCTGAAGGACACCCACATGCTGGTGTTCGCGGCGCTCATGATCGCTCTGCGCCTGGTTATGAAGCAGCTGGCCATTCCCATCACGCCCTTCCTGAAGATCAACACCGCGTATTTTATCAACGCCCTGGGCGCTATGGTCTTTGGCCCCGTGATGGCCATGCTGGCTGCCGGCATCACGGACGTGCTGGGCTACATCATCCGGCCGGATGGCATTTACTTCCTGCCCTTTATCCTGACGGAGATCGGCGGTTCGCTGGTGTTCGGCCTGTTCCTGTACCGGGCGAAGGTCACGACAACACGGGTCATGCTCAGCCGGTTTACCGTGAGTCTCGTCATCAATGTGCTGCTCCAGACCCCCATTATGATGTGGTACTATGCCCTTTACATGGACGGCAAGCAGTATACCCTTGCCATGGTCGTCCCCGGCATGATCAAGAATATTTTCATGTTCCCCATTGAGTCCGTGCTGCTGACGCTGTTTTTGGGCGTGATGCTGCCCATCACCAACCGCCTGGGGCTGACCTACAGCGTTGGCCACGCCAAAGACGCCCTGAAATTCAGCAAAAAGCAGATCGTTACGCTGGTCACGCTGTTCGTTGTGGGCGTGGGCTGTGTCTTCGGCTACCTGGATTACTACTATACCAACACTTCCCTGTCCGCCAGCTACTCTGACACGGAACGCTACCAGGAGAACACCCACATGACCCAGGTTCTGGTTCAGGAGAACGCCGGTATCGATCCGGACGCCACCGTCACTACCATCGAAAGCGCCTACAAGAAGTTCCTGACCAACGAGGTCACCTACACCGTGGCCGTTTATCAGGTAAATGAGGACGCTCTCTCCGGCTACGAAAAGGATCTGGAAACCATCCGGGGCCTGTCCAAGTCCAAAGCCAAGGCCGTGGCCGAAGATGGGGTTATGCTAAAGATCGGCACGGCGGCCATCACCCTGGACACCAAAACCGGCGAGGTTTTGAGCTATTCCATGAAGTAAAAGACTTTATACAAAACCCCGGATGAACGCATCCCCACGCGTTCATCCGGGGTTTGTCTTATACTTCCTTGTACATGGCGCAGGCGTCGTCCTTTTTGACGGTTTCGGCGACCTGTAAAACCTCCACCGCCAGGGTGCGGCTGCCCAGGGCGATCTCCAACCGGTCCCCCACCTTCACGTCGTAGCTGGCCTTGACCACCCGGCCGTTGACGCTGATGCGGCCGTTGTCGCAGGCTTCGTTGGCCACGGTCCGGCGCTTGATGAGCCGGGA
>DJNI01000074.1 GCA_002436765.1 Clostridiales bacterium UBA6468
CGTCCCGCTGCCGTCCGCCGCCGTGTTCCAGCCGGCGAAGTCATAGTCCGCACGGGTAAAGGCATTCGCGGTCAGGGCTGTTGCTTTGTTCGGCTCCACGGTCTGCAGGGCCATATTGCCTGCGCCGCCGTTGGCGTTGAAGGTAATGACCGGATATTGCGTCCACTGGGCATAGAGCGTGGTGCTCTTCGCGAAGCTTACGGTTGCGCCGTCCGCATAAGGCGTCCCGCTGCCGTCCGCCGCCGTGTTCCAGCCGGTGAAGGTGTGGTCTGCGCGGGTGAAGGTGTTGGCGGTCAGCGTGTTACCAACGCCGGGGTTGACACTCATGGCATCCATGCTGCCCGTACCGCCGTTCGAATCAAAGGTAATGGTGATCTCATTCCCCTTGAGCGCCCACTTGCCGTTGGCATACACATAGGTGTCGCCAGCCTTGGAACCGGCCGTCTCGGTATAGCTGCCATCCGCATTGCGCAGCTTGGCCGGGGTGATGGGGATCTCGGGGAAAGATTTCTCGCTTTGATTCGCCTGGTAGGTGACCGTCGCCGTGCCGGGCGCAGCCACCTGCCGATATACGCCAGCGCCCTTGCTGGAGCAGATATCTGCGCCGCTTTCCGTGGTATAGATGGCGCCCTCCGCCATCAGCGTGCCGTTGACATCGATGGTGGCGTCTGATATGGTGCGGCTCCCCTTGCGGGAGGGAGAATATGCCACCGGGCTGATCCCAGAAGCATTCGAACCCCACACATAAGTGCTGCTCCACTGAT
This sequence comes from Clostridiales bacterium UBA6468, assembly GCA_002436765.1. GTDB lineage: Bacteria > Bacillota > Clostridia > Oscillospirales > Oscillospiraceae > Faecousia. The sequence goes on from DJNI01000074.1 coordinate 765, forward strand.
TCGCATCATAAACATAGAGGTTCGCGCCTGCCGCGACCTGCAGCTCCGCGCCCTCCGCGATAGACACATGAACGCCCGGCAGCAGGGCGACATCCTTGCTGACCGTCGTTGTTCCCGAGAGGATCTCCATGTCCACATTGTTGTTGATGGGGAGGACGTAGTCAGATGAGTCTACGCTGACTCCCATCACAGTCAATACAATGCTATCGAGACCTGCAGCGCCATTAATTTCAAAGCGCATACGGTCTTTTTCTTTATCGTACCGCTTTGTAAGTGATCCACCGTTGCCTAACAAGAATAGGCTTCCCTCGTTGCCGACAAATTGAACTGTGGTTGAAACAATGCTTGTGTAGCTGCTATTTGCAATTGTTGCATAAGCGTATTCCTGCGCACCATAGCAGATCGTCAGCGCAGCTTCGATATTCTGCACATAATACTGGGAAAACGGAAATACTTTTTGCTTGTTCCCATTCATTGTATAAGCGGTATAGCTGCCGCCGCGCCAGTCCATGATCTGGAAATATTCATAGACCTCTGCGCCGGACTTGGCCGTGATCTGGCCATCGCCGGTGATATAGCCCCAGGCATAAAGGTTTGCTCCGCTTTTCAGCGTAATGCTGCTGCCTTCTTCCATCTGGATCTGGCCGTAAGGGCCGGTAGTCTTGCAGCATTGCACAGTGGAACAGGTATGGTGCTTCCCACCGACGCTGATGGCTCCCTGAACCGTAATGGAAACGCCATTCTCCATCGTCAGCTTCCGGAAAGCGGTCCGATTTTCGTCCTTAGCTTTCGCATATCCCGGCGCATCCGTATATAACGTCCCGGCCTCGTCAAAGGGGATCAGCAGCGTAATCCCTGCCGGAATAGTATAATCGCCGTAGATGGAGCCGCTGCCGATCAGGGTGATCTTCTCTTTCTTATTCGTTTTTGCATAAGCAATCGCTTCGCCCAAATCCGCAAAGGGTTGGCCGCCGGTCTCAAAAATAGCGGCATCCGCTGCGGCAAAACGCGCCGTGATCGTACAGGACGTGTCGAAATACATCGATGTTTCCACTTCCGTGGAAATATACTGTTCTTTCGTTACATTGTACCAGCCGAGAAATCGATATCCATCTGTAGGATATGCTGTGAGTGCATAAGCAGTTGTGGAGCTATTCGTAAATTCTTTCGAGATGGAGCCGTTCGAAAGCTCATGAGTTCTATATGCACCTGCATTTACAGTATAACTGCAGTATTCTGGCGCAGAAAATGTCGTTTTGACCCTGCTAACGCTCGCAATCAACAAAATATTTGAAATTTGGATCGTTGTCGGACTGCTGGTGCTTCCGGATTTCAAGTAAATCTCGATAGATTTTCCCGCTGCCAGTTCGCCGGTATAGCTTCCTCCGCTGCTGACTTCAGTGCCAGCCACCTTGACCGTACCGTTCTGCAAATCGACCGCATAATCAAACATCAGGCGGGCGGCAGTGCTCTTATTGTTCGTGATCGTTAAGGTAGTCTTTTGAGTAGTTGGGATAATACCCCACTTCAGAGTACTGATCACGCTGCCGGTAATGCTGACGCCATCGGCCTTCCAGCTTCCTTCACTATCGCCGTTAAAGCTCACCTCAATCTCCGGATCGTTCAAGCCAGTGACCGTTCCGGAAGCCGCGTGCGCCGGCACGGACAGCAGCCCGGCGGGCAGAAGGCTCAGCGTCATCAGCAGAGCCAGGGTCCACGAAAGGAAGCGCTTGAAGTTCTGTTTCATTCGTTCTTTTCCCCCTTGATTTTTTGTTTTCTGTCTCTCTCCGTCCCGCCGCGGGCGGCGGACCCGAGAAAGGCAGAAATGAGATATGGGGCAGGGAGCCTCGTCCCTGCCCCATGTTGGGTCGATCTTCGTTTGGATGTTTAGAACGCGACGTTCACCGTGATGGTCTTTTCATTGATCTGGCCCACCAGTTCGTCAAACATCTGGACCGCCGCTGCAATCAGCAGCTTCGCATCTGTGCCCTTGTTCACGACCTCTCTCAGGCCGCTCAAGAAGCCCGCAGGCATTTCGACGCCGGTGATGGTGATGGTAACATTGTCCTCCAGCGTGGCGATGCTGCTGCCAACGGCAAGCTGCGTGCCGGCCTTCAGGACGATCTCGATGTCCTTGGAGTCATCCACGGTTTCCAGCTTCACATGATCCTGAACATTCTTGATCAGCGCGCCCATCTGGCTGAAGTTATTCAGCTTCAGATCGTCCGCATCCTCTTCAAAGCAAAGCAGTTCGTTGCCGATCTGCAGGGTGGAGCCGTTTTTCACCAGAATGAAGCTGTCGTCCTCGTGGGTGTCGGCAGTCACATGGCTGGTCAGCGTCTTCCACGCGGCGCGGGCGGCTTCGGTATCGGTGGTAGCGGTGATCACGCCGTTGTTCCTGGCGAAGTTGTA
>DJNI01000052.1 GCA_002436765.1 Clostridiales bacterium UBA6468
CGCTGCCGTCGATGGTGGCCGCCTCAATGAGGTCCATAGGCACGGAGCTCTGGAAGAAGGTCCGCATAATGATGATGTTGAAGGGGCTGACCAGCAGCGGCACGATCAGCGCCGCATAGTTTTCGCTCAGACCCAGCAGCTGCTTGCTGACGATGTAGGTCGGCACCAGGCCGCCGCCAAAGATCATGGTGAAGAAGCTGAGGAAATTGAAGAAGCTGCGGAACTTAAAGTCCGGCCGGTACAGAACGTAGGCGTACATGGCGCACATGGTGGTGCTCAGCACCGTGCCGATGACCGTGATGTAGATGGAGTTAAAGTAGGAGCGCCAGATCTGGGGCAGCTTATTGAAGGCATACCGGTAAGCATCCACGCTCCAGCTGGTGGGCATAAAGGAGTAGCCGATGGTGGTGATGGACTCCTTGGACGAGAAGGAGATAATGATAACGAAAATAAATGGAATGATGCAGCAGACGGAGAACAGGCCGATGATCCCATGGAAGATCGCTTCCGCTCCCACGCTGACGGAGTTCAGCCGGAGATCTTTTTTCTTTCCAGACATTTGGCACACCCCCTAGAACAGGCTGCTTTCGGAATCGATCTTCTTGACGATCCCGTTGGCCGTCAGGATGCAGACGAAGCCAAGCACGTTTTGCAGCAATCCGGCTGCAGAAGACTGTCCCGGGTCGCCGGTGGCCATGTAGGCGCGGTAGACATAGGTATCAATGGTCTGGGTCACGGAGAACAGCGCGCCGTTCTGCATGGGAACATTGTAAAAGAGGCCAAAGTCAGAGGCGAAGATCTTGCCCACGTTCATGATGAACAGAATGGCGATCATCGTGCGCAGGTGGGGGATGGTCACGTGGAGCACCTGCTGCCATTTGGTGGCGCCGTCGATGGCGGCGGCTTCATACTGGTTGGTATCAATGCCGGTGATGGCCGCGAGATAAAGGACTGTGGAGTAGCCCACATTCTTCCATAGGTTCGCGAACGTCAGGATGAACGGCCAGGGGCCGGGGGTCGTATACCAGGAGGTGCGGGCGTGTCCCGCGGCTTCCTGCATGGCGGGGATCATGCCGTACTGGGCATCCAGAAATGCGTTGAGGAAGTAGCTGACCACGACCCAGCTCAAAAAATAGGGGAAGAACATCATGGTCTGATAAGCCTTCCTGAAGAACTTTCTGGTGATCTCGTTCATCATGATGGCGAAGGCCACGGGAATGATGACGCCCAGAATGATGAACACGATGTTGTAGGCCAGCGTGTTGCGGATCATGATCCAGGCGGAATTGGTCTTGAACAGGAACTCGAAGTTCTTGACGCCCACCCATTTACTGCTCAACAGATTGCTGATAAAGGAGGGATTGCGGGGGTTGACCTTGTAGTTCTTGAACGCCAGCACGATGCCGCCCATGGGCAGGTAGCGCAGCAGCAGCAGCCAGATCGCCACGGGGGCGACCATGGTCAGAAGCACCAGAGTCTTCTTGTTTCTTTCAAACCAGCTCGGCGATTTGACTCTTGGCCCCAGCCGTTCGGTGGTTTTTGCAGCCATTTCCTTTTCACCCGTCTTTCCTATTTCGCCGTCCCGGCGGTCGTATCCTTTGTCTATATTTTACAGGCATTGCCCGGAATTGTCATGAGACGGCCTTGTTGTTTTTTGTTCATGCTTGTGGGATTCCACAATTCCGCGCAAATATGAAAGACGGCGCTCGACATTTTGCACAAATTCGATCGCCGTCTATTGGTCACAATGACCTTATCTCTATTCTCTTTACTTTAATGTGTTGCGGTACTCGTTGGCACTCATGCCCTCCTGCTTTTTGAAGGTTCTGGCAAAATGCGCCGTGTCCGCGTAGCCCACCTGTTCCCCGATCTCGCCGATCTTCAGCCTGGGGTCAAGGAGCAGCTCCTTGGCCTTCCGGATGCGCACGGTGTTGAGGATGTCGTAAAAGCTCTTGCCCGTATGCCGGTTCAGCAGCTTCGACAGATGCCACTGGGAAACGTAGCAGCAGTCCGCCACCGCCTGGAGGGTCAGCTTCTCCGCATAATGCTCCTCGATGTAAGCCGTGGCCTGGTTGACGATGAAGCTGCCTGCGCCGTGGTGCTCCTCCTCCGGTTCATCCTCCCGATGCCGCAGCCGGGACTGGGCGTCTAACCGGGCGGTCATGGTCGAGAGGGCTTCCCTGATCTCATCCATTTTGGAGGGCTTCAGCAAAAACCGGGTGACGCCCAGACGGATGGCCTCCTGGGCATAGGAAAAATCCTGATAGCCGGTCAGCACCGTCACCTGTATGTCCGGGAACTCACTGCGCAGCGCCGCCAGCATGGTCAGGCCGTCTGCGCCGGGCATCCGGATGTCGGTGAACAGGATATGGGGCTGCCATTTCCGGATCAGCGCCGCGCCTTCCTCCGCGCCGCTGGCCGTCCCCACGACCTCGCAGCCGTAGTCCGCCCACTTGATGACCCGCCGCAGACCTTCCACAATGATCCTTTCATCGTCAATGAGAACCACCCGATACATCGTATCCGCTCCTTTTTCTTTCTTCCGGGGCACGCTGCGCCCACCTGAGTCCGGACAGAAGCCCATCATCCCGTAACTGTGTCAACAGTTACGGGGTTTTTTACATGTAAAAAACCTATTCGTTTCTCTGGATCGCCAGAGCTACCGCTTTTTCGGCGGTCATCTGCCCGGTGGCCACCTTCTGGATGTTGGTAAAAAGGGTGCTCTTTGCCTCCGCGCTGATGGCGTCCTGCACCGCAGGGCTGACCTTAGTCAGCCGGGCGTTGGTCTCCGCCGCGGACTGCTCCAGACTGTTCAGACCAGCGGGGCTTGCGCCGTCGATCAGCGCCGTGACCTCGGTCTTGATGAAGGTGCTTAGGATCTCATCGGACGTCAGCATTTCCACGAACCGCACCGCCGCGTCTCGCTTTTCCGGATCCTTCCAGGCTTTTCGGGTGATGAAATAGCCCATGGAAATGCCGCCGATGCCCTCGGTGGCCTTCCGCTCGCCCTTGGCCGGCACGAAGCGCACCGCCATATTCTCGATCTTGTCGCCGTACAGCTCCCCCAGGTGCCCCACCTGCCAGGAGCCGTCCACCAGAAACGCCGCCTTTCCGTTGCCGAACAGGGAGACGGTCTCCTCGTCGGTGGCCGTCAGGGTGTTGGGCGGGAAATAGCCCAGATCGTACAGCTCTTTAATATCATTCAGCGCCGCGACCCACTTCCGGGACACCTCGTCGTCCCGCAGGTTCCCGTTTTCGTCCAGGGTGGGAACCTCCAGATGGTTTTCCACCGTCCCGTTGTTCATGACGGCGAACTCAAACAGATAATGGGGCACCTCCACCAGGGAACAGGCGATGGGAATATAGCCGCTGCCTTTGATGGTCTCGCAGTCGGAAAGAAACTGCTCCCAGCCGTAATCCGCCCCCGGCACCGGAACGCCGCAGGCCTCCAGCACCGACTTATTGACAAAGAGATTTTCCCAGTATCCGGCGGCGGGGACGGCGTAGTGCTTTCCGTCCGCAGCCTGCGCCAGCATGGACTGCTTCATATTGGAGGCGTAGTCGGGATAAACCTCCCGGATATCCTCAATGGACATCACCCGCCCGGCGTTGATAATGGGGTCGGCGTCGGCATTGGTGAAGAAAAACAGCACGTCCGGCTCGGAGCCGGTCTCGAAATCCGCCAGCACCTTGGCCTTCCAGCCCTCGTTGGAGGTGGCGGAGCCGTCTTTTACCCTGTTCCCGGTGGCCGCTTCATAGGCTTCTACCGCCGCTTCAAAAGCGCCGCGGCTGCCGTCGTCGCCGCCGTAGGAGGTGACGACCTCCAGCACGACCGGGGGCTTTTCCTGGGTAGCTGCCGTCTGCTTCGGAGACGCAGACGAAAAAGCGCAGCCGCTCAGTCCCAAAGCCAATACCAGTGAAACGGCTGTCAGTCTTCTTTTCATAGATCGGCTTCCTCCCTTTCTCTTTCATGGCAGCTTCCCCATACATCTCCCCTAAATTATACCGCTTTCAGGTGATTCTGTACAAGGCCATTCTTTGCCTTTGCTTGCCTTTTTTTGACTTTGGCTGCCATTCTTGTCTTTGCTTGTACTTTTTACCGTCCGGCGGGGATGGAGACCCGGGCGAGGATCGTTCCGGCTCTGGTCTGATCCAACGTCAGGATCCCCGCGTCGCCGTAAATGAGCTTTAGCCGCTGGCTGACGTTGCGCAGTCCCACCTGACCGCCGGCGGCCGCTCCCTGCGCGGACTGCGCCAGCAGGGACTGGATCTTCTGCCTGTCCTCCCGGGTCAGCGTACCGTCATGCTCCACTTCCAGCACTACCCTGTCCGCCTGCCGGTAGGCTCTGACCCACAGGTCGCCGCCCCGGTTGGCAGTGATATCGTGCTCCACCGCGTTTTCCACCAGCGGCTGCAAAACCAGCCGGGGCACCGGCAATGCCAGAATGGACTCGTCGATGTCCTTATGTACCCGGAAGCCCTCCCCCAGCCGCTCCCGGATGATGTACAGGTACGCATCCACGTACCCCAGCTCCTCGGAAAGCGGGATCTTCGTCCGGCCGTTCCGATCCAGCGCGGCCTTCAGCATGGTGGACAGCGCCTCGATCATGGTGCTGACCCGCTCGTTGTCCGCCATTCTGGCTTCCCAGTTGATGATCTCCAGGGTATTATTCAGGAAATGGGGGTTGATCTGGGATTGCAGCGCCTTGATGTTCGCCTGCTGGGTGGCCTGCTGCTCCAGATACGCACGCTCAAACTGCCGCCGAAGCTCCGCCGACATGGCGTTGAACTGGTCATACATCCGCTCAAATTCCCGGTTGGGGGCTTTCTGTCCGATCTCGTAGCCCCGCTCGCCGCTTTTCACCAGCTGATACGCCTGTCCCAGAACCTCCATGGGGCGGGTGACATGGCGGTAAAACAGAGCGATGGTCACGAGAGACAGCGGCAATATCAGCACCGCCACACTGCCGATCGCCCAGCGCATCCAGGGATTTTCCTCAAAGATGTCATATTCTTCCCTGTCCGCGGAAAAGCCGATGGTATGCCCCTGGGTTTTGGCCTGATAATGTACGTTCCCGGTCTCCTCCGCCGCTTCTGCCAGACTGCCGTCGGCGGCGATGGAGAAGCGGTAGCCGTCCAGGCTGTATTGCAGGTTTCCCACCCGGTTCACCGAGTCCAGGGGGAGGAACAGATTGTTCGGCTCCAGCAGCATTACCACGCTGGCGTAGGGGGTGAAGGTCGTATCCAGGAGGTTTCGCGCCATGTACATCTGCCCGTCGATCAGCAGCAGACGGATGTCCGTATCCGCGTCCTCCATTTCCGCCATGATCTGTGGGGCACATTCCCGGCACTGCCGCAGAAGGCCGAAGCTGGTGGTGCCGTCGCTGAGGACGTAGGCGCTGGCGTCCACGTTCCAGAAGTGGATGAACACCGCCTGATAAATTTCCTCTCTGGTGAAGCTCTGGCTTAAGTAGTCAGTAACGGTGCCGTACAGCGAGGCGCTGTCGCCGTTTTGCAGCCAGGTGCGGTAAGCGTCCCGCACGACGCCGTCGTAGGACACCGCCTTGGAATCATCGACGGCGTCCTCGAAGCGCATCTGCACCAGCCGCAGGGCATTCGCGGCGCTGCTGTCGATCTCCTGCTGAACGGACTGCCGGTAGTTTTCGTTCAGCACCACGCCCGCCAGCGCCAAAATGATGAAAATAGGCACCAGCCAGCAGATCAGTATGGTCATCAGGAAGCCCGTTCTTAGCGACGTTTTTGATTTTTTCATGGCGTTCCCCCGCCCTTCGCATGTACTATACCACTCCGGAAGCGAAAAAAGAGGCGATTCAAAACGTTTTCTTCTTTCGTTTCCGGGCAGGAATTGCTTCCTGCCCGGTGTGTTTTATTTTGCTGCTTTCAGCGCCTTGCGCTCGGCCTTGGTCTTGCAGAAGCGCTCCAGCTCCGGCACCAGAATGATGCAGATCACCGCCGCCGTGAAGCCGCCGTTGTACAGGCAGAACCCGCCGTGGAGGTTGGGCACGGAGGTGACCAGCCGGTAGTGCATCATCGCCGCCGCCATCCCCCAGAACCAGCCGTACTTGCTGGCAATGGGGCTCAGGCCATTGGCAAAGCACAATCCGACGACAATGGCCTGGGCGTTGATCACGAAGGCAAAATTGCCGCCCAGCAGCCCGGACAGTCCTCTTACATGGAAAGACGCCAGCACATATCCCAGCATGATCGGCCAGACGTTGCCCGGATGGGAACCGGAATTGCTGGTACACAGCATACAGAAGATAACGCCCATGGTCACGCCGTTGAAGGAAGCGCCGATAAGGTTGTAGTAGGCCAGAATAAACAGGCCGTACACGCCCACATTCATCAGGAACACTTCCGTGCCCATCTGAGAGGAAACGGAGCTGACATGCTCCGGCGCTTTCAGCAGCGCCCAATACTGCTTCGGCTTGCAGCCCATGGCCAGGGCAAACACGATGCACAGCCCGAACAGGACGCCGCAGAACAGATTCACCGTCAGCCGGGACGCCACCAGCAAGGTATCCGCAGAAGGCGCGTCCGGCAGGTCAATGCCCAGGGTCTTATACAGCGCGGCATTGAGGAAAAACGCGAACAGGCACACCGGCACGGCGGCGGAATACAGGTCGTAGCCCTTATGCACCGCCGGGGAATGGGACAGCCCCGCCGGGAGGAGAAACCCGACGGCGAGGCCCACCACCATCGCCGCTACGAATCCGTACAGATTGAACCCCACCACATCGGGATAGGGATGGCGCACCAGCAGATCGCTGATCAGCGGCGCGATGCCGGTGGAAAACAGCATGGCGTTGACGTTGGCGCCCAGCTTTTCCTTCTTCACCAGGCAGTAGAGGACAACGCCCAGCACCGTCGGCCACATGTTCAGAATGTTGATGCCCCAGGAGCAGAACCCCAGGGTCAGCACAAAGGCCAGGGTCGAAACGTTATTGGGCTTCGCGCCGCACAGAACGTACAGCCCCAGACAGCACAGCCCCACGAGACCCATGTTCAGGAATGTCGCGGCGTAGCCGCCCACGGCAAAATAGTTGGTGGAGATTTTTCCCGGCTGGCTCATGATCTGCCACAGGCCGGAAACCATGGCGTTTCTGTCCGGCATACACACCGCCGCAATGAAAAACGCCGCGGAAAAGAAGGCGAAAAACAGCTTCAGGAACGCGCCTTCCTCCAGATTTTTTATTTTTTCCATAAAAGCACCCTGCTCTCAATATTAAATTTTACACACGCAGACTGTCATAGACAAAAAGGGCGACCCAGCGTGGAAACTGAATCGCCCAGACGGTCGGCAGGTAATATCTTCCGCGCTCCCATGCGGTAAACCCGCTGATCCGTCAGTTACGCAGAAGTCAATATGGCGTTATCCTCTTTCGGCAGCCTCCACCACGTGCTTCATCAGCACGGAGGTGGTCACGGAGCCGACGCCGCCGGGAACGGGCGTGATGGCCGCAACGATGGGCTCGACCTCGTCAAACCTGGCGTCGCCGGCGATGCCGCCCTTGCCGCCCTTGGCGTTGATCTTGTTCTCGTCCCAGTTGATGGACACGTCCACGACCACCTGCCCGGGGCGGACATAGTCCTTGGTCAGGCTGTTCAGCACACCAGCGGCGGAAACGATGATGTCCGCGTTCCGGCAGATTTCGGCGGTGTTCACCGTCTTGGTGTGGCAGACGGTAACGGTGGCGTTCTTGCCCATGAGCATCATGGCGGCGGGCTTGCCGACCACCAGGCTGCGGCCGATGACCACGGCATTCTTGCCCTTGCAGTCGATGCCGTAGAAGTCCAGAATCTCCATGCAGGCGGCGGGGGTGCAGGGGGCGAAGCCCAGGTTGTTCAACCCCTCAAACACGCCGGCGTTGGACAGATGGGTCATGCAGTCCACGTCCTTCTTGGGGTCGAGGCGGTTGCAGATCTCGTTCTGGTCGGCCTTCAGGTGCTTGGGCAGGGGGCGGAACATCAGCACGCCGTGGATGGAATCGTCGGCATTGACCTGATCGATGACCGCGAGAACGTCTTCCTTGGAAGCGTCCGCGGGCAGCTCAAACTTCCTGACATCCACGCCCACCAGCTCGGCGCGCTTGGTCGCGCCCTTCTCGTAGCTCAGGTCGGAGGGGTCGGCGCCCACACGGACGATGCCCAGGGTGGGGACAATGCCCTTTTCCCGCAGCGCAGCGGTACGGGTCTGTAAATTCGCGTTCAGGGCATCGGTAACTTCCTTGCCCAGCAGTAACTTAGCCATAATATGTTTCCTCCAATATGTTCGTTATGGGGCTTACTGACCGAAGCCCGCCTTGACCTCGTTGAAGATCTCGTCCGCGACGCTGCAGTACTTGTTCAGCATCACGTTGGCGTGGCGGTTCATATCCTCCGCCACTTCCCGGTTCTTCAGGCTCTTGGTGTTGATGAATACGTTCAGAGACGCGGCCTGCAGGGCTGCCTTGCAGCACACGGCGGCGCATCCGGCGTCGGAGACCGCCAGCCGGGAGCCTTTCGCGGCAAACACGGCGACGCAGTCCAGCGCTTCGCAGCACAGCTCCATGATGTGCATGGGCACCGCGCAGGCGGTGACGGTGGCCTCCTCCAGAATTTTGTCCCGGTCGGGGTCGTCCTTGGGAATGCCGTAAGCCTTGGCAAGAGGCACGAAGCCCTTGTCGTCGGCCTCCACCTGGTCGAGAAGCTGCTTCTGCAGATCGTCGCATTTTGCTTTCAGCGCCAGGATCTCGTCCTGCACGTCGGCGTATTTCTTCTTGCCGACGGTGAGAGAGCCGACCATGTTGCCCAGGGCGGTGCCGATGGCGCCCACCAGAGCAGCCGCGCCGCCGCCGCCGGGGGCCGGGGCGTCAGAAGCCAGAACCTCCACAAATCTGCGGCAGGATTCCAATGTCATGTCCATAGGTCAAATTTCCTTTCAAATCATAATCGTGGTTTCAAAGCTACGATTCCAGAAACAGGAGCTGTCCCTGTTCTGTAGGCGCAGGGGGCGCTTCTCCCACCCACACCGCCAGTTCCTCCAGCGTTTCTCCGCCCCAGTTTTCCGGTGCGAAGCAGGCGGGAGGGAGATGAAAATAAGCGTGGATATGGCTATGCTCCGGAAAGCTCCGCTCCTCGGCGAGAATTTCCCGCCAGGCTGAGCCGTCGGAGCCGTAAAAACGCACCGTAACCGTGGCGTCCTCCCCCTGATTGTCCACCATCAGCAGCAGATTCACGCCCTGACTCCGGTGGGCCGGGTTTTCCGCGGGGATGAACGACAAATAATGAATGCCCGCCATAAAGTCTCCTAACGTATAAATGCCAAAACCGCAAAAGCACAGGCGGGGGGCCGCCTGCGCTTTTTACGGTACTATGAATCAGAACAGGCCGGAGATCTTGCCGGTCTCGTCCACATCGATACGCTCAGCGGCAGGTACCTTGGGCAGGCCGGGCATGGTCATGATCTCGCCGGTCAGAGCGACCAGGAAGCCCGCGCCGGCGGAAACCTTCACGTTGCGCACGGTGATGGTGAAATCTCTGGGTGCGCCCAGCTTGGTCTGATCGTCGGTGAAGGAATACTGGGTCTTGGCCATGCAGATGGGCATATGATCGTAGCCCAGCTCGGTCAGGGTCTTGATCTGCTTCTCGGCATTGGCGGTGAAGTTCACGCCGTCGGCGTGGTAGATCTTCTTGGCAATGGCCTCGATCTTCTCCTTGATGGTGCAGTTCAGCTCGTAGGAGAAGGTGAAATCATTGGGCTGCTCGCACAGACGGATGACTTCCTTGGCAAGCTCCACGCCGCCTTCGCCGCCCTTGCCCCAGACTTCGGACAGAGCAACGTTGACGCCCAGCTCCTTGCACTTGGTCTCGATGAGCTTCAGCTCCGCCTCGGTGTCGGTGGGGAAGCGGTTGATGGCGACCACGCAGGGCAGCTTGTAGACGGTGGTGATGTTGGAAACGTGCTGCAGCAGGTTGGGCAGGCCCTTTTCCAGAGCCTCCAGGTTCTCCTTGCCGGTCTCGGCCTTGGGCACGCCGCCGTTGTACTTGAGAGCGCGGGCAGTGGCGACCAGAACCACGCAGGAGGGCTTCAGACCCGCCATGCGGCACTTGATGTCCAGGAACTTCTCAGCACCCAGATCGGCGCCGAAGCCGGCCTCGGTGATGGCGTAATCGCCCAGCTTCAGAGCGATCTTGGTAGCGGTCACGGAGTTGCAGCCGTGGGCGATGTTGGCGAAGGGGCCGCCGTGGACGAACGCCGGGGTGTGCTCCAGCGTCTGAACCAGGTTGGGCTTCAGCGCGTCCTTCAGCAGAGCGGCCATGGCGCCCTGGGCGTGCAGGTCACCGGCGGTGACGGGCTTGCCGGCGTAAGTATAGCCGACCACCAGACGGGAGAGTCTCTCCTTCAGGTCGGTGATGTCGGAGGCCAGGCACAGAACGGCCATGATCTCGGAAGCCACGGTGATGTCGTAGCCGTCCTCACGGGGAGTACCGTTGACCTTGCCGCCCAGGCCGTCAACGACGAACCGCAGCTGACGGTCGTTCATATCGACGCAGCGGCGCCAGGTGATCTGACGGGGGTCGATGCCCAGAGCGTTGCCCTGGTAGATATGGTTATCGAGCATCGCAGCCAGCAGGTTGTTGGCAGCGCCGATGGCGTGGAAGTCACCGGTGAAGTGCAGGTTGATGTCCTCCATGGGGACGACCTGTGCGTAGCCGCCGCCGGCAGCGCCGCCCTTGACGCCGAACACGGGGCCGAGGGAAGGCTCACGCAGAGCGACCATGACGTTCTTGCCGATGCGGCGCATGGCGTCGGCCAGGCCGACGGTCGTGGTGGTCTTGCCCTCGCCTGCGGGGGTGGGGTTGATGGCGGTGACCAGAACCAGCTTGCCGTCGGGCGTGCCTGCCATATCCTTGAGGATATTGTAGTCAACCTTGGCCTTGTAGTTGCCGTACTGTTCCAGATACTTCTCATCCACGCCCGCGATCCTGGCGATCTCGCGGATGTGCAGCATCGGGGTCTCCTGTGCGATTTCGATGTCAGATTTGAATCCCATTTCAATACACTCCTTGTAGTTTGTTGGTGCCTACCGTTATATGTGGATCGGCCCATACAGGATTTATGCAGCTGCCGTTGCAATGGCTCACTGCACATGGTTTATTCAGTACTTACGTACCGAAATAAGAATACCACCTCCCGGCGGAAATGTCAATATCTGTCGGTGATATTCCTGAGATTTTTATGGAATCCTTACAACTGCCCCACCGTAAACAGGATGCTTACCGCCTCCGTCTGGGGCGTTTTGACGGTAAGCGCGGCCGTGCCGGTCTGTCCGGTGGTTCTGACGTAGGTACCCGTCATGCCGCCCTCGGCGGCTGTCACCTCCGGCCCCACCAGCTCCGCTACGCCCTCCAGCCGGAACGTCACCGGGAGCTGGGCGTAGGGGGCGGGGTTGCCGTACTCGTCCAGAATGCGGACACGCACCGCCGCCATGTCGTAGGTGTCCCCTTCCGTCAGCTCCGTATGGCTGGGCGTGACCTCCAGATGCAGCTTCGTGCCGGGACACAGGGTCACGGAGGAAACCTCCTTTCCCTCCTTCAGCGCATCCAGCCGCCAGGCGGTGGCCTCGCCGCCCCAGTTGCCCACGTACTTTCCGTAGAGCTTCTGAGCGTCCGCAAAGGTCAGGCCGTACCGGGTCATGGCCACCCCCATCCGGGCGATATCCGCCGGGGACAGGTGAGCAAGGCCGTGGTTGCGCACCGCCAGCAGACAGGCGCGCAGAAGATCGGCCTTCTTTTCGTCGAACCCCTCCTGGGTTTCCAGAAGCTCGCCGACGGTGTCGTCCAGGATCATGGGCGGATGGGGCAGTCCGGGGTAGTCCCCGGCGCGGAGGGTCGTGACGTAATTTCCGTTCTTATACAGCCGGACGGAGTCGGCGTTGGTCAGCACCGCCGACTCCCCGATCTGTCCGCCGGGGTAATCGCCGATGTCCATGGACGTACACGGTACCAGCACCGTCGCCCCCTCCCCCTGACTGGCGTACAGCGCCGCCGCGGGCTTGGGATTACGGAAGGCGTCCATGACGCCATGGTAGCATACCCGGTCGCCGGAACCGAAATCCTTGTGGGTGGGGTAGTCGAACATGCACCAGCCGAAGCATCCCACATGACCGCCGTCAGCCGCGGCGTCGCTCTGCACTCTCGCGTGGCGCAGCGCCTGCGCCTGCCGGCGGCTCCAGCTGTCGTAAGATTTCGTAGGGTACATATGGCCGTTGTGTTCGGAGATCAGCAGTGCCTTTTTCCGGCCGGGCATGACGGCACGTTTGGGCTTGCAGCCCGCATTGTCCCCGGTGTGGGAGAAGTCGTTGTAGGCGTAAACATCCTCCAACAGGTGGCTTCTTTCTAAGTACCGCACACCGGAGGTCGCCCGGCTGGGGTCAAGCTCATGGGCGGCGGCGTTGGTGCGGCGGTACAGCTCGTCGTCATCCTGACTTTCGTTGATACGCACGCCCCAGAGGACGATGCTGGGATGGTTGCGGTATTGCAGCACCATCTCCCGGGTGTTTTCCACCGCCTGATCTTTCCAGCTTTCCCCGCCGATGTGCTGCCAGCCGGGAATTTCCGTGAACACCAGCAGTCCCAGCCGATCGCATTCGTCAACAAAATAGTGGCTCTGGGGATAGTGGGAGGTACGCACCGCCACGCAGGCAAGCTCCTGCTTCAGAATCCGCGCGTCCTCCCGCTGAAGCCGTTCCGGAACGGCGTAGCCCACATACGGCCAGCACTGGTGCCGGTTCAGCCCCCGCAGGAAGGTCTTCTTCCCGTTCAGGTAGAAGCCGTCGGCCTTGAATTCGGCGGTGCGGAAGCCCACCTTGACCTCCCGCGTATCCATCACCCGTCCGATCTTCAGCAGGGACACCCGGCAGGTATAGAGAATGGGATGCTCCGTGTCCCAGGGTTTGACGCCGGGACAGCTGATGGTGATGACGCCCCCGGCGGTGAACGCCTTCTTCACCAGCACCCGCTCGCCCTTCTGCAGCTCCACCAGCAGGATGCACCCTTCCGCATTCCGCAAAGTGGGCTTGATTTTCAGAGTGGTCAGGTCCGGGGTCGTTATGTACAGATCTTCCATATAGCTCTTTTCCCGGACGTCCAGCCAGACCTCCCGGTAAAGTCCGCCGTAGGTCAGGTAATCGATGACAAACCCGAAGGGCGGCACCTCGCCGTTTTCCGTAGTGTCCAGCTTCACCGCCAGCCAGTTTTCGCTCCCCGGAACCGCCGCGTCGGTGATGTCCACCCGGAAGGCGGTGTAACCGCACCGGTGAGTCGCCAGCTCCTTGCCGTTTACGTACACCGTGGCAATATGCGCCGCGCCGTCGAACTGCACGAACAGACGCTTCCCTGCCAGTGCGGCATCCAGCGTCAGATTTTTCCGGTAGCCGCAGACCATCTGATAGGACTGGCTGTCGGCATAGTGCTGCGGGATTTCCTTCACGGTATGGGGCAGGCGGACGCGCTCCCCCTCCCCTTCTCCCACGGCAAATCCGTCATACCAATCGGGAACGAACTCCCATCGATCACAAAGACTCTGCATGGCAAAAGCCCCCCTCTTTTTCTTTTGCAGGTGAAAATGGTCAGAATATCTCTTATGTATTATAGCATAATCTGTCCGGAAAGAAAGCCCCGGAGGCAAAAAATCCCCAGACGAGAAACGTCTGAGGATTTTTTTCGTCAGCTGATGCGCACCGCAGCCACGACCAGACGGCCGTTGTTCAGGGTGTACTCACAGGTGGACAGGCAGATGATCTTGTCGCCGTATTTGGGCGTAATGCCGGTGTCGTAGAAGGACAGATTCTTGCAGTTGGTGACGAAATCGTTGAACTCCGTCTCGTTCTGGGCGTCCACGAACTGGTGATAGGAAAAGCCCTTGCCCGCGTTGGCGCTGGTCTTGAACACCGCAAAGATCTTGTAGATGTGCCGCTCCTTCAGGGTGTCGAAGAAGATGAGGCTGTTGTAATCCCAGGCGCTCTTCTCGGTGTAGGACATCAGGCTGTGGAACATACTGCCGTCGGCCATGTTGTGGCCGTAGATGGTGACGTTGTCGCTGGGCTTGTCCAGATCGCATTCCTCACGGGCGTAGATGCAGCCCCGGACGCTTTCCTGCTTGTCGAAGTCCCGCTTCAGGTAGTAGTCCTTATTGTCCGTGGACGTCTGCATCACGGGGTAATCCACCTTTGTACCTTCGATCTTGATCCAGCCGGCCATATCCGGGTTCATCTCATGCAGCTCGGCATAGTCCTGAAGGATGCCGCCCTCCACGGTGGGGTCGCTGATGACCTCAAAGCCGGGCTCCGAGGATTCCGTCGCCGTGGATGACGGCTTCGCCGCCTGGGTGGGGACGCTGGTCTGCGCCTGATTTTTGATGTTCACAAGGTCTTCATAACGATCCGCCTGCTTCTTGCCCTCCAGTACGTACCTGGCGACCAGGAACGCGCTGACGCAGAAAGCGACGATCAGAATCATGATCACAATAATGTAAAGCGCTTTTTTCATGCTCAATACCTCCTTTTCCCAATTATAGTTCAGCCCCGCCCCCCTGTCAAGATTCCGGGGCGGCGGGGTTTGTAAGGATATTCTAAAGAATCCATTAAGATTTAATTAACCCCGCCAAAGTGCCGTCACGGGCGGCATCGGAGATGCGCAGAATGGGGCAAGGTATCAGAAAGCCTCGCAGAGGGAAGCCGCCCGCAGGCGGCAAGTGTGCGCGGCAGACTGCAAGCCCCTTGTCCCAAAAGGCCGCCGGCCTTTTGGGACGGTTTAGCCGCTCATGTACTCCATGCCCAGCATATCCCGCATTTTGTAGTAGTTGGGCAGATTCCGCCAGCCTGCGCCCACGGTGGCATTGGCCGTGGCCACGATCTTTGTGTCCGGCAGCGCCTGGGACAGCTGATAGGCGCCGCCCCGGTCTACCATCCACAGATTTTCCAGCCAGGTCATCTGCATCAGCGGCTCCACGCTGGGATAGGTCAGACCGATGTTCAGGTCTTCCAGGGAGGTGCAGCCCACCAGCGGGGAAAAATCCTTCACGGCGCTCCAGTCCAGCTCCAGGAAGATCAGCTCCTTGCAGCTGCTGATGGGGGAAATGTCCTGCAGCTGCCCGTTGTGGGCAAGGATCAGGAATTGCAGATGGGGCATTCCCGTCACGAAATCAATGTTGGTCAGACCCATATGTCCCACGTCCACGCATAGCATATCCTCGCAGTAGCGCAGATTGTAGGCATCCTCATCCAGGAAGTAATAGACGTGCTCCCGGACGGGCATGAAGGTGGTATCATCCGTCCGCGCGGTGAGCTTTTTGCCCAGCTGCACCGTCCAGACAAGCTTGTAGCTGTCCCGTACCTTCTCCCGGAGTGCGGCCAGCTCCTCGTTGTCAAGGCCGCATTTGCCGAGAAACACCTTCTCAGCGTCCGGCAGGTAGGACATCTTCTTTTCCAGATCCTGCAAATCCAGGGTGACGGCGGGCTTCGTTTCCTCCGTGGTCTGCGTTCCCGCCGCAGTCCCGGTCTTTGTCTGAGTGGCAGAGGGTTCCAGCGCCGCGGAAAGATCGACCTCCTTCGTATCGTCCGGGAAGGAAATCCCCGCGATCTCCACCTCCCAGCTGATGCTCACCTGGGGGTAGGTGCTGCGCAGCTGCAAAACCGTCGCCGGGTCGGCTTCCGGGTTCACCAAATGCAGCGTTTTCAGCTCCGGCAGAAGCTGGAGAAGCTCCAGCTCCGAATCGGTAACGCCGGTGACATCCAGCTCCTGCACCGTGTCGGGATAGGTCTTCGCGCCGAAGCGCAGGGCAAAGGAAATCCCCTTCTCCCCGCAGAAATCCCGCAGCTTTTCCATTTCTTCCGGCGTCCGGCAGCCCACCGCCGTCACCGCCGTCAGCTCCGGCAGGTATGTAAGCAGATTGATCTCCTCTTCGGTGATGCCGGAAACGCTCACCACGGCGGCATTCTGGTCATATTCTCTTCCGTCGATGGTCACGGCATAGTTTACCGTCACCTCCGGGCGGCGGGCGGCCAGCGCGGCCAGCTGGGCATAGTCCGTGCAGTCCTGGGCCTCCACGGTTTTCAGATTGGCAAAATAGTCCAGCGCCGCCACGTCCTCGTCCGTGAGGGAGGTCACGTACAGCACGTCGGTGTTCTGGTCGTAGGTCTTTCCCTGGAAAGGAATGCACCAGAGGATCTCGCTGTCCGGCGCTTTTTTCCGCAGTTTGTCGTAGTCCTTCCCCGTCATATCGGCAAAGCGAAGATCCAGCACATCCGCATTCCGGGGATAGAACGCCCCTGCCACCCATACATGGGTCAGCAGAAACCACACGGCGGCCCCCACCGCCAGCAGCACGGCCGCAAGCACGATGAGAATCACCGGATTCCGCTTTTTTTCTTTCTGATACATCCTTTGACCCTCCAATATTTTCAAGCACTCTACTATTATGGTCTTTCTCCATAGATAAGTCAAGGGATTTTTTCCCCTAAAATCCGGCAAAAAGCGACCTCGACGCAGAAATTTCTCCGGGATGCCCCGCACTCCCCAGAGCAGGCGCCCTTTCCGGCAAAAAGCAGATTTCCCTTTCCTGCATTGTCGTCATGACCGGCCTCCCAGCAAAGGCAGCTCCGCTGCGTCTCAGCCGCCTCAAACAACCAAAAAGGCGTGACCCGAAGGTCACGCCTTTTCAAATTCATTGCCTGACGGGAAATTACTCGTCGATCTCGGTAACGACGCCGGAACCAACGGTACGGCCGCCTTCGCGGATAGCGAAGCGCAGACCCTTCTCGATAGCGATGGGGGTGATCAGCTCAACGCTCATAACAACGTTGTCGCCGGGCATGCACATCTCAACGCCTTCGGGCAGGGAGATGATGCCGGTAACGTCGGTGGTACGGAAGTAGAACTGAGGACGATAGTTGTTGAAGAAGGGGGTATGACGGCCGCCTTCCTCCTTGGACAGGACGTAAACCTGACCCTTGAACTTGGTGTGGGGATGGATGGAGCCGGGCTTGCACAGAACCTGGCCACGCTCGATGTTCTTCTTGTCGATACCACGCAGCAGAGCGCCGATGTTGTCGCCGGCTTCGGCGTAGTCCAGCAGCTTGTGGAACATCTCGATGTCGGTGACGACGGTGGCCAGCTTGTCCTCCCGCAGGCCAACGATCTCGACAGGCTCGTTCTTCTTGACGATACCACGCTCCACACGACCGGTAGCAACGGTGCCGCGGCCGGAGATGGTGAATACGTCCTCAACGGGCATCAGGAAGGGCAGGCTGTCGTTACGCTCGGGAGTGGGGATATACTCGTCCACGGCGTCCATCAGCTCCTTGATGCAGGCATACTCGGGCGCGTTGGGGTCGGTGGACTCGGAAACCAGAGCGTTCAGCGCGGAACCCTTGATGATGGGGGTGTCGTCGCCGGGGAAGCCATACTCGTTCAGGGTCTCGCGGACTTCCATCTCGACCAGCTCCAGCAGCTCCTCGTCGTCGACCTGATCGCACTTGTTCAGGAACACAACGATATAGCGCACGCCGACCTGACGGGCCAGCAGCAGGTGCTCACGGGTCTGAGCCATGGGGCCGTCGGTAGCAGCGATGACCAGGATGGCGCCGTCCATCTGGGCAGCACCGGTGATCATGTTCTTGATATAGTCGGCGTGACCCGGGCAGTCAACGTGAGCGTAGTGACGCTTGTCGGTCTCGTACTCAACGTGGGCGGTGTTGATCGTGATACCACGAGCCTTCTCTTCGGGAGCCTTGTCGATGGAAGCGTAGTCCTCGAACTGAGCCTGACCCTTCATCGCCAGATACTTGGTGATAGCGGCGGTCAGAGTGGTCTTGCCGTGGTCAACATGGCCGATGGTGCCGATGTTAACATGGGGCTTATTTCTTTCAAACTTCTGCTTTGCCATTTGAAATATTCCTCCTGTTATAATTGTCGATTGAATTTAATAAACAACCAAAGTCTGGGTGCTTCCGCACATCGCATACATCATACTACACTTTGCGGGGAAACACAAGAAAAATTTTTGAAAATTTACGTCGATTCCGTTGGGAAATCAATCCCTGCTCCGGGATTTGATGATTTCCTCGGTCTTGGACTTGGGCAGCTCGGCATTGTGGCTGGGCTCCATGGAGTAGTTGCCGCGTCCCTGGGTCTTGCTGCGCAGGTCGGTGGCATAGCCGAACATCTCCGCCAGAGGCACATTGGCGTCGATCTGGACAGAACCGGTACGGGTGATCTGACCCAGAATGTTGCCGCGGCGGGCGGTGATGTCGCCGATCACGGTGCCCATATATTCGTCGGGCACATTGACGGAAACCTTCATGATGGGCTCCAGAATGACGGGATCCGCCTTCTTGCAGGCCTCCTTGAACGCCATGGAGCCGGCGATCTTAAAGGCCATTTCGGAGGAGTCGACCTCGTGGTAAGAGCCATCGTACAGGGTGACCTTCACGTCCACAACGGGGTATCCGGCCAGAACGCCGGCCTCCATCGCGCCCTGAATACCGGCATCGACGGCGGGGATATACTCCTTGGGGATGGCGCCGCCGACAACGGCGTTGACAAACTCGTAGCCCTTACCGGGCTCGTTGGGCTCCACATGGATCTTGACATGACCGTACTGGCCTTTACCGCCGGACTGGCGGGCGTACTTGGTCTCCTGATCCACAGCCTTGCGGATGGTCTCCTTATAGGAAACCTGGGGAGCGCCCACATTCGCCTCCACCTTGAACTCCCGCAGCAGACGGTCAACAATGATCTCCAGGTGCAGCTCGCCCATGCCGGCGATGATGGTCTGACCGGTTTCCTTGTTGGTGTAGGTGCGGAAGGTGGGGTCTTCTTCAGCCAGCTTGGAAAGGGCGATGCCCATCTTCTCCTGACCGGCCTTGGTCTTGGGCTCGATGGCGACCTCGATAACGGGCTCGGGGAAGACCATGGACTCCAGAATGATGGGGTGATCCTCGTCGCAGAGGGTGTCGCCGGTGGTGGTGTTCTTGACGCCGACCACGGCGGCGATGTCGCCGGCGTAGACCTTGTCGATATCCTCACGGTGATTGGCGTGCATCTGCAGGATACGACCCATACGCTCGTTGACGCCCTTGGTGCAGTTCAGCACGGTGGTGCCCTTCTCCAGCGTACCGGAGTACACCCGGAAGTAGCACAGCTTGCCCACGTAGGGGTCGGTAGCGATCTTGAAGGCCAGAGCGGAGAAGGGCGCGTCGTCGGAAGCGGGGCGGAAGTCCTCTTCCTCGGTCTCGGGGTTGATGCCCCGGATGCCCTTCTTGTCCAGGGGGCTGGGCATATAGTCCACGACCGCGTCCAGCAGCTCCTGGACGCCCTTGTTCTTGTAGGACGTGCCGCAGACGATGGGCACCATCTCGTTGTCGATGGTGGCTCTGCGGATGACGGCCTTGATCCTCTCGACGGGGATCTCCTCGCCCTCCAGGTACATCATGGCCAGATCGTCGTCCAGCGCGGTGACCGCGTCCATCAGCTTCTCGTGGTACTCCTCGCAGATATCCACCATGTCTTCGGGAATGTCCTCAACGCGGACGTCCTTGCCCAGCTCATCGTAGAAGACGTTGGCCTTCATGGTGAGCAGGTCTACGTTGCCCTTGAAGAAGGCCTCGCTGCCGATGGGCAGCTGGATGGGCACGGCGTTGCACTTCAGGCGCTCGTGGATCATTTCCAGAACGCGGAAGAAGTCGGCGCCCATGATATCCATCTTGTTGACGTAGATCATGCGGGGAACCTTGTACTCGTCGGCCTGGCGCCAAACGGTCTCGGTCTGGGGCTCCACGCCGCCCTTGGCGCACAGAACGGTCACGGCGCCGTCCAGAACACGCAGGGAACGCTCCACCTCAACGGTGAAGTCCACGTGACCCGGGGTGTCGATGATGTTCAGCCGGCAGCCCTTCCAGAAGCAGGTCGTTGCCGCGGAAGTGATGGTGATGCCGCGCTCCTGCTCCTGTGCCATCCAGTCCATGGTGGCGGAGCCGTCGTGGGTCTCACCGATCTTGTAGTTCTTACCGGTGTAGAACAGGATACGCTCGGTGGTGGTGGTTTTGCCGGCATCGATGTGTGCCATGATGCCGAAGTTTCTTGTATTCTCCAGAGAATACTGTCTAGGCATTGGTTTTCTCCTTTATTACCAGCGGAAATGGGCGAAGGCCTTGTTGGCTTCAGCCATCTTGTGGACATCCTCGCGCTTCTTGACGGAGGCGCCGGTATTGTTGGCGGCATCCATGATCTCGGCGGCCAGGCGCTCTCTCATGGTGTTCTCGCTGCGGGCGCGGCTGTAGTTGGTGATCCAGCGCAGCCCCAGGGTCTGACGGCGGTCAGGGCGAACCTCGATAGGCACCTGATAGGTGGCGCCGCCGACACGGCGAGCCTTCAGCTCCACGGCGGGCATGATGTTTTCCATTGCCTGCTGGAACACTTCCAGGCCATTCTTGCCGGTCTTGTTCTCGACAATTTCAAATGCACCATACACGACCTTCTGGGCAACACCCTTCTTGCCGTCCAGCATGATGCTGTTGATGAGCTTGGTAACCAGAACGGAATTGTAATTGGGATCCGGAAGGACCTCTCTCTTGGGAACATTACCTCTTCTGGGCACTTTGCTTCCCTCCTTCATAATATAATGATTTCATCGGTACTCGAAAGTGTGACTTTCGTTGTGCCTGGCCAGAGGTTTCACGGGAAGCGCCGACGGGATTCCCCGCAGAGCTTCGATCTATATAAAACCATCATGGCAAGGCGAAGCCTTGCGAACGGGCTTGGAAAAGTCAGATTGGTTCGGCGGAAAGAAAATTACTTCTTCTTACCGGCCTTGGGGCGCTTCGCGCCGTACTTGGAGCGGGACTGCATCCGGTTCTGCACGCCCTGGGTATCCAGAGTGCCGCGGATGATGTGGTAACGAACGCCGGGCAGGTCCTTGACACGGCCGCCGCGGATCAGCACCACGGAGTGCTCCTGCAGGTTATGGCCGACACCGGGAATGTAAGCGGAAACTTCCATACCGTTGGTCAGACGCACACGGGCGATCTTACGCAGAGCGGAGTTCGGCTTCTTGGGGGTGGTGGTACGAACAGCAGTGCAAACGCCGCGCTTCTGGGGGGAAGGCAGATTCGTCGCCTTGTTCTCCAGAGTGTTCAGACCTCTCTGCAGAGCAGGGGCGGTGGACTTGTAGGTAGCCTGCTGACGGCCATTTCTTACGAGCTGATTAAAAGTAGGCATCAATTTTCTCCTTTCTTTTGTTCTCGCCATTTCGGCGGGTCTTATATTCTACGGACGGTCGTCCGGTAGAACCACGGTCAATCCACGACGGCGGCGGCCGCCGCGCCCACCTCGATACCGCAGGCACGGCCAAGCTCGGCCATACTGGGAACCCAGGCAGTCTGGACTTTCTTCGACCGGCACAGCAGCGCGATGGGCGCTGTGACGGCGGGATCGGCATTTTCAGCCAGAAAAACATACCTGACGCGGCCTGCCTCCACAGCCTTTTTCAGCTGTTTCGCCCCCACCACCGTCTTAACGCCGGCAAGATCCGGCACATTGCCGCACTCGGGTATTCTACTTTTCTTTTCTGTATCCATACAAGATGGTATTATACGCATTTTTTCAGGATTGTCAACAAAAATTCCAGATTTTTTCGTTATCGTTGGGGATAACGCTATATGCAGGGAAGCAGAAACGTTTTTCCCTGTTCTGCAATACATATCGGGAGGCAGGTTCATCGTCCGATGTTCCTAAGGCAACACCGCACAATTCGGCAAGAAGTCTCAGCCGGGATTTTTGTCCCGATTCAAAGCTTGAAAAGCGGGGCAAAAATGCGGCTGAGACTCGCAAGCGCAATTGTGCGGTGTTGCCTTAGCTTACTTTTTCAATGTAGCCGCTGACGGGTTGGGCATACATCGCATCATCCGTTACCGCCTGATACCGTTCGCCGTCATATACATCCGTAAAGCCATTGGTCGCTTTGTAGGTCTCCCCGGTTTGCGTATCGTACACACGCTCATAGCCGAGAATCGCGTCGCTCTGCTTCTGGCTCATAATATCCTGGCTCCGGTTGCGGCTTTCCCATGAGGACATCATCGCATCCATGGTTTCATTGAAATTCCGGCTGATCTGCATGGCAAGGGCAACCGTCTCGTTGCTGGCCTGATTCGTGGCGCTGATAAAGCTGTCAGAGTATTGCAGGGTCTTCATGCACTCGGTCAGAACACTTTCCCACTCGATGAAGGTATCCTTGGCTGCAGTGATCGCCACAATGTTATAGACCATGTAGTAGCCGCCGTCGGCTGTTTGCAGTTGATAGTCCACCACGCTGCCATCGGAGATCGTATAGCTGCCGAAATCCACCACAGATGCGGAAAACATTCCCTCGCCCTCTTTGCCGTTGTCGGTAAAGGTAGCCCGCAGCAGCTCATCCCCCAGGGCAGATGCGGCAAGGCTGCTTGTAGAAGCGAAGCGATCGGTCACGGTAAAATCGTTGAACTGCGGAAACGTGTAGCCGGAATACGATGGTTCTACATCTGTGACAAAGGATGCGTACTGCGGGAAGATTTGGAAGAATCCCTCAGTAGACGGATTGTCCAGCACGGGAGCCCTGGCGAGAATCGCCGCCTGAGCATTGCCGTTCTGGTAGCTTCGCTGCCATGCATCCTTTCCTGCCTGACTGTGCAGCATAATGTCTGCCTTGAGCAGGATAAACATCTGGTTCAGCGGTTCGTTCGGGTCGGTGATCCGAATGCTGTGATAGATATTCGTTCCTCCGGTCGTCACGTTCCATCCTTCGGGAATGGTAATGCTGAAATCGGCGCTTTCATACCGCTCGGTCTGCGCACTTTTTGCCGCAGTCTGCGTGATCCTGAATTCTTCCCTGGGCTGTGTCTCAATTTGCAGGGGCTCGGTTTGTACAGCAGAAGTCACGTTGCTGCCATCATTGGCGGCCGGTCGATCGCCGCAGGCGGCGAGAAGCAGCATCATAGCCCCCGCAGCCACAAGCGCGGCTGTCCGTTTTCTTTTCATAGTGCACCCCTCTCCAGTGTTTATTGCCGTCATATCCGCCCGGGGTGTATCCGAGCCGATGGTCGGCGGCAGTCTTAAGAAGCCTCTGAATAAATCGTCTTCGGCTGTGAGCGGATCCTTTTCCCCGGCCGTGCAGTTCCGAAAGCGGGAATATCCCGCAGCCGTCGCCGGCGTGAGCCGACCTGCGGATGCGGCATACCCCTTGCGGGTACATACAGGATTCCTCCGTTCTTGGAACTTTGAATCGGGGCAAAAATTCCGGCTGAGACTTCTTGCCGAATTGTGCGGTGCTGCCTTATAAGAAATGTGGTGCCGTTTCCTCGCCCCTGCGGAGCTACCGGAAATGAAACGCAAAAACTTCATGCACCGACATTTGCGCATTTTCGCGGTGCCGTGCTCACGCATGAGGCCTTGTGCCCGCCGCATTTCCCGGCATCCGTTTTTGCCTCCGCCATTTGTCCGTCTCTTTTCCGTTCGTGTCCCCTCTTCGTTCCGGAAACACAAACAACCGCCGAAAAAAAGCGATGGGGTGGGGCAAAATGGGGCTCCCTCTTTCAGATCACGAACTGCTCCAGATACCGCTTGCTCAGCCGCAGAGATTTCAGAACAGCCTCCTCGCTGCCCTCGAAAGCCTTGTCCTCCACCTCAATACAGGTGTAGCCGTCGTAGCCGATGTCGGTCAGCGCAGAAACGAATTTACCCCAGTCCACATCGCCCAGGCCGGGCAGCTTGGGGGACATGAACTCCAGAGGATACGCCATCACGCCCACCTGCGCCAGCTTCTCCGGGTACAGCTTGATGTCCTTGTAATGCACATGGAATATCTTGTCCCTGAACGCATACAGGGGTTTGATGTAATCGATCATCTGCCAAACGAAGTGGCTGGGATCGAAGTTGATGCCCAGATTGCCGCTGGGCAGAATATCAAAAATCTTCTGCCAGATGACCGGCGTGGTCATCAGGTTCTGTCCGCCGGGCCACTGGTCGCGGCCAAAGAGCATGGGACAGTTTTCGATCGCAACCCTCACACCCAGCTCCTCCGCCAGAGCAAGGATCGGCGGCCACACCTGCCTGACCATCTCCAGATTGTCCTCCACGCTCTTGGTCTGATCCCGCCCGATGAAGGTGGTGACCATATTGACGCCCAGCTTTGCGCTGGCGCGGATGACGTGCATGAGGTGCTCAACATTGGCGGCACGCTTTTCCGGATCGCCGTCCATGGTGTTGGGATAGAATGCCAGAGCGGAAATTTCCACGTTGTGTGCGGCGGCGTAGTCCAGAATGTGGCCGGCATAAGCGGCGTCCTCGCACACCCGTACGACATCGATGTGGCTGACGCCGGCGTAGCGGCGCTCTGCCTTCCCGGCCGGCCAGCAGGCCACCTCCACACAGGAAAAGCCGAGTTCCGACACGATGTCGATCATTTTTTCATAATCATACTGCTCCAGAATGGCAGTCACCAGACCCATTTTCATCGATATTGCTCCTTTCACGGCGCCTGCTTCCCGGGAGCCTCCGAATAAATCGTCTGCGGCCGCGAGCGGATCCTTTTCGCCCGCTCTTGGGTATCGAAAACGGGAAATACCCCTATTCCGCCGTTTCAAATACCCCGATCGGCCAAAACCTCTCCCTCACGGCTCTTGCCGATTTGATTCAGAGATCCCCTTGCTTCCGGCAGCGCCACGGAGCGGCACCTCTTCCGGGACTTTCGACGGCAGGCATTTTGCCCGGTCCCAGCCCTGAACGGAAAGCTCCCGCAGGCTCCGGCATGCGCAGATACGCACTATTGATGATTTTAAGGTAATCAGAAACGCTTGCTTTGTCAAGAAAAAAATAACGGGCGGCGGCAGGATTGTGCAGTCTGCCAAAATTTCCAGAGGGGATGTTGGTGAAATGACCAAAATTCGCTATGCTCATCATCTTTCTTCTTGACAGAATGCCTTAAGGCTGATATGATGAATCTGCAAAAAATGTAATCCATTACATTTTGCGGCATGTCAGAAAGGCTCGGCAGAGATTGCCGTCCGCAGGCGGACAGGAAGTGCGCGCGGCAGACTGCGATCCCCTCGTCAAAAAAGCCGGACGGCCTTTTTGGCAGCCAAAAATGTAATCCATTACATTTTGAGCAGCGAGAACGGAGGAGCCGCATGGTAACGATCGACGAGGTAGCAAAATATGCGGGCGTTTCCGTGGCGACGGTCTCCAGGGTACTCAACGGCAGCGATTCGGTAAAGCCGGCCACCGCCCAGCGAGTGAAGGCAGCCATACAGGCGCTGGATTATGTCCCTAACCAGTCGGCGCGGAACCTGCGTCGGAGCGAAAGCCGCGTAATCCTGACGCTGGCTCCGAACTTTTCCAACCCCTACTATTCCAGCATTCTGGCCGGTATCGGCGATCTTGCCAATCACAGCGCATACAGCGTGCTGATCTGCAACACCGGCGGACAGTCGGAGAATGAAGCGCGTTTTCTGAAGATGCTCGATGCACACCGGGCCGACGGCGCCATTTTTCTGGGCTGCCGCAAAGATAACCCCCTGCTGAAGGACTACGCCCGGCACTACCCCATCGTCCAGTGCTGCGAGTATGTACCGGAGCTGGAGCAGCCGTCCGTTTCCATCGACAACTATGCCGCCGCCGTAGAAACGGTACGGTATCTTGTTGCGCAGGGGCACCGCCGGATTGCGCTGCTCAGCGCGGACAACGCCTTTATTTCCACCGAGCTTCGCCGCCGCGGATATGAAGATGCCCTGCGGGAAGCGAACCTGCCCTGCGCCGGGGATCTGATCGCCATGGCCGATGCGGATTACTCCTACGCCTCCGGTCTTGCCGCGGCAGACAGGCTGCTGCGCGCCGTTCCCCGCCCCACCGCCGTGTTCTGCGTGTCAGACATTCTGGCTCTCAGCGTTATCTCCCGCGCCCACGATCTGGGGCTGGGCGTTCCGGGGGATCTGTCGGTAACCGGATTTGACGACGTGGATTACACCACCATGTTCCACCCATACCTGACCACCGTCGCCCAGCCCTGTTACCGGATGGGGCGCGTGAGTCTGGAGATCCTGCTGCAAATGCTGCACGAAGAGCAGGTGCCCCGGAAACGAACGTTTTTACCGCATAGACTGGTACGGCGCGAGTCCGTCTCGCCGCTGTACGAAAAATAGGACAAAGGAGACACGAATATGTTGAGAGTAGGCATTATTGGCTGCGGCTCCATCGCCAAGCAGCGTCACGGCTATGAGTATTTCCACAACGCAGACGTGCAGATCAGGGGTTTTTACGATCTGATCGACGCGCGGGCGCAGGCACTGGCGGATCTCTACGGCGGCAGTGTCTATGCCGACGTAGACGCCATGCTGGCAGATCCGGAGATCGATGCGGTCTCCGTCTGTATGGCCAACGCCTTTCATGCCGAGATCAGCATCAAGGCACTGAGAGCCGGCAAGCACGTCCTGTGCGAAAAGCCCATGGCCGTCACCATGGAGCAGTGCGAGGCTATGGTGGCCGCCGCCAAAGAAAGCGGAAAGCGCCTGATGATCGGGCACAACCAGCGCCTTGCTCCGGCGCACAGGAAGGCGAAGGAGCTTCTGACCTCCGGCGTGCTCGGCCGCGTCATCACCTTCCAGTCCACCTTCGGCCATAAAGGCCCCGAAATGTGGAGCATGGACAAAAGCGCCAACACCTGGTTCTTTAAGAAGGCCAGCGCCTCTTTCGGTTCCATGGCAGATCTTGGCATTCACAAGATCGACCTGATGCGCTATCTCATCGGCTCCGAGATCACCTCCGTCTACTCCACCATGCAGGTGCTGGACAAGAAGTTCCCGGACGGCACGCCCATCGAGGTGGATGACAACTCGGTAGAGATCCTCAATTTTGCCGACGGCGCAATGGGAACCGTCACCACCAGCTGGACGCATTACGGTGAGGAATGCAACGCTTCCGTCCTGTATTGCGAAAAGGGCATTATGAAGCTTTACGCCGATCCCCAGTACTCCCTGAAGGTGGTCAACGCAGACGGCACTCGGGTGCTCTACGCCCTGGATCGCCTCCAAACCAACGACGACGCCCAGCAGGCATCCTCCGGCGTTATCGACGAGTTTGTTTCTGCCATCGAAGAAAACCGCCCCAGTGTCCTGGACGCCGCGGACGTGATCCGTTCCATGCAGGCGGTATTCGCCTGTCTGCGCTCGGCCGAAGAGGGTCGGCTGGTCGCACTGTAAATTCGGTATAGTGCCCGCGCCAGCGGGTGTTATATAAAAAAAGAATGGAGGAAATTACATGAAAAAAATCATTGCGCTGATCCTTGTCCTGGCACTGTCTCTGGCTCTGGTGGCCTGCGGCAGCAAGACCGACGTCAAGGACGACACCACCGCGAAAAACGATGCCGCAACCACCGCCGCGAAAGACGATGCCGCCGTAAAGGACGGCGCCAACACCATCTACGTGATGGGTCCCACCCCCGACCACGGCTGGACCGCACAGGCCGGTGCCTATGCCGAGGCCAAGTGCAAGGAAATCACCGAAGCCGGAACCTATAAGGCGGTTTATATGCCCGCTTCCTCCGGTGAAGAGCAGGTCGACCAGGTCAATACCATCATCGCCAACGGTGACGCCGTGGGTGTCGTCATGTTTGCTCTGGACGATTCCGCCCAGGCCGGTCAGGAAGCTCTGCACGCCGAAGGGATCCCCTTCATCTCCTTCGACCGCATCATCGAGGCTACCGAGAAGTACGCCATCCTGAACGCCTCCGGTGATAACTGGCAGTGCGGCGCCGGCATTGCGTACTGGCTGCAAAAGAACGGCATGAAGCCCGGCGACACCGTCGTGACCCTGTACGGTGACAACGGTACCGTCTGCTCCCGCCGTGAAGAAGGCTTCCGTCAGTTCCTGAAGGGCGAGATCGAATACTCCGACGAGGCACTGGGCAAGAGCTTCAAGACCACCGAAGTCTGGGACGACGCTTCTCTGGACGCCGTGTTCAACACCTATTCCGTGGTCTGCAACTGGTCTGCTGACGGTGCTTATGACTACATGGAGCAGAAGCTCGATGAGATCGTCGCCGCCGCGAAGGCCAACGCCAACAAGCTGTACATCTATTCCATGGACGATGAGATGACCTTCGGCGTCCTGAACTATCTGGAAGCAGGCGCTTCTGAGGCGACGCTCGCCGATCTGGAGCAGATGGATGTCTACATCTCCGCCATCGGCGGTATGCAGGAGCTGTACGACGTCATGGCCGGTACCTCCGCACAGTCCGAGCTTGCAAACAAGTACTTCGACGATATGATGTCCATGTACTTCTCCCCGAAGATGATGCAGGACGTCATCGTAAAGATGGAAGATTATCTGGCCGGCAACTGGAACTATGAGCTCGGCGCCGGCGAATATCAGCCCACCTGGATCGTTGACCGCAGCAACGTCTCGCAGTACGAAGGCTTCAAGGGTCACGCCTGAGCCATCGCCTGTGCCATTTGCGCGGATGCAGGGATATTCCCTGCATCCGCATTTCAAAAAGGGACCGCCGGAAGGCGTCTCCCATGCAGAGCAAGGGGACAACATCTATGAGCATCCTTGAAATGAGTCATATTTCCAAGTCGTTCGGCCCGTCCAGAGTCCTGTCCGACATTCATCTGACGGTAAACGAGGGGGAGATCCACGCCCTTCTGGGCGAGAACGGCGCAGGAAAATCCACGCTGATGAACATTCTCACCGGCGTCATTCCGGCCGATGAGGGCAGCATCGTCTTCTGTGGCAGGGAGTATTCCAGCCCGACCATACACCAGATGGAAGCGGCCGGCATTGCCTTCGTTCATCAGGAACTGAATGTGATAAACGATCTGACGGTGGCGGACAACATCTTTCTGCGCCGGGAGCTGACCCGGTTCGGACTGCTGAACACCAAAGAACAGGTGCTGAAAACCAGGCAGCTGTTTGAGGATCTGGGCGTGGACATTGATCCCAGCGCCATGGTCAGCGAACTGAAAACCAGTGAAAAGCAGCTGTTGGAGATCTGCCGTGCGCTATATGCGGACGCAAAACTCCTGATCCTGGATGAGCCGACGACGGCTCTGTCCAACAGCGAGATCGAGCATCTTTTTGAAATACTCCGTAAATTGAAAACAGAGGGGAAATCATTCATCTTCATCTCCCACAAGATGCCGGAGATCTTTGCCGTTGCCGACCGGTACACGGTACTGAGAAACGGTGAGTTTATTTCCTCAGGCAATATAAAAGATACCAATCCCCATGCCATCACCTCGGACATGGTCGGCGCAAAATACGTGGACGCCGAAATCTACAGTCCGCGCGAGCTGGGCGAGCCGCTGCTGATCCTGCGGGACCTGAGCGGCGAAGGGTTTTCGCATATCGACCTGACGGTACGCCGGGGTGAGATCGTTGCACTGACAGGTCTCGCCGGCTGCGGCGCCAGCGAGCTGCTGCAAACGGTGTTCGGTGCCCTGCCGGCAGGGAGCGGCGAGATCTTCGTCAACGGCAAAGCCGTTCACGGACGTTCTTCCAGATTCATGAAAAGCGGCATGGGTATGCTGCCGGCAAACCGCAAGGAAAACTCCGTCGTTCCGGATATGAGCATCCTGGAAAACTTTTATCTGGCAGAGCACGCGATAACCCGCTCCAGACCCTTTATTCATTTCAGGCAGGAGCAGGCACGCTACGAAAGCTTCAAGGAGCAGCTGCATATCAAGGCCGAAGACAGCTCCCAGTGCATCACCTCTCTGTCCGGCGGCAACCAGCAAAAGGTGTTCATCGCCCGTTGGCTGAACATCGGTGCGGACGTGCTGCTGTTCGACAATCCCACGCAGGGTGTGGATGTCGGCGCAAAGGCGGAGATCTACAGGCTGATGCTCAGCTTCGCCGCAGCGGGAAAGGCAGTCATTTTCAACACGCTGGAGATCCCGGAGATCCAGAAGGTAGCCGACCGCTGTATCGTGTTTTACGATGGCCGCATCGCCAGGGAATTCCTGCATTGTGAGGTCAGCGAGCACAACGTAATGCTCTATTCCACCAATGCGGTGGATCTGAAAGTGGAGGTAGCGCAATGAAAAAGAAAAACAGCTTCGGCGGTGTCGTCGGCAGGATCTGGTCGCAGTACAGCTTTATCTTTGTTTTCCTGATTATCCTGGTGGGCTATGCGTTCACCATTGAAGCCAACGGCAACACCTTCAAGTGGAGCCATATTGCGGCTGTGCTGGGCAGTCAGAACACCT
>DJNI01000050.1 GCA_002436765.1 Clostridiales bacterium UBA6468
TCGCGCCCGCGATCTCCGCCGGCGCCTCTTTGCCCTGCACCCGTACCGGCAGCAGCAGCACCTTGGCCAGCGGGTACCTCCGCCGCAGTATGCGTATCATGTCGTGTACCGCCGCGCCCGCCGGAGACGTCACGATGGCGATGCGCCGGGGATACGCCGGCAGCGGCTTCTTGTGCGCCGTATCGAACAGCCCCTCCTTCCGCAGCTTCTCCTTCAGCTGCTCGAAGGCCACGCTCAGATCGCCCACGCCCTCCGGCGTCAGCCCGGTGCAGTACAGCTGATACGCCCCGTCTCTGGGGTAGACCGTGACCTTGCCCATGGCGATGACCTTCATGCCGTTGTCCGGCCGGAAGCGCAGACGCATGGCATAGCTCTTGAACATGACGCACTTCAGCGCCGCCCCTTCGTCCTTCAGCGTAAAATAGTGGTGCCCCGATGGGTAGACCTTATAATTGCTGATCTCGCCCCGGACGGCCACCTGCCCCAGGAAGGGGTCGTCGTCCAGCCGTCCGCGGATGTATTCGGTTAATTGGGTAATGGACAGAACGTTCTGAGCCATGTTATTCCTCCGTCAGTCGTTTTGTCAGCACGGCGACGCCCATGGCGTTGTCCGTGGAAAACTGCGGCTGTGCAAAAACGGGATGGAGGGGCGCCGTCAGCTCCCGGAGCATGGAATTGGACGCGACGCCCCCGGAAAATATCACGCTCAGCCCCGGATAGGCTTCCAGCGCCTGAACCGTCGCCTGATATACCGCACTCGTGATGCACCGCAGGGCGTAGGCCGCCGTCTCGGCGGGGTCAGCGCAGGCGGCATGGAACTGCTGCACCTTGTTCTGCACGCCGGAAAGGGAAAATTCGCTGTTCCGGCATTTGACCCGGAACACGTCCTTCCCCGTCGCTTCCCGGCTGAGACTGTCCAGATGCTTCCCGGAGGGGAACGGCAAATCCAAAAGCTGCCCCGTCCGGTCGATCAGCTGCCCGGCGGAAATATCCGTGGTGCCGCCAATGCGGGTACACTTCACATTTCTGCTCTCCGGCTCCACCAGAAGCAGCTCCGTGGTGCCGCCGGACAAGTGCCATGCAAGGTGGGTTTCTTCCATCAAGTCCAGCCGTCCCGCGCTCCACAACGACGCGGCCACATGTCCCTGCTGGTGGGAAACCTCCACCAGCGGCACGCCAAGCGCGTCCGCAAGCAGCTTCGCGTGGGAGTAGCCCACCATAAAACAGGGCATATAGCTCCCATCCACCGCCCGGGGACGGGTGCTGACACCCACCGCCGTAATGGTGTCCTCCTTCTGAATATGGGAAAACAGCCTGCCGGAAAGCTCCGGCAGGCTTTTGATATGGGCAAATACCGCGTCGGACTGGCGCAGACCCAGCTCCCCCTGCCTGACGGGCAGAAGGCGGGAGCAATTTTCGCCTCCCTCGCCGTCAAAAAAGGCGATGGAGGTGGTGTAATTGCTGGTGTCGATGCCGATGACGCTCATTTGGCTTCCTCTTGAGGGGCTTCCGTCTCCGTGTTCCGGCTGCGGACAAAGCTGCCCAAAATGCCGTTGACAAATGCGCCGGTATCGTCGCCGTCGTATTTTTTCGCAATGCGCACCGCTTCGGCAACCGCAACGCCGGTGGGAACGTCGTCCACGTAGAGAATTTCGTAGATCGCCAGCCGCAGAATGCACCGGGCGAGCCTGGAAATGCGGCTGATGTCCCAGCCGATGGAAAATTGCCGGATCACATCGTCCAGCTCGTCCTCCCGGTTGGCAACGCCGGTGACCACCGAGTCGATATAGCGCAGCTGGAACCGGTCGGGGCGCTGGGCATATACCTCATTTTCTTCAGCCAGTTTCCCGTAATATTCCTTGTCCAGGCGGGTGGAAACCACCTGCTCCGGCTCCTCGCCGGTGAACGCCCGGCCGTAAATCAGATGTACTGCCAGTTCTCTGGCGTCGCCTCTTTTCATACCGCCCGGCCTTACTTGTGGACGATGCCGCAGACGTTGACGCAGACGCTCTCGACCTTCGTGCCGGTGATGGACTCCACGCTGGCGGTCACTGCCGCCTGCACGTCCTTCGCCACGTCCACGACGCTGTAGCCGTAGCAGACCATAATGCCGCACTCGATGGTAAGGGTATTGTCCTCCGCGATCAGGATCTTCAAACCCTTGGCCCAATTCTTCTTATTGGTAAAGTCCGCGATGCTGACGCCGGGCTTGATGCCCAGAGAGCCGACGCCCTCCACCTCAGAAAGAGCATGGGCTACGATGGTCGCAACCACGTCCTCGGAGATCATGACGCTGCCGTTTTCCTGAATCTGGGTGATGTACTGCTTATATTCAGCCATAAGGTTTTACCTCCTAAATGTTTGTCCCGCCCGTGGGCTTGACACACTTTTGTTTATTGTACCACAAATCCGGAAAAATACAACCATTTTCTGCAAGCAAAGCATGGATTTGCAAAACGCCCCGGATGACCGTCATCCGGGGCATAAAATCATTGAACTTCCACAACGCGGATGTCGTTCAGGGAATAGTCGGACTGCGCCATAACGATGTCCGCGATGACGGCTACGTCCTCCCGCTGCAAGCCGCCCTCGGGAGAGGCCACCGCAACGGAGATGCCCTCGCCGGACATGTAGGCCACGCAGTCGGCATAGCCCTTGGCAATGACCAGGCTTTCGATCTGGGCTTCACTCAGCGCCGTCTGCACGATCTGCTCCAGCTCCACCGCAGACTCCGCCTCCTTGGAGCTTTCGCTGTAGGACATGGCTTCCTGCAAAAGATTCACGGCGTTGTCCCTCGCCTGCTGCCGGGACAGCCGGACGGCGGCAAAGTAGTCGGTGGAGGTAGTCGCCACATCTTCCCCGGCGGAGATGGCCGCCATATCCTCACTGAGCACCAGATTGTCGTCGGACATGACCTTTTCCGTGTCCAGGGTATCCGTGAGATTTGCCGCCGCCTGATCTTCGGTGTAGCGCCAGTTGACGTAGATGCCCGCGCATACCGTCACCAAAATCGCCGCCGCAACCAGATTCTTCTTCCATACCTTCATAAAAATGCCTCCCATTCATTTCAGGATCCTCTGATTTAATCGACGAGAGCTGACAGCGAGAGGTTTTTCACCAGATGAAAGTTCCGAAAGTGGAGAAATACTCTATGTATTTCCCACTTTTGGAACTGCACAGCTGGGGAAAAATATCCGCTGCTCAGCCGAAG
>DJNI01000033.1:0-184 GCA_002436765.1 Clostridiales bacterium UBA6468
AGGGGCTGGGCTATTACAGCCGTGTGCGGAATCTGAAAAAGGCCGCGCAGATCATTCAGGAACGTTATAACGGCCAATTTCCCGGGGAATATGACGCGGTTCTGGCGCTGCCCGGTATCGGTGAGTATACTGCGGGCGCCATTTGCTCCATCGCCTTTGACCTTCCCGTCCCGGCGGTGGACGG
>DJNI01000033.1:208-34975 GCA_002436765.1 Clostridiales bacterium UBA6468
GACGGCAATGTGCTGCGGGTCTTCTCCCGGCTGACGGACGATCCGTCGCCCATCGACTTGCCCGCCGTGAAAGCCGGCGTCCGGGAAGCGCTTGCCGCCATTTATCCGAAAGAGGCCGGTGACTTCACCCAGGCGCTGATGGAGCTGGGTGCCACCCTCTGCGGCCCCAACCGGAAGCCGGAATGTGAAATCTGCCCCTGTCGGGAGATTTGCCTCGGATATCAGCACGGCACAGCGGAAGCTCTCCCCGTCAAGTCTCCCAAGGGGGAGCGGCGGCAGGAGGACAGAACGGTATTCATTCTGCAATGCGACGGGAAATATGCTCTGGAAAAGCGTCCGGACAAGGGGCTTCTCGCGGGGCTGTGGCAATTCCCCAACGTGGCCGGGCATCTGAATACGGCTCAGGCACTGGCCGAGGTGGAACGGATGGGGCTTCGTCCCCGGGAAATTCAGCGGGAGGTTTCAAGAAAACATATTTTCACCCACATTCAGTGGAATATGAAGGGAATTTATCTGGAGGTTGCCGAAGCGTCCGGCGATTTTTCCTGGTTCACGGCAGAGCAGATCAACGCCCAGGCGGCGCTGCCCACGGCATTCCGCCGGTTTTTGGAGGAGAAAGAGAGCAATGTTTGATTTCCACATGCATTCCCGGGTTTCCTTTGACGGCCACGACACCGGCCGCGCCATGGCGCAGGCGGCGCTGGACGCCGGGCTGAAGGAAGTTTGCTTCACCGACCATCTGGACTACGACCCCACCGGGCAGATGGGCGACCTGACCTTCCGCACGGAGGACTACAACGGGGAATATGACCATCTGGCGCTGCCCGGGCTGACCATCCGGCGGGGCGTGGAATTCGGACTTGTCCGGGACAATCAGGCGCAGTTCCGGAAAGACCTTGCCCGGCGTCCCTTTGATTTTGTTCTCGGCTCCATCCATTTCGTGGACGGGCTTGACGTGTATTTTGAGCCGTTCTGGCGTGGGAAGACCGTTTATCAGGTGGAGCAGCGGTATCTGGAGGAAACCCTGGCCTGCGTGCAGGTTCACGAGGATTTCGACGTGCTGGCGCACCTGACCTATATCAGCAAGCCCCCCTGCCACCCCACCCACGCGCCTCTGTCCTATGCCGCCCATAAGGAGGTCATCGACGAAATTCTCCGGGTTCTGGCCGAAAAGGGTAAGGGACTGGAAATGAACACCAGCGGCGTTGACCGCTGCGGCGATTTTCTCCCCTCCGCCGACATGTTCCGGCGCTTCCGGGAGATGGGCGGCGAGATCGTCACCGTGGGCTCCGACGCCCACCGCTGCAACCGGGTGGGTCAGTACACCTTCCGTGCCTGTGACATTCTGAAGGATATTTTCGGGTACGTCTGTACCTTTGAAAACCGGCAGCCGGTTTTTCATAAGCTGTGATATGAGCGCAAAACGCCCCGGGCATCTGCCCGGGGCGTTCGGCTTCCCATCAAAGCGTCCTGCCTGCTTTCTTTTCCGACCGGAGCATGGCTAACGCCATACCGGCCACAATTATGTATCCCGCCAGTGAAATGGCGGATGCCTCGACGCCGAATTCACCACCCGTAACCGCAAACAATTGGGAGTCAAGGACGTACGTCATTACGGAATAGGCATCCGCCTTTTCCCCGATGGCCAGCCCTCCGCCGATCATAACCACATTCCAGACGGCGTGTACCATCCCGCTGTTCCAAACGGAGCCGCTTTCGACTGCAATCAAGGAAAACATGATGCCCACCATCGTACCGGCAAGAATGACCAGCAGGCAGCTGCCTACCGAAAAATCCATCCCCAGAATATGCACAAAACCAAACGCTATTGAGGGGACGATAACCGCCGCCGTAAGGTTCCATTTTTTCTTTAGGACATTCAGAATAATACCTCGGAATACCATCTCTTCAACGAACCCGGCCGCGATTCCGGTAAACGCGATGCCCGCGCTTAATGTATCAAAAATCTGCGTTCCGCTCATATGGGAAGAAACATACCGACCGCCAAACGCCAGAAGGTAGATCCCTTTGACAGTGACCGGCAATAATACGGCTATCAGAATCCATCTTTTTTTGACGGCAAATTCCGGCATTCCCAGCTCTGCCATGGGCAGCTTCACGATTTTAGCGGCAAAAACTTTCAGAAGAACATACGCCAATCCGGCATATAAGGCTCCCGCAATGATATTGCGGACACCGGACGGAACCTTTATCATGCCAAACGCGCATGCAATGCCCTGGGCGATAAGCTGTGAAACAAGTAAAATAAAGATCGCGGTAAACGAATCACCGATTGCTTTCTTTGTACTCATTTTGTATCCACCTCTTCATCAGATACCGTAAGGGTAACGGCGATTCCCGCATTGCATTCGGCATTTCTGAAATCGTCCGTTATCTCCATAACGCGCATGCTGTCCGCAGTTGTTCCGATTCTGACCCAAAGGGGTATTTCTTTATTCAGCTCGATCGGTATCTCCCGGTCAATTCTTGTCCCGCCAATCCCTGTGGATTCGTCAAATGGCGTGTCTACAAACGGGAAGCTGTACTTGACATGGCCGTTTTCATCGATGGTATATAGATCACAGCCTGTTTCCGTCAGTCTCACGGCTATTTTTCCAGTTAAATGGTCAACATTTCCGGCCGTTGTTCCATCTTCGACCCATTCACCGTCATGATAGGCCCAAATCGATACTGCATAGGATTTCGCAGTTTCATCAAAGGATATATCGAAGAACTGGATTTCATCATCAAACAGACTGAGGACTTCCCGTGTTTCCTCCGAAAAATCACTTGGCTTTATGCACATCGCAGACTGCTTATTTTGTGAACACGCGCATAATGTAAAAATGAGCAATCCCGCAAGCAGCATACATTTTATTTTCTTCATATTGCGTTCCTCCTTATGTTCGCAGCAGTCTGTTCCACTATACCATATATCCGCAAAAATTTCAACAGCAGCCACGGCACTCAGCCTAATCGTGATGGGGATGTAAACCGCAAATCAACCAATAAGTGCGCAATAAGTGGTGGACGCAACTGCATAAATCTGGTAAAATGGGAGCATCAACCGTAGGAGGATCAGGCAATGAGGCTTTCTCTGTTTGCAGAAATTTTCAACATGCTGCTCATGACCGTTATACTCGGCTTTGCAGGTTACCTTCTGGTGCTGATCGTGAAAGCGCTGAAGAAATACATTGGCTCCAAGGAAGTACGGGAAGAAAAAAGCGTCATTCAGCGATCATTGGGAGAGGAACTGAAAGCGCAGAGACTTCGCTGCAAAATGACACAGGAATTTGTGGCGGACGCGCTGGGCGTCAGCCGGCAGGCCGTGTCCAAATGGGAGAACGGAGCGGTTGACCCCAGTACGTCAAATTTGCTGGCGCTTGCGAAGCTCTACGGGATATCCGCAGAAGAACTTCTGAAAAGTGTTGCCCATTCAAAGGATAGGGGAGACTAAGCAAATCAGGAACCAAATTAACAGCCACGGCAGGAAACCCGCCGTGGCTGCTAATCTTTTTATCCCTCGTAGGTCGCGGCCATGTCTTCGTAGAAGGCCATCATTTCTTCTTCGGTGTCGAAATTGGCTACGTACATCTGGTTTGCCATGGCGCCGGAGAGGGCGTCGGGGATGCGTCCCCGCATGACCATTTTGCTGCCGTACTTCGTCATGATCTCGTAGTCGTCCAGCTTGTAGCGCCGTCCGTCCCGGCGGCCGTAGAAGGCGCAGAAGTGATGCGCGCCGATGGGTTTGGTGTTGCAGTCGAAGGCTACCATGTCCGCCCAGATCTTGTACACGTCGGTCTCCTGGGAGTAGTTGTACATCTCGGGGGTGTAGCCGCCGGAGGGGCGCATGTTGACCTCCAGACCGATCACGTCCCCCTTTTTGCCCAGCCCCGCCTGATCTTCGTTCAGGACGAAGAATTCCAGATGGACGAAGCGGCTCCTGACGCCGAAGGCTTTCACGGTGGCAAGTCCGGCCTTGCGGATCTTCTCCGGCAGCTCCTTCACCAGATAATATACGGAATCTCCCTGGGTGTTCACGATGTCCATGATGGACAGGGGCGTGATGTTGCCGGACTCGAACAGCATCTGTCCCTTGGAATCCACGATGCCGTCGAAGGTCTGGACATAGCCGTTGACAAACTCCTCCATGATGTACACGGCGTCGTCCTTATTGCCGATGAACCACCGGACGTCATCATCGGATTGCAGCTTGTAGGTGTTGCAGGCGCCCACGCCGCTGTCCGGCTTGACCACCACGGGATAACCCACGGTGTGGGCAAATTCCAGCGCGTCCTCCAGCCCCTCCACCAGATGATACCGGGCGGTGGGGATACCGGCCTTGGCGTAATATTCTTTCATGCAGGACTTGAACTTGATCTTGTCCATCTCGTCCAGCTTGGGACCGGTGGTGATGTTGAACTCGGTGCGCAGCGCGGCGTCCTGCATCAGCCAGTACTCGTTGTTGCTTTCCAGCCAGTCGATCTTGCCGTATTTGTAGGTGAAGAAGGCGACGGCCTTGAACACCTCGTCATAGTTTTCCAGGCTGGAAACCTTATAGTATTCGTCCAGACTGTCACGCAGCTCCTGAAGCAGATCGTCATAGGGGCTGTCGCCGATGCCCAGCACCCGCATACCGTTATTTTTCAGCTCCCGGCAGAATTTCCAGTAGGTCATGGGGAAATTCGGGGAGATGAATATGAAGTTCTTCATGTGTCTCACTCCTTATGTCTTTAGCCCAGAAACCAAGGCAGATAAGTCTGCACCATTTTGTACCACCACGGCCAGTCGTGGTCAACGTCATAGCCCCAGTATTCAAACCGGGTGTGGATGCCCTTCTGGCAGCAGACCGTGTCCAGCCAGCGGGTGGATTCCAGCAGCGGCTCCTCCCATGCGCCCTGACCGCAGACGATCAGGCTCTTCTGGCTGTTGTAGATGGCCTTGTAATAGTGGTCGTCGGGCATGTTCTGCAAATACAGGCAGGGGCAGTTGGCGTACACCAGCTCATCGCAGTAGTCGCCGAAGAACTCCTTGTTGTCGTACAGGCCGGAGATGGCGAAGCAGCCGTCGAACAGGTCGGGACGGCGGTAGTAAAAATTGGCGGCGTGCATGGCGCCCATGGACGCGCCGAAGGTCATAATGCCCTGATCGTGTCTGTTGGCCATACCGGCGATATGTTTGATGTAAGGCACCAGTTCGTCTACCACGTAGTGGTACCACTTTTCGTGGTTCTCAATGCGCCGGCGGTTGTCCGCGCCTATGGCGGCCCAGCTTTCGTTATCAATGGTGTCGATGGAGAAGACCATGCACTTGCCGGACTCGATCCATGGCGCCCAGTAGTCCACCATTTTGAAGGACTCAAAATCCCAGAACCGCCCCGCCTGGCAGGGAATGAAGATCACGGGCTTGCCGCAGCTGCCGTAGATTTTGAATTCCATGTCCCGGTTCAGCCAGCCGCTCCAATGCTTTTCGTAGCGAATTTCCATACGCTTTCCCTCGTTCTCTTTTATGTCAAAGTCCCAGACACTCCATAAAAATAGGGATCTGCTTTTCCCAGCTTGCCTCCGAGTGATTTCCCCCGGGGACGATGCGAAAGGTCAGATTGACCCCCTTGGTCAGCAGCAGATACGCCGCGGAGGGAATGACCGCCTGACTTGCCGCGTGGTTGGCCATTTCGTTTTCCCCGTAGTCCATGTAAATGGTCGTATCCGGACGGATGCGTGCTTTGGCGATCAGCTCCATCACCTTTCCCGGCGCGACCCAAAGGCTGGGAGACAGGCAGGCTGCCCGCTGAAAAACGGAATTGTAGGCCGTCACGCCGTGCAGCGCCATCAGGCCGCCCATGGAGGAGCCCGCGAGAATGGTATTCCGCCGGTCGGGCAGGGTGCGGAAATGCTCGTCGATGTAGGGCTTCAGCTCGTTTACCATCCAGTTCATGGTGGTGCCGCCCTTGCCCTTGACCCTCCCCAGCTCGGCATTTTCAAAGGTCACGGGGGAATACTCCGACAGCCGGCAGTTGCCCTGATGGTTGCACTCCACGCCCACGATGATCAGCTGCTTTCCGGAGCGCTCCATGTAGTCGTTCATGCCCCAGGACTTGCCGAAGGTCGCGTCCTCGTCGAAAAACACGTTGTGCCCGTCGAACATGTACATAACCGGATACCGCCGGTCGGGTTCTTCGTCGTAGCTTTCCGGAAGATAGATGTACGCCCTGCGGGGGGTGTCCCCGGACAGCTTGGGAATGGTCACATCCCATTTGATAACCATTTGTCATTTCCTCCAATAATGAAGCCGTCTTTTATTGCATATTGCCTAGTATACCGGATATTTTTCCGCTTGTCAACCGCCTGACGGGAAAAAGTGATTTTCTGGCAAAAACATTTGCACGCATCAAACGGACATTTATAAATTCTGCCATCACCGTAAAAAACCTGCCTTTCCGAGGAAAGGCAGGTTTTTTTACAGGAAATCCGTGTTGTCCGTATCCTGGCTGTTATCACACCAGTTCGGTTCCGGAGGTATGCAGGCCGGTTCGGGACGTCTGGGAGGCATTCCGCCATCCTTGTTCCGGTTGAAGAACAGGAAGAACGGCTCCGTCACGCCGAATACGATGCTCAGCACCAAAAACAGCACGCAGTTATTGGGATCCAGGGACTT
The DNA here is from genome assembly GCA_002436765.1 of Clostridiales bacterium UBA6468. Taxonomy (GTDB): domain Bacteria; phylum Bacillota; class Clostridia; order Oscillospirales; family Oscillospiraceae; genus Faecousia. The sequence goes on from DJNI01000033.1 coordinate 6,866, forward strand.
GAAGATATCGTACAGCGCCATGTAATAGACCACTGCGTAAGCAATGGCAACGCCCGCCAGAGGCAGCGCCAGACCGGCAACGCTCAGCACCGGCCCCAGGATCATGCCCAGCATGGCATCCTCGCTGACATTTCCCGCGGCGCCCACAACCGCCTGTACCAACGCCACGATCGCGCACGCAACGATCACTATGCTCAGCACGAAGGTGATGATGTTCAGCGTCAGCAGAACCTTCCGCTTGGATTTGTTCTCTCCGTTGACCACATAGCGGTACTGGTCGGAAAGCGAACCCACGATCCACACGCTTGCCACGGGGATCCAGGCCAGCCACGGATGGTTCAGCCCCCGGCGCTTGGCGATGGTGTAAAGTGCCAACGCCCCCAGGACGTAGGTGGCAATGCCGATCAGCATCGTGGGAACGCCGCTGAAGATCCCGGACAGCAGTCCGCTGGCCAGGTCATCACTGATATACGAATACGTGTAGGTCATGCAAAACCCTCCATTTCTTTCGGTGGGGATATTTTACCATACGGATACGTCAAAAGCAACCCTTTTGTTTGCGGGCGTTACTTCATCAGCTTGCACACCAGCTCGGTGTAGGCGTAGGGGTCGTCCAGCGGCAGCTCCGCCATGAGCTGCGCCTGATAGCACAGAAGCTTCGCGTAATCCTTGGCCTTTTCGGGATCCTCGGTCATGGCCTTCTGCATGGCCTGCACCGCCGCGTGCTCCGGGTTCAGCTCCAGCACGCGGCCGACAGGGAAGGCAAACTCGGGGTTTGCCCGCTTCATGTACTTCTCCATCTCAAAGCTCATACCTTCAGCGGGAATCATACACGCGGGGTGACTGCCCAGCTCGGAGGACAGCCTGACCTCCTTGACCTGGTCTCCCAGGGTCTCCTTCACGAAGGTCAGCAGACCCTTCATTTCCTCGGCCTTTTCCTCCGCCTGCTTCTTTTCCTCCTCGGTCTGCAAGCCTAAGTCCTCGGTGGAAACGTTGCAGAAGGGCTTTTCCATGTAGCTCATCAGGGTCTGAGGCACGAACTCGTCCACATCCTCGGTGAACAGCAGAACGTCATAGCCCTTCTTCGCCAGGGTCTCCACCTGGGGCAGCTTGCTCAGACGCTCCTTGTTCTCGCCGGGAGCATAGTAGATCTTCTCCTGACCCTCGGCCATGGCGTCTACGTACTCCTTCAGGGAGATCAGCTTGCCCTGCTTGTGGCTGTAGAACAGCAGCAGATCCTGGGTCGCTTCCTTGTGTGCGCCGTAGTCGGAGACGGTGCCGTACTTCAGCTGACGGCCGAAGGCGGCGTAGAATTCCTCGTACTTCTCCCGGTCGTTTTCCAGCATGGCCTTCAGCTCGGACTTGATCTTCTTCTCGATGTTCCGGGCGATGATGGTCAGCTGGCGGTTGTGCTGGAGCATTTCACGGCTGATGTTCAGGGACAGATCCTGGCTGTCCACCACGCCCCGGACGAAGCGGAAATGCTCGGGCAGCAGGTCTTCGCAGTTGTCCATGATCAGCACGCCGCTGCTGTACAGCTGCAGGCCGCGCTTGTAGTCCTTGGTGTAGAAATCATAGGGCGCTTTGCCGGGGATATACAGCAGCGCCTTGAAGGAGACATTGCCCTCTACATTGTAGTGGATGGTGCGCAGGGGCTTGTTGTAGTCAAAGAACTTGTCCCGGTAGAAGGTGTCGTACTCCTCCTGGGTTACGTCCTTCTTGTCCCGCTGCCAGATGGGCACCATGGAGTTCAGGGTCTCCATCTCGGTGTAGGATTCATACTTGGGTTCCTTCTTTTCCTCACCCTCGGCGTTCTCGTCCTTCGGCTCCTCCACGGGGCGGGATTTGGTGACCTCCATCCGGATGGGATAACGGATATAGTCGGAATACTTGCGGATCAGACTGCGGATTTCGTATTCCTCCAGATACTCGGAATATTTTTCTTCCTCGGTGTCGGCCTTCAGGGTCATGATAACGTCGGTGCCGGGGGCAGCCTTTTCCGTTTCCTCGATGGTATAGCCGTCCGCGCCGTCGGAGACCCACTTCCAGGCCTTGTCCTCGCCGTACTTCCTGGAAATGACGGTGATGGAGGAAGCCACCATGAAGGCGGAATAGAAGCCAACGCCGAACTGACCGATGATGTCGATGTCATCATTCTTCTCCATGGCCTGCTTGAAGCCCAGAGAACCGGACTTGGCGATGGTGCCCAGGTTCTCGATCATTTCGTCCTTGGACATACCGATGCCGTTATCGGAAACGGTCAGGGTACGGTTTTCGGGGTCACGGGTAATGGTGATGGCGAACTCATCCCGGTTGATGCCCACCTTGTCGTCGGTGAGCGCCGTATAGGCCAGCTTATCGATGGCGTCGGAGGCGTTGGAGATGATCTCACGAAGGAAGATCTCCTTGTGGGTATAAATGGAGTTGATCATCAGGTCAAGAAGACGCTGAGACTCCGCTTTGAATTGCTGCTTTTCCATAATCAATACACATCCTTATTTAGCACTCTAGGTGTTTGAGTGCTAACATTATAGCGCACCTGTGGAAAAAAGCAAGGGCTTTTGTAAAAATTTCTCGATTTATTCATAATTGCCCGAAACGTGATTGATTATTTCAGATTATGTGGTATGATTATCCTGTATAGTTATGTGCAGTTATCAACTGTCACGAAAAAGGTTAAGGAGTAAGAAATGATTACAGTAAGCAATCTCGGTATGCAGTTTGGCGGTCAGTGGCTGTTCCAGCACGTTGACCTGCAGTTCCTCCCCGGCAACTGCTATGGCATCATCGGCGCCAACGGCGCAGGCAAATCCACGTTCCTGCGCATCCTGACGGGGGAGCTGGACTCCACCAACGGCTCCGTCACCGTCGACCCCACCAAGCGTGTCTCCGTTCTGAAGCAGAACCAGAATGCCTATGACGATTACACCGTCATGGACACGGTGATCATGGGCAACGCCCACCTGTACGAGGTCATGAAGGAGAAGGACGCCATCTACGAAAAGCCGGACTTCACCGACGAGGACGGCCTGCGGGCGGCCGATCTGGAAGCCGAATTTGCCGAGCTGGGCGGCTGGGAAGCGGAGTCAGACGCCTCCCGCCTTCTGCAGGGTCTGGGCATCGGCACGGAGCTGCACTATGAGCAGATGGCCTCCGTTGACCCCCGTCTCAAGGTGAAGATCCTGCTGGCACAGGCGCTGTTCGGCAATCCCGACATCGTCATGCTGGACGAGCCCACCAACAATCTGGACATTGAAGCCATCAACTGGCTGGAGGATTTTCTTCTGGACTTCCCCGGCATGGTCATCGCCGTGAGCCATGACCGCCACTTCCTGAACACCGTCTGCACCCACACCGTGGACATCGACTACGGCAAAATCAAGATGTATGTGGGCAACTACGACTTCTGGTACGAGTCCTCCCAGATGGTGCAGGCCATGCTGCGCAACAAGAACAAGCGCAATCAGGAAAAGATTGAAGAATTGCAGCTGTTCATCCAGCGCTTCTCCGCCAACAAGGCCAAGGCCAAACAGGCTACCGCCCGCCGCAAGCTCTTGGACAAGCTGACCGTGGAGGAAATGCCCTGCTCCACCCGCCGCTACCCCTTCGTGGGATTCCAGCAGGAGCGGGAGCTGGGCAAGGACGTGCTCACCGTCAAGGACGTGTCCGTCACCGTGGACGGTGTGAAGCTGCTGGACAAGGTGTATTTCTCCGTGAACCGGGGGGACAAGATCGCCTTCGTAGGCGAAAACGAGCTGGCGCAGACCGCCCTGTTCAAAATCCTCATGGGCGAGCTGGAGCCGGAGGAGGGCAGCGTCAAGTGGGGCGTGTCCACCATCCGCAGCTATCTGCCCAAGGACAATTCCCCCTACTTTGACGGGAACCGGATGGAGCTGGTGGACTGGCTGCGCCAGTATTCCGCCAAGAAGGACGACGTGTACCTCCGTGGCTTCCTTGGGCGGATGCTGTTCAGCAACGAGGACGTGTTCAAGCCCGTAAACGTCCTCTCCGGCGGCGAAAAGGTGCGGTGTATGCTCAGCCGGATGATGCTTTCCGGCGCCAACGTGGTGCTGCTTGACCAGCCCACCAACCATCTGGACATGGAGTCCATTCAGGCGGTGAACAAGGGCCTGGAGGCATTCCCCGGCGTGGTGCTGCTGGCCTCCCACGACCATGAGCTGCTGACCTCCACCTGTAACCGGGTCATCGCCTTCCAGCCGGACGGCACCATCATCGACAAGTACGGAACCTACGACGATTACCTCGCGTGGATGGCCGAGCGGAAGCAGCAGGGCTGATTTTGTCTCAGAGGTGGGAGTGAACTATGGAAAAAATTCTTGATATCATCACCGAAAAAATGAAGCGTGCCTTTGCCGACGCGGGCTATGACGCCTCCTACGGCCGGGTGACGGTCTCCAACCGCCCCGACCTGTGCGAATACCAGTGCAACGGCGCTCTGGCCGCCGCGAAGCAGTACCACTGCGCCCCCATCCAGATCGCGAAAGCGGTAGCGGAGAAGCTGAACGCCGACGACGATTCCCTCGTCGAGGCCGTCATGCCCGGCTTCATCAACCTGAAGCTCTCCGGGGCGTTCCTGGAAAATTATCTCGAAAACATGCGCACCGCCCCCGACTTTGGCGTAGAGAAAACCGGCGCGGGGAAAACCATCGTGGTGGACTACGGCGGCGCCAACGTGGCAAAGCCACTGCACATCGGCCATCTGCGCCCCGCCATCATCGGTGAAGCCATGAAACGGCTGTACGCCTTCTTCGGCTACAACACCATCGGCGACGTGCATCTGGGGGACTGGGGTCTGCAAATGGGCCTCATCATCGCGGAGCTTCAGGATCGCCAGCCGAACCTTCCTTATTTTGACCCGAATTTTATGGGAGAATACCCCGCCGAGCCGCCCTTCACCCTGTCGGATCTGGAGAAGCTTTACCCCGCCGCCTCCGCCCGGAAGAAGGTGGACGAAGCCTTTGCCAGGCGCGCCCACACCGCGACCTTTGAATTGCAGCAGGGCCGCCGGGGCTACCGCGCCATCTGGCAGCACATCATGAATGTGTCCCTGCCCGACCTGCGGCGGATTTATGACAGTCTGGACGTCCACTTTGAAAAGTGGCTGGGGGAAAGCGACGCCGACCCCTACATCCCTGCCATGGTCGCGGAGATGAAGGAAAAGGGCTACGCCGTTCTCTCCGATGGCGCGTGGGTCATTCCCGTGGCGGAGGAAACGGACAAGAAGGAAGTCCCCCCCTGCATTCTGGTCAAGTCCGACGGTTCCTCCATCTATGCCACCACCGACCTTGCCACCATGGTTCAGCGGATGCGGGACTGGCACCCAGACAAGATGCTCTACGTCACCGACAAGCGGCAGGCGCTGCACTTTGAGCAGGTGTTCCGCGCCGCCCGGAAGTGCGGCATCGTCCCCGACACCACCGCTCTGGAGCATATCGGCCACGGCACCATGAACGGCAAGGATGGCAAGCCCTTCAAGACCCGCGACGGCGGCGTGCTCCGTCTGGAGACTCTCATTGCCGATATGACGGCTTTCGTCCGGGCAAAAGTCGTGGAAAACAAAATCGTGGACGCCTCCGAAGTAGACGCCACCACCGCGAAAATTGCCCTTGCCGCCCTGAAATACGGCGATCTCAGCAACCAGCCCACCAAGGACTACAACTTTGACCTGGAGCGCTTTGCCGCCTTCGAGGGCAACACCGGCCCCTACATTCTCTACACCATCGTCCGTATCAAGTCCATTCTGGCGAAATACGGCGATTGGGCGCACCTGCCCATCCAGCCCCCGGCGAACCCCTTCGCCAAGGATTTAATGAACGTCATCACCCGCTTACAGCCCACGCTGGAAGCCGCCCTGGCTTCCTCCGCGCCCAATCTGATCTGCGCCTACATCTACGAGCTGGCGGGCGCGGTGAACAAGTTCTACCACGAAACTCCCGTCCTCAAGGAGCCGGACGCAACCCTGAAAGCCGGACACATCGCCCTGCTGGGTCTGGCCAAAAACATCCTGGAAACCTGCATCCACATCCTAGGCTTCTCCGCCCCGGAGAAAATGTAACATTGCAAAAAAGCTGTCTCTCACGATTTCCGAAGAATGTGAGAGACGGCTTCTTTTAGGGTTACACGCAAAAACCGCTCTGGTTACCCAGAGCGGTTTTAATTGTTTTCATGAGGGATCAGTAGAACTTTCTCTTGTTCTTACGGGCAGCTTCGGACTTCTGCTTCCGCTTCAGGCTGGGGCTGACGTAATGCTCGCGCTTCTTGACCTCAGCGATCACGCCTTCCTTGGCACAGCTGCGCTTAAAACGACGCAGAGCGCTCTCCAGAGACTCGTTCTCCTTGACGCGAATTTCAGACATTGTTTTCCCTCCCTCCGATGGCATCCGGCTCGATCCAGGATGCTTTCAGGGCCACATTGGCTTGATACATTATAATTGTTCTTTCCCGAATTGTCAAGGAATAATTCTAAAAATTCACAAATTATACGGAACTCCAAAGAAAATCTTAAATCATTCGGGAAATCAAATTACTTGACGATCAGGTTGACCAGCTTGTTCTTTACCACGATGGTCTTCACGATCCGGCCGCCCTGCTTCTGGAGGAATTTGGCGATTTTTTCGTCCGCCACGGCGTTTGCCACCACTTCCTCGTTGGAAAGGTCGGCGTCCATCAGCACGGTGCCGCGCATCTTGCCGTTGACCTGCACCGCGATGTTCACCTCGGCATCCTTGCACTTTTCCTCGGAATAGGCCGGCCAGCTTTCGTAGGCGATGGTGTCGTCATGCCCCAGCAGCTGCCAGATCTCCTCGCCCACGTGAGGCGTGATGCAGGAAAGCATCTTGATGAAGCCCTCGGCATAGGCCTTGGGGCAGCTGCCGTTCTTGTAGACCTCGTTGACAAATACCATCATCTGGGCAATGGCCGTGTTGAAGCCCAGCGCCTCAAAGTCGGAGGTGACCTTCTTCACCGTCTGGTGATAGATTTTCGTGAGCTTGCCGTCGTCGGTATCGGTGATGTTCTTTTCCTCGGTGAAGAAGTTCCACACGCGGTTGATGAACTTCTTCGCGCCCACCACGCCGGTGGTGCTCCAGGGCTTGGACACTTCCAGCGGCCCCATGAACATCTCGTACAGCCGCAGGGTATCCGCGCCGTACTCCCGCACCACGTCGCTGGGATTCACCACGAACTCCGGGAAGCGCTTGCCCATCTTGATGCCGTTTTCGCCCAGGATCATGCCCTGATGCACCAGCTTCTTGAACGGCTCCTTCACGGGAGACAGCCCCTGATCGTACAGGAAACGGTTCCAGATCCTCGAATACATCAGATGACCCACGGCGTGCTCCGGGCCGCCCACGTACAGGTCGACCGGCATCCAGTGCTTCGCAAGCTCCGGGTCGCAGAACATCTTGTCATTTTTGGGGTCGATATAGCGGAAATAATACCAGGAGGAACCGGCGCTGCCGGGCATGGTAGAGGTCTCCCGGACGCCGTGAATGCCGTTACGGTCGTATTTCTTCCACTCGGTGGCATTTTCCAGCGGCGCCTGACCGTTGCGTCCCTTGTAATCCTCCAGCTCCGGCAGGATCACCGGCAGCTCGTCATCCGGCACGAAATAGATCTTTCCGTCGTCGGTGTACACGCAGGGAACCGGCTCGCCCCAGTATCTCTGGCGGGCAAAGATCCACTCCCGGAAATGGTAGTTGACCTTTCTTCTGGCCACGCCGGCCTTTTCCAGCTTGCAGGTGATGGCCTCCTTGGCCTCCTCCACCGTCATGCCGGTGAACTCCTCGGAGTTGATAAGCTTGCAGCCCTTGCCCAGATAATCCTGCTTCTCAAAGGCGTGCTCGGACACGTCCGCGCCGTCGATGACCTGGATCATGGGGATGTTATGCACCTGAGCGTACTCGAAATCACGCTGATCGTGGCTGGGGACGGCCATGACCGCGCCGGTGCCGTAGCTCGCCAGGACGAAGTCACCGATGAACACGGGCACCTGCTTACCGTTGACGGGGTTGATGGCGTAGACGCCCTCCAGGCGGCAGCCGGACTTGGTCTTGTTCAGCTCGGTACGATCCATGTCGCTCTTCTTCACGGACTCGTCGATGTACGCCTGAACCGCTTGCTTGTTCTGCACCCGATCCATCAGGCTCTGCACGATCTTGCCGTCGGGGGCGAGCACCATGAAGGTAATGCCGTAGATCGTCTCGATGCAGGTGGTGTAGATGGAGAACTCGCCGCCGCCCACCAGCTGGAAGTCCACCTCCACGCCGGTGGACTTGCCGATCCAGTTGCGCTGGATCTCCTTGGTGGATTCCGGCCAGTCGATCTCATTGAGACCTTCCAGCAGCTTTTCCGCGAAGGCGGGCTGGTCGATGACCCACTGCATCATGTTCTTCTTGACCACGGGATAGCCGCCCCGCTCGGACTTGCCGTCGATGACCTCGTCGTTGCTGAGCACGGTACCCAGCTCCTCGCACCAGTTCACGGGCATCTCGATGCGCTTGGCGTAGCCCGCCTCATAGAGCTTCTTAAAGATCCACTGCGTCCACTTGTAGAAGGACGGGTCGGAGGTGGCGATCATCTTCGACCAGTCGTAATCGAAACCAAGCTCCTTCAGCTGTGCGGAGAAGGTCTCGATGTTCTTCTGAGTGAAGCCGTTGGGATTATGGCCGGTATTCACGGCGTACTGCTCCGCCGGCAGACCGAAGGAGTCATACCCCATGGGGTGCAGCACGTTGTAGCCCTGCATCCGCTTCATCCGGGAGACGATGTCCGTCGCCGTGTAGCCCTCGGGATGACCCGCGTGCAGGCCGACGCCGGAGGGATACGGGAACATATCCAGCACATAGTATTTGGGTTTGGAGAAATCCCACACATCGGTGTAGAAGGTATTATGCTCCTGCCAGTACCTGTGCCACTTGGCCTCAATTTTCGCGTAATCGTAATTCATGCCGAACACACCTCTCAAACCGGCTGCGCTTCGGTCAGCCGTTAATTCTCTTCAATAATGATATCCCGGATATCCACGGTCTCCGCGTCCGCCCACAGGCGCTCTAAGTCATAGAACTTCCGGGCTTCCTCGGTAAAAACGTGGACGACGATGCTGCCGTAATCCAGCAGCTCCCAGGAATTGCCCCGGTGGCCTTCCCGGCTGAGCATCTGCTCCCCCAGCTGCTCCAGCGTGTACTCGGCATAGTCGCAGAGCGTCTTGACGTGGGTGCTGGAGGTGCCGGTGCAGATCAGGAAATAATCCGCCAGGGAGCTGACCCGGTCAATTTTCAGCAGCTTGATGTTCTGTCCTTTTTTGGCGTCCAGCGCCTTGGTAACCTCGTAAGCGATTTCTTTTGGGGTTAACATAACCTCTTCCTTTCTACAGGGCTTCCGTTTTCTGACGGTTGAGCCAGTCCAATGCTTCTCTGGACTCCGGCGAAACCTCACTGCCCTGCTCCTTCAGATGTTCCAGCGTCATTTCCAGTCCCAGCTTCAGCGCCGCGGTCAGGTCGGAAAACGCCAGCTCCCGGAGCTGTTCCACGCCGGGAAAGCTCCGGTTCGGCTCCATATAGTCTGCTACATAAATGATGGTTTCCAGCAGGTTCATGTCCGCTTTTCCCGTGGTGTGGCTGCGGATGGCGGAGACCACCGCCTTATTTTCCCCGAAAATCCGCTCCGCCACCATGGAACCGGTGAGGGCGTGGAGGGTTCTGGGGTATTTTCTGGAAAATTCGCCTAATATTTTACCATATTCGGCACAGACTGTCAACTGCAGCGGCCCGTCCAGCGCCTTGGTAATATCGTGGAGAATGCCCGCCCGGGCGGCGTCGGTCACGTCCGCGCCCCAGCGCTTGGCCAGCGCCACCGCCGTGTCCCGGCAGCCTAAGACGTGCGCCACCCGGTTGGGGTTCAGCAGCCGGACGACCACCCGCTCCAGCTCCGGCATGGGGAGGTTCTTCCACGGGGCGTTCACATCGTACAGCCCGTGTTCCCGAATGTACGCCGCCACACCGGGGGACAGAAACGGCCCCGCGCAGTGAAACGCCAGCATCCGCCGCAGCTGGGTGGAGGAAATATCCACAATGTCGTTTTCCACCAGTCGGATTTTCGCCCCCCGCCGCTCCAGCTTCGCCTGATTTTCGGCAACGGCGGTTTTTTCTCCCTTGTTTCCCCGGTAGAAAACGCCCAGCTCCGCATTTTTCAGGATGTCGTCGGGCTGCCTCCACTGGTCGAAGCACAGGAACATATCGCTGCCCATGAGCAGAATCAGCTCCGCGTCAGGGTAGCGCTCCTTCAGCTCCGATACGGTCTGGAAGGTGTAGCTGACGCCGCCCCGGTTCAGCTCGATGTCCGAAACCTCGGCCTTCGGGCAGTCCGCCGCCGCAATGCGCAGCATTTCAAGGCGCTGCCGCGGGGTGGGCGAATCCTCGGGGAGCGCCTTGTGGGGCGCAATACGCGTGGGAATGATCACCAGCTTATCGAGGTTCAGCGCCGCGACCGCCTGCTTCGCCGCCTGAATATGGCCGGCGTGGGGAGGATTGAAGGTTCCGCCGTAAATGCCGATTCGTTCCATTTTCACCGCTCCTGTACCTGTTTATCCCGCAAATTGCGGAGGAAAAATTCCGCTGCTGCTGTTCTTTCGTGGCACCGTTCGGGTTATTTCTGCTTTCTCTGCTGCCGTTCCCGGCTCTGCTCAATGGACTTTTCGATGGCCTGCTCCCGGAAATACTGGTTGCGCTGCTCCCGCGCCTGACGGGCAGCCTGGCGGCGGGCGCGGACGCCCTTTCCCACCGGGTCTGCCTTGGACCTGGGGGTCTCCTTGTGTTTGGCGCGGCCGGTCTGGTTGCGCTCGGCCTGACATTTTTCGCTGAACCGCCAGATGACGAACCTGGAGCCGACGCAGGAAATGCCGTCGGCGCCGGTGGCTTCGCAGATGGCGTCGGACGCCTCTCTCGCGCTCATCAGGGCGGTTTCCAGCACCTTGCCCTTTACCAGCTCCCGTGCGGTGAGGAGCTTGTCCGCTTCCGCGACCACTGCCTCCGTTACGCCGTCCTTGCCCACCATCAGGGTGGTTTCTAAGCTGTTCGCCTGCGCCCGGAACTCGGCGCGCTGTTTACTTGTCAGCATAGCCTTCCTCCTTGAGTTTGTCGTAAAATGCCCGCAAAGCAACCGCCCGGTGGGACACCCGATTCTTTTCCTCAGGCGTTACCTCCGCCAGGGTCTTGCCGAAGGGCGGATAGTAGAAAATGGGATCATAGCCGAAGCCGCCCGTCCCGGCGGGGGCGCGCAAAAGCTCGCCGTGCACCTCGCCCCGTGCCTGGATCACCTTGCCCTCAGGGGTGACCATGGTGATGACGCAGACGAACTGCGCCTGACGCTTCCCATCGGGGACAGCTTCCGTGTTTTTCAGCAGCAGCTGCAATCTGCCCCAGTCGTCCAGGGTATCATCGAAGCCGTACCGGGCGGAGTAAATGCCGGGTTCCCCGTTCAGGGCGTCCACCGCAATGCCGGAATCATCCGCCAGCGCCGGAAGCCCGGTGGCCTGCATCACGGCATTGGCTTTCAGAAAGGAATTTTCCTCAAAGGTGGTTCCCGTTTCCTCCACGTCAATGTCCACGCCCAGGTCGGACTCCATTACCAGCTCCATGTCAAATTTCTCGGTGATTTTCCGGATTTCTTCCCATTTGTGTCTGTTTTTGCTTGCCAGAACTACTTTCATCTTTCTCGCCTCTCAAGATACCCAATAGGCTGCCAACGCCAGCAGCCACAAGTGCGCAGGGTAAAAAACATAGAAAAAATATTTTCCAAACTTCCCGGTAGTCCCCCGTTGTCCGTTATACAGATGCAGAATTGGAAGCACCAATATAAAGAGGAAATCCGAATTGAACGCCAGCATGGACAGGGTTTCCGCCAACGTGTCATAGGGTGCAAAGGACACGAGCAGCAGCACTGCCGACAGCGCCAGGCACCAGACATCCCGCAGACGAGGTTTTCCATAGGTCAGATGCGCAATCAGCATAAAGGGAAGCGCCGTAAGTCCGCCTTCCGCTACAATGCTGCCCACTGCCAGAATTCCCACCGCCGCCAGAATTTTCAGCGGCTTCCGGGAAATGTATTGCAGCGCTGCAAGCATGGTCGCGCCCAGTGCGAGGGTCAGGAAAATATTGTTTGAAACCGTGATGTCCTTGCTTTGCAGCAGCATCCCCAGCGCCAGATTTCCCAGCAGCATTCCGCCAGCCGCAAGATAGAGCCGAAGCAGATATCTGCGCAGGTCGTGGGTATATCGCACACCCTCCACAACGCAGTAGGCAAACCAGACCGCCACGCTGCGGGAGAGTACATGGAACACCATCGCCAGATTTTCAGGAATCAGCCCCGGAACATGGTCTAAGTGATCCAGAACCATCAGGAAAGCCATAAGCAGCTTGATCTGGTACTGGTTCCATGCCAGCATTTTCTTCATAAGAGTGCCTCCACAAAAGCTCTTGCCTCAAAGGGCATCAGGTCGTCCGCCTGCTCGCCCACGCCCACGAACTTCACGGGGATTTGCAGTGCGTCCGCCACGGCGATGACGATGCCGCCCTTGGCAGTGCCGTCCAGCTTGGTCAGGGCGATGGCCGTGACCCCCGCGATCTCCTTGAACTGCTTGGCCTGAATCAGGCCGTTCTGGCCGGTGGTGCCGTCCAGCACCAGCAGGACTTCCTTGGCGGCGTCGGGCAGCTCCCGGGCTACAATGCGGCTGATCTTGTTCAGCTCGTTCATCAGATTCGTTTTGTTGTGCAGCCGTCCGGCGGTGTCGATGAGAATGACGTCCACGTCCTTGGCCTTGGCGGACTGAATGCCGTCAAACACCACGGAGGCCGGATCCGCGCCCTCATGCTGGCGGACGATGGACGCGCCGCTTCTGCCCGCCCAGATCTCCAGCTGGTCGGCGGCCGCCGCCCGGAAGGTATCTCCCGCCACCAGCATGACCTTCTTTCCCTGAGAGGTCAGCTGCTTCGCGATCTTGCCGATGGTGGTGGTCTTGCCCACGCCGTTGACGCCGATGACCAGAATCACGCTGGGGTGGGTGGACAGATTCAGCTCCGTGTCCCCCACGGAAAGCATGTCCACGAGAATTTCCTTCAGCGCTTCCCGGGCTTCCTCCGTGGTTTTCAGGTGCTGCTCCCGGACGGCCTTACGCAGCCGCCCCACGGCCTTGACGGAGGTGTCCACGCCCAAGTCCGCCAGGATCAGGCTTTCCTCCAGCTCATCATAAAAATCGTCGTCAATTTCGGAAAAGCCGGAAAATACGCTGCCCAGCGTGCCGCTGAGCGCTTCCCGGGTCTTGGTCAGTCCGGCCTTGATTTTGTCAAAAAAGCCCATAAAAATCTCCTTTACTCCACGATTCCCAAATATTCTTCCATCTGGTTCAGGTCCAGCCGCAGCAGCTTGCTCACGCCCTGCTCCTGCATGGTCACGCCGTAAAGCACGTCGGAGGCTTCCATGGTGCCCCGGCGGTGGGTGATGACGATGAACTGGGTCTTTTTCGCCAGATTGTGAAGATAGCTTGCAAACCGCTCCACGTTCCGGTCGTCCAGTGCCGCGTCGATCTCGTCCAGCAGGCAGAAGGGCGTCGGCCGCACCTTCAGAATGGCGAAGTACAGCGCCGTCGCCACGAAGGCCTTCTCGCCGCCGGAGAGCAGCGTGATGGTCTTGACCTGCTTTCCGGGGGGCTGGACGCGAATCTCAATGCCGCAGGTCAGGGGATTTTCCGGGTCTTCCAGAATCAGCTGCCCCTTGCCGCCGCCGAACATTTCTTCAAAAGTCTGCCCAAAATAATGGTCGATTTTCCCGAATTCCGAAACAAAGATGGCGGTCATCTCTTTGGTGATGTCCCGGATGACGCTTTCCAGCTCCCGCTTGGAGGTCAGCACGTCGTCCCGCTGGGAGGCCAAATAGGTGTAGCGCTCGTTGACCCGGGCATATTCCTCGATGGCGCCCAGATTGGGCGTACCTAGGGCGGCAATTTTCCGTTTCAGCTCCGCCGCCCGGCGGTTTCCGGCGGTGACGTTTTCGATTTCCCCCCGATGCTCCGGGGCGGTGCCGGGGGTCAGGCCGTAGGAATCCCACAGCTTGTCCACGATCTGCTTTTCCTCCATGGAGGAGGTGACCTTCTTCTGTTCCAGCAGGGCGCAGGCGCGCTCCATGTTGAGGATGTCCTTGTTCTTTTCCTGTGCGTCCCGCTCTGCCCGGGTCTTGGAGGCTTCCGCTTCCGCCCGGTCTTCCAGGGTCTTTTGCATCAGGGCGTTCATCCGGTCGGACTCAGAGTCGTTTTCCTCCTGCTTGGTTTTCAGTTGGGCGATCTCTCCTTCCAGACGGTGGGTGTCCTCCCGGATGGCGTCTGCCAGGGCTTCCTTCTTCTCCCGGTCGCCCTCCATGGCCGCCCGGAGGTTCTGCAAGTCCGCAATGTGGGTCAGCGCCGTATCCCGCTCGGCTTCCAGCGCCGCTTCCGCGGTTTTCAGCTCCGTCATCTTCTCCGTGATGGCGGCGTTCGCTTCCGCCGCTTCCGTTTGGCTGCCTTCCAGCTGTGCCAGGGTCTGCCGGGTCTCGGCAAGCTGCCGGGTGTACACCTGAATTTTCGCCTGCTGGGCGGCATAGCGCTCCCGGTCGGAGGCCTGCCGCGCGTTCAGGGAATCCCGCTCCCGCTGGGCAGAGGTCTCCGCCTCCACGATGGCGTTCAGCAGAATCTCAAACTGCTTCTCCTGCCCCTGCAATCGCAGCACTTGATCCTCCGCGCCGCGAAGCTGATCCTGCGCCGCCTTCATCTGAAATTCCACCTGATCGCACTGCCGCTGGGCTTCCTGCAAGTCTGCCTGGGCGATCAGCAGCTCCTGTTCCAGCTTCTTTTCCTGGGCTGTCAGCTTTTCCAGCTCGTTTGCCCGGGACAGAATGCCCGCTTCCTTATTCACGGAGCCGCCGGTCATGGAGCCGCCGGGATTCATGACCTGACCGTCTAATGTGACGATCTTGAACCGCCCCCGGTACTTCTGGGACATGGTGATGGCCGCGTCCATGTCGGACACGATGACCGTCCTGCCCAGCAGATTTTCCACAATGCCCCGGTACTTTTCATCGCTCGCGGTCAATTCAGACGCAATGCCCACGAAGCCCCGGCAGTTTTCCAGTCCGGTCTCCTGTAAGCTCCTGCCCTGAATGTTGGACATGGGCAGGAACGTCGCGCGGCCGCCGCCG
This sequence comes from Clostridiales bacterium UBA6468, assembly GCA_002436765.1. Classification (GTDB taxonomy): domain Bacteria; phylum Bacillota; class Clostridia; order Oscillospirales; family Oscillospiraceae; genus Faecousia. Next base: position 22,109 of record DJNI01000033.1, read on the forward strand.
GTGCGTTTTAAGTAGCCGATGGCCGCCTTGCCGTCCTGCTCCGTCCCGACCACGATCTGCTGCATGGCCGCGCCCAAGGCGATCTCAATGGCCACCGTATAGCTGTCCTCGGTGCGGATCAGGCGGGACACGGGACCGTGAATGTTCCGCAGCGCGCCCCGCTGGGCTTCCTGCATCACCATGCGGACGGCCTTGTTATAGCTTTCAAAGTCCCGCTCCATTGCCCGGAACACTCTGGCCTTGGCCGTCACGGAATCCCGCCGGGAGGTCATGTCCCGGATCTTTTCCTGCAATTCGTCCCGGCGCTTGACCCGGGTGTTTTGCCTAAGGGCGTAGCCCGCGATGGTGTTGTTGGCGGCGGTCACTTCCTCCTGGGCTTTTTTCAGCTCCTTGCGGCAGCCATCCAGATTGGCCTGGGCTTCCTGCTGCCTCGCCGCACCGGCGGACAGGTCGGCATTCAGCTGCTCCAACCGCTCCTTGGTCTGCGCCATGCTTTCTTCCAGACCCCGCACGTCCGCCTGACGCCCCGCAACGTCCGCCGCCAGAGAGGATTCCTTCCCCCGCAGCTCCAGGAATTGCTTGGTCAGTCCCTGTGCGCTGGCCGTCATGGCGGTGAGCTTGTGCTGCAATTCCTCCAGCTCCCGGCGCTTTTCTGCAAGAGCCGTTTCAATTTCTTCAATTCTGGCCTTCGTCTGGTCGATCTGAGACACGATGCCGCCGGAGCGGTCTTCCTGCCCTTTCAGTTCTTCCTCAATGCGGGAAATGTTGGCGTTGTTGTTCTCCACATTGCCCCGGAGCACGGCCATCTGCCCGTCCAGCTGCTGGTGGGTAGCGGAGAGCATGTTCACCTTCAGGCGGACGGTTTCCAGTTCGCCGTCCCGGGTGCGCAAGGCTTCGCCCAGCTGGTCTGCCTGACGGTACAGGGCGTCCAGATCGTCATGGGCCTGCTGCAAAACGAAGGACGCGGACGCATAGTCCTCCTCCGCCTTCTTGGCGGCGGCGGAAAGCCTGTCCAGCGTGTCCAGCCACACGGCCACTTCCACGCCTTTCAGTTCGTCCTTCAGTTCCAGATATTTTTTTGCCTTTTCCGACTGCTGCTTCAGCGGCTCCAGCTGCAGTTCCAGCTCGGAGACCTTGTCGCCGATGCGCAGCAGATTGTCCTCGGTGGCGGCCAGCTTCCGCTCCGTCTCCTCCTTGCGGTGGCGGTATTTGGAGATGCCCGCGGCTTCCTCGAAGATCTCCCGGCGGTCGCCGCTTTTCAGGGAAAGAATTTCGTCGATCCTGCCCTGACCGATATTGCTGTAGCCCTCCCGCCCAAGACCGGTGTCCATGAACATCTCGTTGATGTCCCGCAGGCGGGCGGACTGCTTGTTGATGTAATATTCGCTGTCCCCGGAGCGGTAGTAGCGCCGGGTGACCATCACCTCGTCGGCGTCGTAGGCCAGCGCCCGGTCGGAGTTGTCCAGCGTCAGGGTCGCCTCGGCGAAGCCAACGGCGGTGCGCTTCTGGGTGCCGCCGAAGATCACGTCCTCCATTTTGGCGCCCCGGAGGGTTTTGGAGCTTTGTTCGCCCATGACCCACAGGATGGCGTCGGAAATATTCGATTTTCCGGAGCCGTTGGGGCCGACGATGGCGGTAATATCGTCGCCGAACCGGATCAGCGTCTTGTCCGGGAAGGACTTAAAGCCTTGCAGTTCCAATGATTTCAGATACACAGCATAACCTCATGTAAAAGAGAGTAAAAAATAGCAATTCAGCTTATTATATCTGATGAAGAACGCAAATGCAAGCGCTTCTTTCGCTTCCAGACGTTTATTTGCCGTTTTCCATTGACGAAACGGGGGAAAAAAGATATAATGACGGAACTGAATCTGGGAAATGAGGTCTTCACTATGAAAGAGATAAATAAATCTCTGCTGGTCGAGCGGGCAGCGACATGGCTCCTGCTCCGGATCCGGGAAAACGCCGTCCCCCTGGCCGCGTCGTTGATCGCCGGCTTCCTGGCGTACACGTTTTCCTTTACCAACAAGCTTCTGAATCACGACGAAGCCCTCTCCCTGTTCATGAAGGGCGCCACGGTGGAATCCGGGCGGTGGGGGCTGGGCGGCATCGACCTGATCTTCCCCAATTTCTCCATGCCCTGGATCTACGGCGTTCTCACCATTGTTTTCATGGCGATTTCCGTCTGCGTCATCCTCCGGATTTTCCGGATCCGCAGCAAGCTGTTTCAGGCGCTGCTGGCGGGGTGCATTCTGGTGTTTCCCTCTCTGACCGGCACCCTTGCTTACATGTTTACCTCCAATTCCTTCGCGTTTTCCTTTTTGCTGGCAGTGACCGCAGTGTGGTTCCTCCGGCGCCCCTCCGCCCTGCGGGGGCTTCCGGCGGTCGTATGCATGGTCGCGTCGCTGAGCATCTATCAGTCCTACATTTCCGTTGCGGCCGGTCTTCTTGTGCTGGTACTCATCCGGCGGCTGCTGGAAGGGGACGATGTAAGACCGGTCATCCGGCAGGGCGTGTATTTTCTGCTGTTCCTCGCCGTCTCCCTTGCCCTTTACTATGCTGCCACGCAAGTCGTCCTCCGGCTGAAAGACGTCCGTCTGGGGGATTACGCCGACAGCCGCGTCAGCTTCAGCTTATCTTCCGTCCCCGCCGGAGTTGTGCGGGCTTACGGCACGTTCTTCGCCTTTTTCACCCAGGGAAAGGCCGGGCTGATGCCCACGGTCTTCTCCCGGTGGATGCACGGTGTCGGCATCATTACCACCATGGTGCTGCTCGTTCTCTGGGGAACAACGCATCGCCAGCCGGGACGGCTCCTGCTGCTGGCCGCTCTGGTCGCAATTCTCCCCCTGGCCGTGAACTGTATGTACCTGTTCACCGTCCCCGAGTCCATTCACACGCTGGTGCTGTACGGCTTCGTATCCGTCTATGTGCTGATGATTCTTGCCGCGGACATCTGCCTTTCCGTCTCCGGCAGAGCCTGGGATCTGGTTCGGAGATTTGGCCTGGATGCCCTAGCCGTAAGTCTGGCATGTGTGATTGCATCCGACATCTACGTCGCCAACGCCGCAAGTCTGCACCTGTATCTCCGTCAGGAAAATACCCGCGCCTTCTATACCGCCCTGGTGGCAGACCTTCAGCAGACGCCGGAATTTGACGAAAATACCCGGCTTGCCATCATCGGCACTTACCGCGACCCGGAATTTTACGAAAAGTTTTCCTTTCTGCAGGAGCTTACCGGCGTCGCCGGTATCCGCCCTGACAGCTATTCCCGGCAACGGTTTCTGGAATACTATCTGGGCTTTTCCCTGACCTTCGCCTCGGAGGAAGAAACCGCAGAGATCCACGCTTCCTCCCAATTTGCGGAAATGCCTGTTTATCCCTACCACGGCTCCATTCAAAAAATCGGCGACTGCCTGGTCGTCCGGCTGTCCTGATGTTGCAGACGAAACGCCCCCGGTTTGTGCCGTTCGTACAAACCGGGGTTATCGCTTTTTTGGGGAATCTCTGATTAACTGACGAGAGCTGACGACCATAGATGTATTCATGCAATCGCTGTGGCCTTGCGCACTTTTTTCCTTGCACGAAACAAATGCTTGTGCTACAATAAAAGGAGTCTGTCTGCCGCCCCCGGAATTTGCGGAAGGGAAGCGGCGAGGGAAGCGGCAGTGAAATCGACCGGTTTCATTGGGATTTCCTTTATAAAAGAGAGGAGAAGGGATTTTCTTGATTTTCGGCAAGCATATCAACGTCTATTACCGCAAGTACGCGCTGGCACTGCTGACGGGGCTGCTGGCGCTGTTTGCCGTGGACTACCTGCAGCTGAAGGTGCCTGAAATTTATCAGCTGGTCATCAACGGCCTGAACCAGGGATATATTGTGGAAAACGGCGTACAGGTGCCCTTTGATATGGCGTTCCTGCTGGACAGGATCTGTATGCCCATGGTGGGCATCATTCTTGCCATCGTCTTCGGTCGGTTCCTGTGGCGGGTGGCGATCTTCGGCGCGGCGACCAGGGTGGAGACAGACCTGCGGGATAAGATGTTCCGCCACGCGGAGGATCTGAGCCGGGAATACTATCAGGTGAACAAGGTGGGCAATCTCATGAGCCTGTTCACCAACGACTTAGACACCGTTCAGGAGTGCTACGGCTGGGGCTTCATGCAGTTCTTTGACCCCATCATTCTGTGCTCCCTGGCTATTACCAAAATGTGGCGCATGGATCACCTGCTCACCGTCCTGTCCCTGATTCCCATGGGGCTGCTGTTCGCCAGCGCCACGGTGGTGGGCAGGAACATGACCAGAAAGTGGGACTACCGGCAGAAGTGCTTCTCCGACCTGTCCGACTTCGCCCAGGAGAGCTTTTCCGGCATTGCCGTCATCAAGGCCTTCGTGAAGGAGGCCAAGGAGCTGATGGCCTTTGAAAAGCTGAACCGGGACAGTGAGGACTCCAACATCGCCTTTACCAAGACCTCCGTACTGATGCGGATTCTGGTCACCACCTTCGTGGAGAGCGTCATCTGCGTGATCCTGGGCTATGGCGGCTATCTGGTCTATCAGGGGAAGTTCAATGCCGGTCAGCTTATGGAGTTCATCGGCTACTTCACCGCCGTGGTCTGGCCCATTATGGCCGTGGCCGATCTGATCGACATGACCTCCCGGGGCAAGGCGTCCCTGAAGCGGATCAGCGAGCTGCTGGACGCGCCCAAGAATGTCTTCGATCGCCCCGGCGTTCAGGAGCTGACGAACCCCAGAGGGCAGATCGAATTCCGCGACCTCAGTTTTACCTACCCAGACGGGGATATCCCCGCGCTGGAGCATGTGTCCTTTACCATCCACCCCGGCGAAAGCGTCGGTCTTCTGGGCAAGACCGGCTCCGGCAAGACCACCCTGGTGGATCTGATCCTGCGCACTTATAATGTAAACGACGGGCAGCTGTTCCTGGACGGCAAGGATGTGAACGACCTCTCCATCCGCTCCGTCCGTGACGCCTGCGCCTATGTGCCCCAGGACAACTTCCTGTTCTCGGACACCATTGAGAACAACATCGCCTTCGGCAAGTCCGAAACCGTCTCCGAGGAGATCCGCCGGGCGGCTAAGCTTGCGGATATCGACGGCAATATTTCCGAATTCCAGATGGGCTATCAGACGGTGCTGGGCGAACGGGGCGTTACCGTCTCCGGCGGCCAGAAGCAGCGCATCTCCATCGCCCGGGCGCTGATGAAGAACGCGCCCATTCTGATCCTGGACGATTCCGTGTCCGCCGTGGATACCAAAACGGAAAAGGCCATTCTGGACAATCTCCGCGCCACCCGGGCGGGCAAGACCACCATTCTCATTGCCCACCGGATTTCCACCATCGAGCAGATGGACAAGGTGCTGTTCATTGAGGACGGCCGCCTGGCGGGCTTTGACACCCATGACAATCTGTACGCGGCCAACCCCGCCTACCGCAAAATGGTGGATCTGCAGCGGCTGGAGGAGGAAGGAGGTGCGGTCAATGCGTGAGTATCTTCCCCTTTTGATCGTCTGCGCCGTCATCGGCGTGTTTACGATCCTGTTTCTGGCGGCCTATGCCGTGCTGAAGCGCAAGACCAAAGAGGAGACCAGCGAACGGCATATGTCCGACAGCGAGATCATCAAACGGCTGCTGGGCTATGCCAAGCCCTATAAAAAGGATTTTGTCCTGGTGTTCTTCATTATGCTGGTGTCCATCGCCTACGACGTGGTGTCCCCCCTGCTGGTGGCGGACATCCAGGGCACCATCAAGCAGAGCTTCGAGCTTTCCCGGCTCTATTCGCTGGTTGCCGTGTATGCAGGCATCCTGGCGGTGTCCATGGTCTGCACCTATTTCCAGGCCATGATCTTGCAGAAGACCGGGCAGAAAATTCTGTCCCAGATCCGTCTGGATACCTTCACCCACATTGAGCAGCTGTCCCACGCCCAGCTGAACCAGATTCCCGTGGGCAAGCTGGTGACGAGAGTCACCAACGACCCCAACTCCATCAGCTATCTGTTCACCAACATTCTGGTGACGCTGGCGAAAAACTCCCTGGTGATCATCGGCGTGCTGACGGCCATGCTGATCCTGAACTACGCCCTGACGCTGATGGTGCTGTGCTTTGTGCCGTTTCTGGTGCTCTTTACCATCATCTTCCAGAAATTCTCCCGCCATGTCCACCGCACGGTCAACAACGCCCGGACAGATGTGAACACCTACCTGTCCGAGAACCTTTCCGGCATGAAGGTCACCCAGATCTTCAACCAGGAGCAGCGGAAAATGGACGAGTTCCTGGTTCGCAGCAAGCGCCTGGAGAGAACCAAGCTGAACCGGATGTTCGTCTTCGGCATCTTCCGGCCCGTGGTGTATATGCTGTTCGTCACCTCCAACCTGTTCCTGTTCTATATCGGCTGCAAGGGCTATATCCAGGACACGACCTTCCTGGGGCAGACCATTACCAGCGAGACGGTGGTTGCGTTCTATATGTATATCTCCCGGTTCTTTAACCCCATCCAGGCGCTGGCCGAGCAGTTTGATATGCTGGAGCAGTCCTTCGCTGCGGCGGAGAAGATCTTCACCATTCTGGACATGGTCCCTGAGGTGGTGGACGAGCCGGATGCCATCGAGCTGAAGGAGATGAAGGGCGAGATCGAGTTTAAGGACGTGTGGTTTGCCTACAATCCCGGCGAGTGGGTGCTGAAGGGCGTTTCCTTCCATGTGTATCCCAAGCAGACCGTGGCCTTTGTGGGGGCTACCGGTTCCGGAAAGTCCACCATTCTGAGCCTGATCTGCCGGAACTATGACATCCAGAAGGGTCAGATTCTGATCGACGGCATCGATATCCGGCACATCAAGATTGCCTCTCTGCGCAGCCACTTCGGCCAGATGCTCCAGGATGTATTCCTGTTCGCGGGGGACATCCGCAGCAACATCGTCCTGCGCTCCGACAACGTGACGGACGAGGACGTCTGGCAGGCCTGCCGGTACGTCAACGCCGACGGCTTTATCAGGAAGCTGGAAGGCGGCCTGGACGAGACCGTCCGGGAGCAGGGCAACAACTTCTCCGCAGGTCAGCGGCAGCTGCTGAGCTTCGCCCGAACCATTCTGCACAAGCCCTCCGTCATGATCCTGGACGAGGCCACCGCCAACATCGACACGGAGACGGAGGTGCTCATTCAGGACTCCCTGGAGAAGATGAAGAACATCGGCACCATGCTGATCGTAGCCCATCGCCTGAGCACCATCCAGCACGCGGACAACATTATCCTGCTGTCCCACGGCGAGATCATGGAGCAGGGCACCCATCAGGAGCTTCTCCACCGGAAGGGCCGCTACTACCAGCTCTATACTCTCCAGTTCCGCAAGCAGCAGCTTCAGGAGAGCTGACGGGCAAATCGGATAAAAGACATAGCCCGGACACGAGCGATACGGCCGCTCTGTGTCCGGGCCTGTGTTTTGGCAGAAGGGGCTGCCTCAGCACGTCAGTATTCGTGGGCGGCATCCGTCAATTCAGGTTTCCGGAAGCAGCACATCTGCGGTACAATCTGCCCACAGGTCCTTGACAGTGATTTCAGTCGCAGGTTACCTCCTGATTCAATGGCAGCTCCAGCAGTTCGGGGTGCGTGAGCAGATGCTGTATGATCTTCAGCGAGCGGGCAAAGTAGAAGCCGTCCGCAATGCGCTCGTCCAGTGTGAAACCGATGTCCACCACATCCCGCACCTCGCGGCTGCCGTCCTCGGCGATCTTTTCGCTTTTGCGGATGGTGCCGATGGCCGCCATGATGGAGCTGGAACCGTAATTGTTGAGATGATGGTAGACGCTGGGGCATTTGATGCTGCCGAGATTGGTGAGGAAAACGGTGGCAAAGTTCGGGTCATCCTGCCGCAGAAAGTCGGGCACCTTCCCGAAGAAGTCCAGTGTCTTGACGATCCAGACGACAAATGCCAGGATAGGGCGGGGCAGCTTTTTGAGCACGTCCATGGCGCCGTTCACACCGTCGTTCTTTTCCGTGCGGGCCTTGTGAACCTTGCCGACGACCCGGCGCGTCACCTGGGTGAGCGTCCAGTCCTCCGGCGCGGAGATGACCACGAGGGACTCCTCGCTGTGATCCTCGAAGCGCTTCTTGGCTACGAAGCCCAGCGAGATCTCGTCGCGCTGGTAAAAGCGGCGGCCGGAGATGAAGCAGTTGAGCTGCGGGCGAAGATATATCGTTTTTGCGACGGCCATGAGAATGCAGTGAAAAAGCGTGGTGCGGTATTCTTCCTCGCCCTCGTTCTTCCGCGCGATGTAGCGAAGCGCTTCCGTCACGTCGAACTCCATGTTGACGTAGACCTCGGCATCCGTGCGGTGGTTCATCAGATGGGGCAGGATGACATGGAGCGAGTCCATATCCCGGATCCAACGGGCGTCTTTCCGGTCGCCCCAGCGTTTCTTTGCCGTGCTGCTCATAGTGTGTCCTCTTTTCTTTCTTTTTCCTTCGGGTCGAAGCCCCTGAAGATATCCCGTGCGCCCTCTCGCCCGGAAGTCTTCAGATAAATTAAGCAATGAAAAGCGCCATGGTTACGCTCCGAAATAGAAATACTCCGGAACTGTAGTTCATAATACTATGGTTCCGGGGGATTTGCAAGAGGGCATCCCGCGCTTTTTTTGCTTATCGCAGATTGAGAGCGGGCGCATACAGTATTCCGCCGTTTTCGACAGCCCGAATGGACGAATAATCTCTGCGCTCACAGCTCTCGCCGTTAAGGCAACACAGTGACCCCGGCCGGAGGGAGGACAGCCCATGCAGCCCGCCGTATATCGCCGCCGGGATCGGCTTCGGGGACGGGCAATCTCGTCTTCGGCGGATTTTTTTGGAAATAGAGCCTCGGGAAGTATTGCAGATCGGGGAAAAATGGTATATGATAAAAGCATTAAAAATTGTGCAAAACCGATTGCCTGGGGGTATAGAAAAATGACCATTGACGACTTGACGATCGGACAGTCCGGCGTGATCTCTCAGGTGGGCGGCGAAGGGCCGCTGCGCCTGCGGTTTCTGGATATGGGGCTGATTCCCGGAACAAAGGTAACGCTGCAAAAAATCGCGCCTATGGGCGACCCAATCCAGATTCAGGTGCGGGGCTATGAGCTGACCATCCGCCGGGAGGATGCCCGGAAAATTGCGCTGAAGGAGGGAACGGTATGATTTTTGCACTGGCGGGGAACCAGAACTGCGGCAAAACCACCCTCTTTAACGCCCTGACCGGCTCCAATCAGCACGTGGGCAATTTCCCCGGCGTTACGGTGGATCAGAAGGCGGGGGTGATCAAGGGAACCAATCACCAGGTGGTGGACTTACCCGGCATTTACTCCATCCGTCCCTATACCCAGGAGGAGATCGTTACCCGGGATTTTATCCTCAAATCCAAGCCCGACGCCATTATCAACATTGTGGACGCCACCAACATGGAGCGCAACCTCTATCTGACGCTTCAGCTTCTGACGCTCCAGGTGCCCACGGTGATTGCCCTGAACATGATGGACGAGCTGGTGGGCAACGGCGGCAGCGTGGACGTAAAGAAGATGTCGGAGGCGCTCGGCGTCCCGGTGGTTCCCATTTCCGCGGCGAAAAATCAGGGCATTACCGAGCTGGTGGACACGCTGATCGACACCGCCTCCCGCCGGGTGACGCCCAAGGTGCAGGATTTCTGCCCCGAGGGGCCGGTGCACCGGTGCATCCACGCGGTGTGCCACATCATCGAGGATCATGCCCAGCGCATCAACATCGCCCGCCGCTTCTGCGCCATGAAGCTCATCGAGGGCGAGCAGGACTTTTTCGACGCGCTGGAGCTGAGCCGGAACGAAAAGGAACTGATCGAGCACGCCGTCATCGAGATGGAGCATGAGACCGGGCTGGACAGAAACGCGGCGCTGGCGGACATGCGCTATAATTTTATTGAGAAGGTTTGCGGAGAGTGCGTGGTGAAGGCAAAGGAAAGCAAGGAGCACCGGCGCAGTATGCGCCTCGACAAGGTGCTGACCCATCGGATCTTCGCCATCCCGCTGTTTATTGCGATCATGGGACTGGTGTTCTTCCTGACCTTCAACGTGGTGGGCGCGTTTCTGTCCGACGTGATGTCCTATGCCATTGACGGACTGACCATTCTGGCCGACCGGGCGCTGACGGTCTACGGCATCAACCCCGTGGTGCACAGCCTGATCATTGACGGCATTTTTGCCGGCGTGGGCAGCGTGGTGAGCTTCCTTCCGCTGATCGTGACGCTGTTTTTCTTTCTGTCCATTCTGGAGGACAGCGGCTATATGGCCCGGGTGGCCTTTGTCATGGACAAGCCGCTGCGGAAGATCGGCCTTTCCGGAAGGAGCTTCGTGCCCATGCTGGTGGGCTTCGGCTGCTCCGTCCCCGCCATCATGGCGACGAGAACCCTTTCCTCCAACCGGGATCGGAAAATGACCATTCTGCTGACCCCCTTCATGAGCTGCTCGGCAAAAATTCCCATTTACACCCTGTTTGCCGCCGCGTTTTTCCCGGGACATGAGCTGATCGTGATGCCGGCGCTGTACTTCGGCGGCATCCTGATGGGCATTCTGGTGGCGCTGGTTCTGAAAAATACCGCCTTCAAGGGCAATCCCGTTCCCTTTGTGATGGAGCTGCCCAATTACCGCTTCCCCTCGGCAAAATCCGTGGTTCTGCTGATGTGGGAGAAGGCGAAGGATTTCCTGACCCGGGCGTTCACGGTGATCTTTCTGGCGACGGTCATCATCTGGTTCATGGGCTCTTTCGATACCCGGCTGAACGTGGTGGAAAACAGCGCAGACAGCATTCTCGCCGCGCTGGGACGGCTGGTATCGCCCGTCTTTGCGCCCCTGGGCTTCGGCGACTGGCGGATGGTGACGGCGCTGGTGTCCGGCTTCACCGCGAAGGAAGCGGTGGTCAGCACCTTCGGCGTGATCCTGGGCGTCAGCACGGAGCAGCTTGGCACTGCGCTCCACTCCCTGTTCACCACGGCGTCGGCGGCGAGCTTTCTTGCCTTCTGCCTGCTGTACACTCCCTGTGTGGCGGCGGTTTCCACCATCAGGACGGAGCTGAGATCCGGCTGGAAGACGGTGGGGATCGTGTTTGCACAGTGCCTGGTTGCCTGGCTGGCGGCATTCGTGGTCTACCATGTGGGGCTGTTGGCCGGGATATAAAAAGTCCGCCGTTATCCGATTTTTGTGGATAACGGCGGGACTTTTGCGTTAATTCTGCTTTTTCCGCCGGTTATACAGCTTGGCGAGGCCGCCCTCGCTGGTTTCCCGGAAGCGGTGATCCAGATTGACGCCGGTTTCCCGCATGGCGCGGCACACCATGTCGTAGCTGATGTTCCGGGAGCCGGTGAGAAAATAGCTTAAATTGCAGGCGTTCATGGCGCGGACGGCGGCCACGGCGTTGCGCTCGATGCAGGGGATCTGCACCAGACCGCAGATGGGGTCACAGGTCAGCCCCAGGTGATGCTCCATGGCGACCTCCGCGGCATATTCCACCTGATCCAGATTCTGGTGGTACAGCTCTGCCAGTGCCGCCGCGGCCATGGAGCAGGCGGTGCCGATCTCCGCCTGACAGCCGCATTCCGCCCCGGAGATGGAGGCGTTGGTTTTGGTCAGATTGCCGATGATGCCGGCGGTGGCAAGCCCCCGGCAAATTTGCGCGTCGGTAAAGCCCTTGGTCACCTGGGCGTATTTAAGAACGGCGGGCAGTACGCCGCAGGCGCCGCAGGTGGGGGCGGTGACGATGGTGCCGTTGTCCGCGTTCTGCTCGGCGACGGCGTAGGCGTAGGCGGCGATCATCTGGAATTCCTTCATGGCAGGGTTTTCGTCGCTGGGGTGCTGCTCATACAGGTATTTTGCCTTGCGCTGGACGTTCAGGCCGCCGGGAAGTACGCCGGTTTTGGAAAGACCCTCGTCGATGGACTGCTTCATGGTCTGCCAGACGTCCAGAAGAAACGCCCAGATCTCCGGCCCCTCGTTCAGCTCCACGTAGTCGCTGAGGGTCTGAATGTAGCGCCACTTGCAGAAATCGGCGATCTCCGCGAAGGAATGCTCCACGTAGACCTCTTCCCCCTCGGAATCCGGCTGGCCTGGGATGCGGATGTCGCCGCCGCCGATGGATTCCACCCGCAGCCTGTCCGTTTCCGCCCCGTTTTTCAGAGCGATCAGATCCATGGTGTTGGGGTGGGCGGGGGCGGGGAGCGTGTCGCCCGAAAACACGATCTCCGTGGGGACGGGGGAGAGAACCTCCCGCAGCACCCGGTCGGTGCCGTGACCCACGCCGGTTTTGCTCAGGGAGCCGTAGAGGATCACCCGGAAGCCGTCGGCCTGGGGGTGGGCGCTTTTAAAATAGTTCGCGGCGCGTTCCGGCCCCATGGTGTGGGAGGAGGAGGGACCTTTGCCGGTTTTGAAAATTTCGCGGATGGATTTCATGGAAGAACCTCCGAATATCTTGTCTTTACGCCGGAAAAAACGGCGGGGATCTTTTTCACCTTTAGTATAGCAAATCCGGGAGGAAATTACAATGGGTTTTCCTCCCGGTTTTGCAGCGCCTCCAGGCTCAATTCTCCTGCCAGCTTGTAAAGGCTGTCGCAGAGCACCTGCTCCAGCGGCAGTCCTGCCCAGGCGGCGACCCGGGAATAAAACAGAGCCACGGCCGGCTCCAGGTACAGCGTAACCTTCGTCATAAGCGCCTCCCGGGATCGAAAAATTTTCTCAAAAACCTCTGCTCCATCCTATGCAGACCCTTGACAATGGTGCTATAATAGAGTATCAAGATCTGGCGTTCTGAGAGGATGAGAAAATATGGCAAAAGAGAAAAAGGTGGAGCAGATCACCGATATGG